>JANQDY010000186.1 GCA_028278625.1 Thermodesulfobacteriota bacterium
CCCAGGCAACATGCTGAAAAGTTTATGAAAAATCAAAATTGGCGGCTTTTTTGAAAAATTTCCAATTTTTTTTGATCCTTATATCGGAATTCCAGTTAAAGAAACCCCAGCCACTGAGCTGTTTCTCCATTCTTGTCCTGTGGCTGCCGGGCCAGAAGTACTTACCGCAGGTGGCGCAGAACCGAATCCTTTTAAAGTTCCGGTAGAAGACGTACTCCGGCACGCTGTCGCGGGCCGCTTCAATATTGGCATCCTTCAAAAGGCTGTTGCAGCGAATGCACCGGCAGAACCACTCGGAATGAAAGGTGTTGATGGCGACTGCCTCCTTCAACTGGTTCAATTGATCGCCCACATTGTCGTATTCTATGTGGACGGCCTTAAACAGCGAGGAAACAAGCTTTTTCTGGCGTGTCAATGGAATACGCCCCTTCCGGGACATGTGCGCAACAGGTTCGATGGGGTCAAAAGAGCGATACAGGGTATCAAACCCTAAGACCCTGAGCCATTTGGCCAGTTTACCCAGCATGACATCCGCCACAAATCTCATGGCCTTTCTCCATAAAACTCGACCGAAAATATCGATATCCAACCGGTCAGCTTGCATTATGTAAAGCATTATAGTACGATTTTATACCATTATGGAAGCTGCCAGAAAGACTCCGGCTGCAAAAAGAAAACTGGAGGAAAAGGAACATGGGTTCAAAGATTGTAAGAGAAACAGACTTCAAGGATATACCCCTTTTAAGACGCGGCAAAGTCCGTGACGTCTACGAAATTGAAGACAATCTGCTGATTGTGGCCTCCGACCGTATGAGCGCCTTTGACGTGGTGATGGATGATCCCATACCGGACAAGGGGAGCATCCTCACGGGGATAAGCCTCTTCTGGTTTGAAAAGCTGGCATCAACGGTTGAAAACCATATTATCAGCAGCGATTCGAGCGAATACCCCGAGGTATGCCGAAAATACATGGAAGAGCTGGAACATCGCAGCATGCTGGTAAAAAAAGCAGACCCTCTGCCGGTGGAGTGTATCGTCAGAGGCTACATCTCGGGCTCCGGCTGGAAGGAGTATACGAAGACCGGAAAGGTCTGCGGCATTACCCTGCCCAAGGGACTGGAGGAATCTGAACAGCTCCCTGAACCCATATTCACCCCTTCCACCAAAGCACAAGACGGTCTCCATGACGAAAACATCGATTTCGAGACCGCCGTGGGCCTCATCGGGCGGGAAAGGGCCGAGGAAGTCCGCCGTCTGAGCCTAAAGATTTACAATTTCGGCAGGGAACTCGCCGCCGAAAAAGGGATCATCGTTGCGGACACAAAATTTGAATTCGGCATCAAAGATGGCAAACTAATTCTGATTGACGAAGTGTTAACACCGGATTCATCCCGTTTCTGGCCCATGGATACATACACGCCGGGCGGCCCGCAAAAGAGCTTTGACAAGCAGTTTTTAAGGGATTATCTGGAAGAGATCAAATGGCCCAAGACACCGCCGCCCCCTAAACTGCCGGAAGAGATTGTCAGTAAGACGAGGGAAAAATACATGGATGCCCTCAAGCTTCTGACCGGAAAGGATCTGGCAGGCCGACCCGTTTAGGCGCCGCCCTGATTTCTTCCATTATCGGCAACCATACAGGGACGTGGAAACCATGGAAAACGCTGACGGAACAACGCCAGGGCTGGGTAATGTGAACACCTGCACCGGCAAAATGGAGATCCCCACCCCCAGGGAAAAGAAGGCGCTACAGGCCATGAAGTCCATCAAAGAGCGCGTTCGGGTCGTCAAAAAGCGGCTTGATGAATTGAAGGCACAAAAAGCGCATGGCCGGGCCGAAGAAGTGCTTTCACTGGAGGATGAGCTTAAGCGTCTCAAAGAAGAATGGCGTGAGCTTGATACGGAACGGGAGGCCGCCGCAAAGGAACGCATGATTTTGCTGGGTCACGAAAGTGAAAGCTCATAGCCACGTCATGAGAAACGCTTATTTTGAGGCGCCCAATAGCGCCTTCAAGATGATTTTTTCACATGCCTCTAAGACTATTCATCTTGACGTACCGGAAAAAAATAATGTACAAGCATTGAAAAATGCATCTTGATCTTTATCATTTGATGGCACAGGCACTGCTGGAAGCGAAGAAGGCCTTCGCAAAAGGTGAGGTCCCCATAGGGGCAGTGCTCGCGGACCCTGAAGGACGCATTTTGTCGCGGGCGCATAATCAGCCCATTTCACTTTGTGATCCCACGGCACATGCTGAAATTCTGGCCATACGAAAGGCTTGCAGTGCCACAGGAAATTACCGCCTGAACCGATGCCTCCTGGTGGCCACCATAGAACCGTGTTTCATGTGCATGGGGACGGCCATTCATTCAAGGGTGTCAACGCTGGCCTTCGGTGCCCACGACAAAAAGGGGGGGGCTGCCGGTTCCTTGTATGACCTTTCCCGGGATGAGCGCCTGAACCACAGAATAGAAATCGTTTCCGGTGTTATGGAGGACGAGTGCCGGGCCTTGATGAGATCATTTTTTCAAGCCCGCAGAGGAAAGGGCAATAGACCGGACAAAGGAGAGGTACCGAAGTGGTCGTAACGGGGTCGACTCGAAATCGACTTGTCCCGTGAAGAGCGGGGCACGTGGGTTCGAATCCCACCCTCTCCGCCAGATTCCGTGAGGGCGGTACGGTTCTTTTCCGATGGTGGGTGATTCCATATTCGTTCAAAAATGGAGAGATGTCCGAGCTGGCCGAAGGAGCGCGACTGGAAATCGCGTGTACTGCTAACCGTGGTACCGAGGGTTCGAATCCCTCTCTCTCCGCCATTTATTTGAATGAGTTGTCTTTACTCACATAATCCCCATGGGTTCTTGAAGGGCCGGCCCGCCCAGTTAACTTTCCGGAAGCGTTTCAGTCCCTTGTGAGTTGTAAAGAAATGTCCTACGAAGTTCTTGCCAGGAAATGGCGTCCCCAGGTTTTTGAGGATGTCATTGGCCAGGAACACATTACGCAGACACTGGCAAATGCCATCAAAACCGGCAGGCTGGCTCACGCTTATATCTTTGGGGGACCGAGGGGCGTGGGCAAGACATCGGTTGCCAGGATTTTCGCGAAAGCCATCAACTGCGCTGATGGGACGCCCGGAATACCCTGCAACAGGTGCCGGTCGTGCCGGGAAATAACGGAAGGGAGTTCCGTCGATGTGCAGGAAATCGACGGCGCATCCAACCGGGGTATCGACGAGATTCGGGAGTTGCGGGAAAACGCCCGATACATGCCTTCATCCAGCCAGTATCGCATCTACGTGATTGATGAAGTTCACATGCTGACCCTGCCAGCCTTTAATGCACTGCTCAAAACCCTTGAAGAGCCGCCAGCCCATGTGAAGTTCATCTTCGCCACCACGGAATCCCATAAGGTTCCCATAACGATTCTGTCCAGATGCCAGCGGTTTGATTTTAAACGGATTCCACTCCCCAAAATTGTCAAATACCTTGAGAAGATTTCCGCACATGAGGGCGTCACCATCGGCACTACTGGCCTTGCCATGATTGCCCGGGAAGCGGAAGGAAGCATGAGGGACGCGGAAAGCCTTCTGGATCAGGTCATCTCATTTGCCGGAGAGAACATTTCGGACGATCAGGTGCCTGAAATTCTGGGTATCATTGATCGAGGCCTCATCTTCGAGTCCTCTTCCGCCATCATTTTGGGCGCCGTGAACCGGTGTCTGGCTGTTGTTGAAAAAATCTATAGTCAGGGATACGATATCAAGGAATTCTACCGTGCGCTCATGGGACAGTTCAGAAACCTGCTGGTGAGTTTGATTGCCCCTGATGAAGATCTCATTGACATGAGCGAAAGCGACCGGGAGGAGATCCGGCGTCAGGCAGAATTGGCTGGCGAGGAAAAACTTCAGGTCGTGTTGAATTTTCTCATTAACAGGGAGGATGTCCTCAGGTATTCAACCTACCCGCGGCTGGTATTGGAGACCACTTTGATCAAGCTGTGTACTCTGGAAGACTATCTGTCATTTGACGACATCATGAAAAAGATGGTCCTTCTGGAAGAGCGGCTCGCATCCCTGTCATCGGATCAAACGGGAGAAGCGGGGAGTGCCATCCTGGATCCGCCCTTGAACTGGCCCTCCAAAACCGATGAAACCAAAGCAAGGATAAGGTCCGCGGACGAGGAGGAAACCAACTCCCAACAACGGGATTTAGAAGTCTCAAAAGACCCGGCTTCAGGCGGAGAAAAGAGTTGGGAAGCATTTCTTCAGTTTATTTCCACCAAAAACAGAATGCTCTACACCATCCTGAGTAACTGGCATCTCAAGGGTCTTTCGGAGGATATCCTTGAAATTGAGAACGGAAGCCACAAATTTTCCGCGGGCTATTTCGAGGAACAGGAAAAGCGGGATCAACTGGAGGCGTTATGCGGCGCTTTCTTTGGGCGCAATATCCAAATAAAGATCGTTGCAAAAGCGTACGACCGGGAGGGGAGTGAAAAGGGCTTTTCCCAACAGAATCGGGAAAAGGAGACAACCGAGCCTCCCAATCTGCCACCCGAGATTCGAGAAGCGGCAGAGAATGTTCTGGAGTTGTTTGAAGGCAAATTGATCAACAAATAGGCAAATAAGCAGGAGGTTTTCATAATGAAAGGTATGCCGAACATGGGGCAACTGATGAAGCAGGCCCAGAAATTTCAAAACAAAATGGCAAAACTACAGGAAGAGTTGGGGGAGAAGACCGTTGAGGCAACCGCCGGTGGCGGTATGGTTACCGTGGTGGCCAACGGTAAACAGGAACTTATTTCCATCAAAATCGATCCTGAAGTCGTGGATCCGGAAGATGTGGAAATGCTGGAGGACCTTGTTTTGGCGGCAAGCAACGATGCGCTTACAAGGGCCAGGGACATGATGAATGAAGGGATGGGAGAACTCACAAAAGGGATGAACATTCCGGGAATGCCCAGTTTTACATGATACGGTCGCAGCAAAAAGCAACAAATGACAAATGGGATGATCTGATACATGGGAATATATCCTGAACCCCTGGTCAAACTGGTTGATCAGTTTTCCAAACTTCCGGGTATCGGACAGAAATCGGCCACCCGGATGGCGCTTTTCGTTTTACGAAGCAATCGCGACCTGGCGGAAGATCTGGCGCGTAGTTTGATCGAAGTAAAAGAAAAAATTCACTTTTGTTCTGTCTGTTTCAACCTGACCGACGAGGATCCCTGTGTCATCTGCGGGAACGACCAACGGGCCAATGGCACCATCTGTGTGGTCGAAACGCCCGGGGACCAGATGGCTCTGGAAGAATCCGGCGTTTACAGGGGCCGTTACCATGTGCTGCACGGGGTGCTCTCCCCCCTGGACGGCATTGGCCCCGAAGACCTTAGAATCGGCCGGCTACTCGCCCGACTGGAGCGGGAGAAAATTGAAGAGATAATTCTGGCCACCAATCCAACCACCGGCGGTGAAACCACGGCATCTTATATTTCCGGTTTACTTTCTGAAAAGCATCCGGGGATCAGAATTACACGGATCGCCTTGGGGGTACCCATGGGAGGAGATCTCAAATTCATGGATACCATGACGCTCCAGCACGCCCTCAAACAGCGTGTTCAAGTTGCGTGATGATTTCTGAATCTCTCCTAACTGAAATATCCGAAATTGTCGGCAAAGGGAATTTCATCACCACACAGGCGGAAATGGTCGATTTTTCCGCGGATGCCACCAAAATAGCCCACTTGCCCGATGGGGTGGCCTTTCCTCACAACAGCGAAGAGATTTCCCGTATTCTCCGGCTGGCAACGAAAAGCGGCTTTCCCGTTGTGCCCAGAGGCGCCGGGACCGGCATGAGCGGTGGGGCCGTACCGGTTCAAGGGGGGGTGGTGCTGGCAATGGACCGCCTGGATCGGATTCTCTCCATTGACCGGGAAAACCTCGTGGCCAAAGCTGAGCCCGGCGTCATCACCGCAGACCTTCAAGAGGCCGTCGAGGCCCAGGGGCTTTTTTATCCGCCAGATCCCGCCAGTCTGAAAAAGTCCACCCTGGGAGGGAATGTTGCGGAATGTGCCGGCGGGCTGAGGGCTGTCAAATACGGCGTTACCAGGGACTACGTTCTGGGGCTTACAGTGGTGCTGCCCACCGGGGAAATCATCAAAACAGGTGTTGAGACCCAAAAAGGGGTTGCGGGTTACGATCTGGTTCGTTTGATTGCGGGATCCGAAGGAACCCTTGCAGTGATCACCGCGATGACCCTTCGCCTGGTACCCAAACCGGAAAGCAAACGCACCATGATGGCGTTCTTTCAGGATGTGTCAAATGCCGTAAAGACCGTCTCCATGATGACCCGCAACGGCATCGTTCCCGCCATTTTAGAGTTCATGGATCGTCTGAGCATCGATTGCGTGAGGGAAGAGATGCATCTTGACCTGCCTGAAGACGCTGGCGCCATGCTCTTGATTGAAGTGGACGGCAGCCCGGACCTGCTTCAGCATCAGGCCGGAATCATTGAGGCATCGTGCGCGAAATGCGGCGCAACCACCTTTCAGGCGGCTCAGGACGCCCAAAGCGCTGAAGGGCTCTGGGAAGCACGGCGGAATGTGTCTCCCTCCCTTTTCAAATTAAGGCCCCACAAAATCAACGAGGACATCGTGGTTCCCAGAAGCCGTTTGGCGGAACTGGTATCGTTTCTGGAAACGGTTTCCGGGGAATTTGGCCTTCCCATTCCCGCATTCGGCCACGCAGGTGACGGAAACATCCATGTGAACATCATGCTCGACAAGGAAGACCCCCTTCAATTGAGAAACGGACATGCCATCGTTAAAGCCCTTTTTGAAAAGGTCATAGAGATGGGGGGGACGATCACCGGTGAACACGGTGTGGGCATTACCAAAGCACCCTATCTGGAAATGGAAATAGCCGCTGAAAACATTGCGCTGATGCGGCGCATAAAAAACGCTTTTGATCCGGCAGGCATTCTGAATCCGGGCAAAATCTTTTCATGAGAATCCGGAATCCTGAATTCCTGGGCTGCGGTTCACTTCCGGGTGCTTTTATCAACGTCTTTCTGATACTTTTCCACCGCTTTTCTTGCGGCCCACCTTAAAAAGATCCTTGAGTAATCGGCCCCCGCCAGATACATTCCCAGAATGAAAACCAGATGTGAGAGGCCGTACGTTACCGGCCCTCCGATGATGGCGATCATCGGCTTTTCCAAATGGATTGAAGCGGCTCCCAGGAACGCGATCGCCGGCCAACCGATGATGTAGCTGATGCCCATGATCACGATCCCTAAGATGGTGCGGGGGGAGGGCCTTTCCCTGAAAGCGCTAAGGTCCGCTTTGTCGGCCATGGCTTGTTTGGCAAAGTCGGTCTTGGCTGCTTTCTCTAAAATTTTCAGAATGATGCGGTTCATCTTGCTTTGATTTTGGGCGCTGGTTTGTTGAACGGTTTTATACCCTTAAACAAAGGATATTCGCAACCATAATGACATCCATTAAAATCCGGTATCCTTATTTGTTGGCGGTATTTGTCCTTGTGGCGATACTCTTGTTCACCGCCTTCCACCTATCCCATATGGACACGGACATTACCCGGTATCTGCCGGGGAACGATCCCGTGATCGCGGATGCCCAGCGGGTCTTCAGGAATCATCCCCTAAAGGACCGTTTGTTTATGGATATCGGCTTACAAAAAAGTGACCCGGCACTTCTAGTGCGTTGCGCCGGGTTTGTGAAGAAAAAACTGGCGGAAAGCGGTCTTTTTAGAAAGATCGGTTTTGAAGACTATGAGAAGGTGATGCCGGATCTCCTTTCCCATGTGGTAAATCACCTGCCGGTTCTATTCGATGAGAGAGAACTTCGAAACAAGGTGGCGCCGCTCTTAACAGATGATAACATCCATTTGCTGGTAATGGATCATTACCGCAAGCTGCTGGGACTCGGGGGGATCGGTCGTTCGGCAACCATGTCAAAGGATCCCCTGGCACTCTCCAACTTGGTTTTGGCCCGCCTCTCATCGCTCTCGCCATCCGGAAATGTTCGGTTCTTCGGTGGAGAACTCATTTCCTTGGATGGAAGGCATCTGCTGTTGATGGCCACACCTTTGGGATCGGGGATGGATACTGCGCAGGCACGCCGGCTCAGTGCGCTTTTAGGTGGCATCGCCAAGGAGTTGGCTGATCGGTTCGGAAATGATGAAAATCGTGTTGGCTTTACGCCCATGGGTGCCTATCGGTCGGCCCTGGACAATGAAGTCATTGCCAGGGAAGACAGTGGACGGGCCATACTCCTGGCGAGCCTGGGAATCGCGTTGCTGCTGGTTTTTTCATTTCCAAGGCCTCTTCTGGGGCTTTTTGCCTTTTTGCCGGCCCTCTTTGGGTCTGCCGCCGCTTTTTTCGTGCTCTCCCTGTGGGAACGATCTGTTTCCATCATGGCGCTGGGTTTTGGCGGTGCCATTGTTGCTATCACCGTGGACCATGGTATTGCCTTTCTTCTTTTTCTGGATCGTCCGGAGAAGACGAGGGGAAAAATGGCAGCTAAAGAGATCCGTTCCGTGGGGCTCGCAACCGCTCTTACCACCATGGGCGCTTTCGGTGCGCTGACCTTCTCCGGTTTTCCCATTTTTGAGCAACTGGGCCTTTTTACGGCCATGGGTATCGGATTCTCATTCCTTTTTGTTCATCTGGTCTTTCCCCTCATTTTCAAGGAGATGCCGCCGGCCCCGAACCGGCCCCTTCCCCTTCGGAGAGGGGTGGCGGCCTTGACCCGATTCGGCAAAAAAGGGGCGCTTTTCATGGCCATTCTGGGATTTGTGATGCTATTTCTGGCACGGCCCGGGTTTTATGTGAGTTTAGACGCCATGAACACCGTAAGCGATGAAACCCTCGCCGCCCAACAGAGATTCAGCAACGCCTGGGGTGAAGGCATCTTCAGGAACATCTTCCTCATGACCGAGGGAAAAAGCATCGCCGATCTTCAAACCGCGGGAGACCGGATGCTGCCATTGGTACACCGGGATCTTTTGTCGGGCGCCCTTGCAGGCGGATTCATTCCGGCCATGGTTTTCCCTGGAGTAGAGCGCGCAAGAGATAATTTTTCCGCATGGCGGTCTTTCTGGACCTCGGAACGGATCCATGGGTTGAAGAGGAAATTGGGGCAGGCTTCCGCGGAGGTGGGTTTCAGTGACAGAGCCTTTTCTCCCTTTCTTGAAATGCTTGAGGGATATCACGATCCAGCCACCGGCACGACAATCGATCCGGAATTCCTTGAAATGATGGGTATTACCCAAGAATCCCATGGGGCCCCATGGGTACAGTTCTCAAATTTCAAACCCGGACAGGCCTATGACGCCCAATCTTTCTATGACCGGTATTCCCATCTGGGCAAAATATTCGACCCCGCCTTCTTTTCAGAGAAGTTGGGAGCGCTGCTCTTTGGAACTTTCCTGAAGATGCTGTGGATTATCGGTTCAAGCGTTGTGGTACTCCTTTTTCTCTATTTTCTGGACTGGCGCATGGTATTGGCGGCCCTAATGCCCGTGTTGTTTGCCATGGTGTGCACCCTTGGTACCCTGCACCTTTTGGGGCGCCCCCTGGATATTCCGGGATTGATGCTTTCCATCGTCGTGATCGGAATGGGGATTGATTACTCCCTGTTCATGGTAAGGGCCTATCAAAGGTATGGCACGCAAACGCATCCTTCGTTCGGGTTGGTTCGAATGGCCGTCTTTATGGCGGGCTTTTCCACCATTATCGGATTCGGGGCGTTGTGTTTCTCACGGCATGCCCTCTTAAAAAGCGCGGGTCTCACATCGCTTATGGGGATCTCCTATTCTCTGTTGGGCGCTTTTGTTCTCTTGCCCCCGGTCCTCGAATTCATATTGAACAGGCCCTTCAAAAAGACCGAAAAGCCTCTTACCGTTTTCCGGGGAGTCCGGAGGCGGTTTTGCAACATGGACGCCTACCCCAGATCCTTTGTCCGGTTTAAAATGCTGATGGATCCCATGTTCAAGGAATTACCCCGGTTTTGTGATGCCGATTTGAATCCCAAGATCATTCTGGATATCGGTACCGGTTACGGCATTCCGGCCTGCTGGCTTCTTGAACGATTCCCCGAAGCAAAGGTATTCGGCATTGAACCGGATATCGAAAGGGTTCGCATTGCATCAAGGGCGGTTGGGGAGGAGGGCCAAGTGACGCGGGGGGCCGCTCCCCAAATTCCAACAGTCCCGGCGCCGGCGGACCTGGCGATGATGCTGGATATGACACACTATTTATCGGATGAAGATTTTTCTTTGACCTTGAAGCGGCTTTTCACGAATCTGGATGGCGGCGGGCGACTTCTTATCCGTGTGGTCGTCCCCCGGGAGGGCCACCATTCACTCCTATGGAAACTGGAAAAGGCCAGACTCAGACTTTCCGACACACCGTTCTATAACCGATCCCTTGGAAAAATTCTGAAACTGATCAATGAGGCCGGTTTTGGGATAAGGGAGAACATCCCTTCAGGATCAACGGGTGAGTCCGTCTGGTTGATGGCTGAAAAAGGCTGACGGTGATTTGATTGTCTTCTAAACCCCACAAACTTGGCCTCGTCTGTTTTTCAGCCGCTTCCCTGTTGGCCTTTTACGATGCGACCGTTGCCGCAGCACCGCTGCTCCTGTTCGTGGGTGTCTGCATGGCGGCGCCCCTGGTGCCGCGACTCGGTTTTTTCCTTCCCATCGTCAGCCGTGGAAAATCCGGTGAAAAGGGGGTGAGCCTCACCTTTGATGACGGTCCCGATCCGTTCACGACGCCGTTGCTGCTGGCACTTCTCGACCGCCACGGGGTTAAAGCCACTTTCTTTGTTGTTGGAAAAAAGGCAGCGGCCCATCCCCGGTTAATTGAAACAATACTTGAACGAGGACATCAGATTGGAAACCATTCCTTTAGCCATGACAACCTGATGATGCTGAAAAGCAGAAGGCGCCTCTTGAGAGAAATCAGGGCAGCACAGGATGCCCTGGCGTATTTCCGTATCAGACCCCTGGCGTTTCGACCGCCCGTGGGCATTACGAATCCCAAGCTTTCGGGGGTGCTTCAGGAATTGGGGATGGTCACCGTTAATTTCACTTGCCGGGGGAGGGACATGGGGAACAGACGACTGGGAGGGCTTTCGGACCGTGTGCTCAATTGTCTAAAGCAGGGTCATATCATCGCGCTTCATGACACCATGCCGAAAAAGAGTGGTGAATTAGAGCGCTGGTTGCATGAAATCGACCGCATCTTGATGGGCATCAGGGACCGGAATTTGAAAGTGCTCTCCCTCCAGGAACTTATTGGGCAACCGGTAATGATTCCCATGGAGAAGGCGTAAAAAGAAAAATCATGCCCCACGGAAAAATAGCTTGACAGGCAATGGGAAATGGTTTATCAAAGTTAACAATCTGTTTATATTTATCATCTTTGGGGCGTTTATGGTTTTCCATGGGTTTGACGCATTTTTTAAACGGGTGACAAGAGAAACGGACATAAGATCTCAAACCGATCTGGCCGCCGTTTTGGGAATCAATCGATCCGCCGTCACTCAGGCCAAGAAGAAAGGAACCGTTCCCGCCGGGTGGGTTCTAGGACTTTCGCGGTCCTTCGGATTGAATCCCGACTGGCTTGAAAGAGGGGTCGGCAATCCGAAAAAAGGGAGCGCAAACGAAGACTCGGAATTTGCTAAAATCCCGAAAGTAAAGGCCCGATTGTGTGCGGGAGACGGTTCCTTTGAAGTTGGGTCCGATATTGAGGGCTTCTATGCTTTCAGAAAAGACTGGCTGAGCCGGAAAGGGAGCGCCGGTTCCATGGTTTTGATGGACATCTTCGGAAACAGCATGACCCCCGAGTTGAAGGACGGTGATACGGTTCTGGTGGATGAAGCGCAGAAAGCCATCATTGCCGGTGCCCTTTATGCGGTTGGCATTGAGGATACGGTAATGGTCAAGCGGGTGGAAAAGCACCCCAGCAGTCTTGTGCTTCAAAGCGACAACAAGGACTATGCACCGATTTTTCTTAAAGAGGAGGAAATGAACAAGGCCAGGATTATCGGAAAAGTGGTATGGGTCGCCAGGGAGTACCGGTGATGAATCTTCGGAATATTTTTTTGCCTGGAATGTTAATGTTAATAAACTAAGCGATATAAAAATAAACAAATTGAAAATGAAGTTTTAGAAGGTACAAGGAGGTAAAGAAAATGCAAGAAAGATTTTGTGGGTGCGGATTTCCGGTTTGGGTGCAGTATTGCTTTTCCGATGCCAGATGCCAAACCCTTTTCTGGTCTAGAAGCGATCACATGAGGGAAAATCTGCATAGATGCCCCTGCTGTTTTAAGATCCTTAACATCAACGAGATTCCCTGAAGCGTGGGGATCGGGAAAAGGCCTCTTTACGAATGCTCTCCATATCTGTTACTTTTGCCGTTTAGGGGGATATGACTGAATATGGAGGAGATATGACCGAAAGGCCAGCCAGGACGTTTCGGAAAGACCTAGCCAAGCCGGAGAGCTTTGTGATCACCCTGGAACTGGTGCCCGGGGAACAGTCCCGGGGCCGTTCCGTGGATACCGTGATGTCGATTGCGGAAAATGCCTTGGCTGACGGCAGAATATCGGCGGTGAGTATCACGGACAACCCGGGCGGGCACCCCTCGCTGAGCCCTGATGTTCTGGGACGTGAAATCATTCGAAAAGGGATGGATGTCATCGTTCACTTTACGTGCCGCGACCAAAACCGGGTGGGTTTGGAAAGCCGGGCCCTTCAATTGGGACATATGGGAATTCGAAATATCCTGGCGCTGACCGGTGATTTTTCAGGGGAAGGATTCGCCGGAAAAGGAGCCCCGGTTTTTGACCTCGATTCCGTCGGCCTTCTGGTCATGCTCAAAATGATGGGGGAGGGCACCCTGGCTGTGGGTGATCGGGAAAATTTTTTCGTGGGATGCGCGGTCTCTCCTTTTAAACAAACCGAGGAAGAGGTTTTTTGCCAATATGCCAAAATGCAGAAAAAAATCAGGGCAGCGGCCGCATTTGCCATCACACAGCTGGGGTTTGACGTCAGGAAGTTTCATGAACTGATTTGTGTTCAGCGGGATTTGCACATTCATACCCCCACCTTGGGATCGGTCTATGTTCTGACGCCGGGAGCGGCAAAAGTCATGGCCAACGGCCGGGTTCCCGGGGCCGTTGTGACACCGGAATTGCTCAGAAGCGTCCGGCGGGAGTGGCACAATAAGAAGAGCGGACATCAGGCAGCGGTGGAACGTTCGGCAAAGCTCTTGGTGGTGCTTAAGGGACTTGGGTACAAAGGGGCCCATATTGGCGGCATTCATCACAGCTTCGATACCCTGGCTCAGATTCTGGATCGCGCGGCGCGGATTGAACATCGGTGGCGGGATTTTGTGCCCGAATTCGATTTTCCCCAGAAAAACGGCTTCTACCGGTATGCCAGGGATCCAAAGACCGGACTCTGCAGTACCAAACGGAATCCGACAGTCAGCCGCATTTCGAAAGGCGAGAAGATGCTTTTTGGGGTATATCGGGAAGTCCACCGTACCTTTTTCAGCCATGATGCCCTCTTTTCGGGATTTTACAGGCGCCTCTGCACCAGGCTCGAGAGACGGCCCTTTGGGTATCTCTTTACCAAAACCCTAGAGGACATCTCAAAAAAGATGCTTTTTTCCTGCCGGGAATGCGGGGATTGCGGCCTTCAACATCTGGCCTTTTTCTGCCCTGAATCCCAGTGCCCGAAACACACGCGAAACGGCCCCTGCGGTGGGAGCCGGGAAGGCCGTTGCGAGGTGCATCCGGATCGCTACTGTGTATGGTTTAAGGCGTACAGGCGGTGGGCAGCCATCGGCAGACCCGACAACATCGATCAGGGATTCATTCCACCCCGCAATTGGGAACTGGATAAAAGCTCTTCGTGGATCAACTTCCACCTTGGCAAGGACCATCAGGGATCACCTTCGCTCAAAGCACCTGAGGACTAAATAAGGATGCGGCGTCTTTTCGTAAAGATGGCACCACGGTTGACGCTGATCTCCTGACTGCTTATAATAGGGAGACGTTTGAGTATTTGGAGGACCGAAAGATGGTAAAAAAACTCTTCATTATCAATGGGTTGCTCATTGCGGCATTCCTTTTGAGCGTCGTTGATGTGTCTGCGGCCAAATACGAGGAGGAATTTGTTTTGCGGCCCGACACCGTCTTTCAAACCGGTGTCAGCAAACTGGATTTGCGCTTCACCATACGAAATGCCAGAGTTTTAATAACCCAATCGGATGACCCGGATCTTGTTGTGAGGGTTTTGGTCAAATTCGACGGCGATGCGCTTCTGCCCGTATTCTCTGAAGGTGTTTTGGAAGGCGCTTATTCAGTGGGAATTTCATCCAGCGCAGAGGCGGCAAAGGGAGCGGAAACCACTTTGCATGATTGGGAGATTCAGATTGGCAGGTACGATCTGGAAACCGATTTGACCCTCGATTTTGCGGGTGTCCAGGCAGACATGGATCTGGGGGGAATGCCCCTTTCCGGGGTCGTTATGGGTCTGAAAGGGACCCGGACAAGACTCAATTTCAGCGGACCGACGCCAAACAGTGTGACCAGCCTGAACATTATATGCGAGGGTACTTTCCTTCAAGGAGCCAACATTGGACAGACCGCCTTTGAGGCATTTCAATTAAGTGCCGCGGGTAGCAGCCTCGATCTCGATTTCGCCGGAGCCTACGCCCCGGGTGACTACAGTGCGGATTTCAAGTTGGCCGGGTGCAGCGGCAATATCAACCTCCCCATATCGGCGGGTGCCCTTGTTGTTCACCAACCGGCCAATCGGTCCGTTGATCTGGCGGGCGGCGGATGGTCCCAAGAGCCGGTGGATTCCTCCGACGCCTACAAAACAGAAGACTATGAGGAAATGGCATCCAGGATTAATCTCCGTGTGGCCTCGAACGGCACAACCATACGCGTCAGGCGAGAAGGGACGAATCTAAACTACCAGCTCTCCTACTGAAGCCCCTAATGACTCATGGCAAGGTTTTGAGACTTCTGAGCCTTTCCCTGTGCCATGCAGGATCGGGTTGGCCCAGTTTTTTCTGCTCTTCCTTGCTCAAAAGCCGCATGGCTTTCACGGCCGGCGGTGAAGGGATCATCAAACGGGTGTCCGCCGTCTGTTTTTCATCTGACGGCAGCCCCGCCGCCACACGGTTCTGATGGCATGAGAGGCATGCCCTCCCAAAGGGAGCAATGGTGTGGGGTACATACGGCATAAACGCCCATCCCTTTCCGCTCCCGTCCCCTCTTTCGGGAATGATACTGTTCAGAATTACGCGGCCCGAGCGGTCCACGGCCGTAATCAGATATTGATACCGGGGTCTTAAGACGGCAAAACGGCCGGTCTGATCCACACCCAAAGGCATCGGTTCCCACCGTTTGAATCGCCATCCCAGGGACCAGATCCCCGGCCTTTTCTCCCCTGAAACCCAATCCGTTGATACGGGGTAACCGACAACGTCCTTCATGGTGAGCCTTTTCAGTTCTCTTTCGAGGGCCGGATCCCCTTGAGCCGTTCGGCCGATCCACTTATAGTCCCCGATTATCTCTTCGCGGATGACACTTAAGCCATAATCCTGGTAAGACCACTGTGCATGGCAGGCGCTGCACCGAACCTTCTTGTGGGCGGATATGCCATGGGCGGAAGAAGCGTTTTTAAACAGCGGGAGATCATGCTTAGGCCGGTTCCCTTTTGAGCGGAAGTAAAGACCGCCGTCCGTATAGCTGATGGCCGAAACGGATGGATCGGGCAAGGGATTTTCAAATCCCCCGTGGCAGTCTTCACAGGTTCTTTTGGGTACCGCCATCTGATAGCCGTAGACAATCCCATCTCCCATGACGTCTCCCTTGGTGTGGCAATCAATGCACCAAAGGCCTCTTTCAGCATGGACATCCTTTGAAAGATGATGGTAGTCGAACCCGTGTGTTCGGGGTTTGGGCTTTCCCCGAACCAGGGGGGATCGGAAAACATCACTGTAGTCGTGCTCAAACAGTCCTTCGTAGTCCGCGCCCACCCGGTTCTGATGGTGGCAGTGAAGGCACTGATCGTTGGGAATAAGCCGTGTGAATTCATGTGTCAGGGGGTACCCGGTTTTGGCCTTGTTAATGGCCTCATCTTTTCCTCCATAACGGCCGTCTTCACGGTAGTGCACGTGACATGCGGCACACCCGGTGGCCCGGTAAAGGCCGGGCCCCCCAGGCCCTTTTGTGTGGAGATGACATCTCAGGCAGCGCCTTCGCAAAAAATCGTCAACCAGGTCGGCGGGCGTTTTTGGGGATGTCGAAGTGTCGGACATGGGAAGTGCCTTCAAGGGACCGTCAATGCCGTAAAGGGGCGGCTGGGCCGCTATTTGGGCGCCCCAGAGATAACGGGTCTGATTGATGATACCGGCCATGGACCAGTGCAGTGATCCCAAAAGGGCGGATATCTCCTTTTGATGGCAGGGAAGGCAAAAGTCCCTGACGGTTTTGGGATCGGAAGGATTGCGCACAATGGGGTCGTGACTGTCAAGCGCTCTTTCGTTTTGATCCCTTTGGTGCAAATGGCATTTGGCACAGGCAAAGGGGTGACTTTTGCTGATGGTCTCGATCCCCTTGTGGCAGGAGAGGCACTCTCTGAAGTTTTGTTTTTGAGCCGCTTCTTCCGCCCAAATGGAAATCACCGGCATCATCAATGGGATCGTGAGACATATGAGCCCCCCCAAACAGAGGCATCTAATAATACGCATGGGCGGCGTCAATTGGAACACGGCAGGCCCTCATCGATCTTAAACCGTTTCAGAGAGTTGGGGAAATCTCTGTAAATCTCATCTTCGTATTGATTGTGACATCCCAGGCAAGGTCCCACCTGAAGGATCCGCTCCAGCTCCTGCCGGTTAAAGGGCCTGACGCCGTTTGCCGAGCCGGTTTGAAGGGGTTCACCCTCAAGGTTTACAAATCCGTCCAAGGGAAAAGCCAGGTCTGAGCCGTGGTCTGTTGCCCGGTGGGTGGGCCGGAACAGGTACTTTCCCTTTTTGTGGCGGAGTATTCCTTCACCCAGTCCCATGGATTTTGGGTCCGTATGGCAATCGACGCATGACCGGGATTTTAATTGGGTGGTATGGGGATCGAAGCTAGCGAGGTTAAGGTTTTTAAAGGATTTGGGTGTAATGAAGGGGCCTGCATCCTCAGAGGCCGAGAAGAATACCTGACAAGGCGATAGGGGATAGACGCGGTCCACGCTTCGCAATCCGAGTGCGGGCTTGCTGAAACGCAAATAGGTCCGGGCTTCCTTCCATTTTCCCATTCTCTTTTCGCCGGTGATCCAGTCCTTCTGCATCTCGGATGCCTGGTATGTCAAGTGGCATCCGTAACATTGGGGAATCCAGGCACTGTGGCAGGCCTGGCAAGAGAGCCGATGGTGGCCCGTCATGTTGTGATGGGCTTTGTGAGGGTCTTTCAACGCCTTTAACGTGAGGATCCGGCCATCCATTTTACGGTAAAAAACGGCTTTCCCTTCCTTTTCTTGAAGATTATAGAGGGGGGTTCCCTTACGGGTGCGGGCAACGGGCCGCCCCTCAGGTTTGGGGATCCCACCATTCAAAAAGGCCAGCCGGTCCCCCAGGGCATCTGTCTCGGGATTTGATTGGAAGCGGGGCAAATGACATGCCTCACAGGTAATGTCCACCTGATCCGCCATGTTGTCATATGAGCGGCCGTCCCCCATCAGGCCCGTGGCCGTATGACAGTCAATACAGACCATCTTTCCTTTCTCAAAATGAACATCTGCTTGAAGATTCAAATAAAATCGCCGGCCTGAAAGCCGTCTCTGGCTCAAGTCACTTCCCGTATAAGGGGTGCCGTAACCGGCGGATTCAAACTTTCCGAAATAGGACAAACCGATTCTCGCTGATCGGTTGTGACATTTGACGCAGTTTTCAGAAGGGATTCTGGTGGTCATTTTCGGATGTTTCATGCGTCGATCCTTTGGGCTTTTAACACTGTCATCGTCCAGCACATGACAGTCGCTGCATCCACCCCCGCGTCTTCCCGCTTCCCCCCCATGGGGCGCCCTTTTTTTCCAGAGATGGCAACCACCGCACATCTTTCGGTACAAATCAAGGGGCGCATTCTCTGGAAGGCTTCTTCCATAAAGATCCGTTACCGCCAATGGTTTTACGGACAGCGTCTTATCCCTTTGCCCATTTCCCCACTGGTCCTGAACAATCCTCAAGATCCCCTTGTTGGTGGCCATCAGGCTCTTTTTGACACGGTCGGCAATCTCTCCGTGACAACCGGTTTTACCACAGGTCCTCTCGATGACCCTTAGATCTCCCGGATTCCCGACCATGTTGGCATGTGCTCTTTTCTCATCCAGGGAATAGGAATTGCCGAGATGACAAGCGGCGCATCCAAAAGCGGCTGCCGGATGAGAGCGGTCCGAATCGGACATTCCTTTGTGACAGTGAATGCAGCCTTCCCCGGTTGAGACTTCGGGGCGATCCATGCGTTCTTCCTTGAATATCAGAATCCCCGCCAAAACAATCAGGGACAATAAGATAAAGAGCTGCCTCAAAATGAACCTCTCTGGGCCAAAAGCTCAAAAGGCCCGGACGAAAACCCTCTCTGGCTTTGAGCCTTCAGCTTTCAGCTTCTGGATAAAACTGTAACCCAGAATCCTCCTTTTCGTCCATGTTTGAATGAAATGCCCTCAATTTTTATCTTCGATGTGCTTGACAAATTGAAGAACGGCTTTGTATAGGTGTTAAGGAATTGCGCTTGGCCTTTTCGTATTTGGCCGAGGATGAATTTTGATTGGGAGGGTCCCTTGAAAAAAAGACATTCACTTTTGTTCTTTTTATGGATCTCTCTGGGTGCGATTTCTTTTTGCGCTCACGCATGGGCCGAAACGACGATCCATACGGTTGTTGAGGGGGATACCCTGGAAAAAATCAGTGTCAAGTATTACGGAAGCCGGGAATTCTGGCCAATGCTCTGGAAAAAGAACCCATTTATCACCGATCCCACAAAGCTCACACCCGGCGAAACGATTGCTCTTCTGGAAGACGTACCCATCAAGCCGGCACCTGCTCGGGGAATGGACGTACAGTCCCTCCTTGGAATAGAAGATGCCACACTGGCAATCAGAGGGGTTAACGTGGCCGATTATTGCGATGTGGGTGCACTCGGGTTTTTGTCTCCCGAAGGCGTAAAACCGTGGGGTGTCATCGTCTCCGATGAAACGGAACGGCTTTTTCTGGGCCAATATGACAATGTCTACGTGGAATTTGACAAGCGCCGCAAGGTCAAGATCGGAGACATCTTTAATATTTACAAGGAATCGGAAAGCCTGGACCATCCCTTTGAAAGCGGTAGCGTCGGATGTGCCATCGTTTATCTTGGAAGAATTGTCCTCAAAGAAAAGACCGGTGAAAACGGGTTCAGAGCGGAAATCATCGAAAGTTATCGGGTGATGCGAGTGGGGGATCCCGTGATACCCTACCATCCCGTTTCAAGCTGTATATTGCCTTCTAACCCCGATTGGGAAAAATGTAGCGACCCCGGCAAATGCACTGCCGCCATTGTGGCTTCCAGAGACCAGTAATGGAAACATTGATATCAATGCGTCTTATTCGATTGATGAAAACCAAAACCGGGAGTTGATCGCTACAAACTCCAATGTGAGTAAAGACCCCAATTTTGAGCAACAGGTTCGCATGAACCT
>JANQDY010000204.1 GCA_028278625.1 Thermodesulfobacteriota bacterium
AAGCATGCGGCGTGTGCGGGTCCGACGTTCACATTATTAAAGGAGAGACCTTTACGGGAAAAACCCCCATTATTTTGGGCCATGAGGGCGCGGGCATTGTCAGTGCCGTTGGGCAAGGAATTTCCCGCTGGAAGGAAGGGGATCGTGTGGCCATAGACTGCGTCACCAGTTGCGGTCATTGTTTCTGTTGCCAAAAAGGGCAGGATTCCATCTGTTTGAACCGCAAATTGATCGGCATCCATGTGGATGGGGCCCTGGCCCAGTATGTGAGGGTTAAATCCAGAAACCTTGTCAGCATACCGGAGGGAATCGATTTCGAACAAGCGTCCCTGGCCACCGACGCCGTTGCAACGCCCTATCACGCCCTCAAAGCACGAGCCGGACTTCAAAGCGGTGAATCGATTGCCATCTTCGGCCTCGGGGGCTTGGGTTTCCATGCGGTGAAACTTGCCCGAATGATGGGGGCCGATCCCATTCTCGCGGTGGATATTTCCCAATCAGCCCTTGATCGGGCAAAAGATGCCGGCGCGGATGTCCTCATCGACGCCGGAAAAGTCGATCCAGTAAAGGCGATTCGTGACGCGACGGGCCAGATGGGTACCGACGTGGCCCTGGAATGCGTGGGTCGCGGCCAGACGGTGCTTTGGGCGGCCGAGTCCGTAAGACCCGCCGGCAGGGTGGCGGTGGTGGGATTAACACCTGAAAAACTGCAGTTAATGGGTATCACGGAGTTCGTGCGGGGAGAAATCACCCTCATGGGATCATCGGCCTTTGAAATCAAAGAGATAAAGGAGATTCTCTCTTTCATGGGTTCCGGCCGGCTTAATTTGGGGTCATCCATCACCAGAACAACGTCCCTGGATCAGGTGAACGATGCCCTGACGGCGCTTTCCGAAAACTCCGGAAATCTCATCAGAATTGTCATCAACCGATTTTAATTGGCCAACATGAGGAGGAGAATCACATGACCAAGGGGAACCATACGGGAACAGACTATGAAGCGTTCCTCAAAATGACCTTTGGCAAAATGATGGACAAACTGTCGGAAGAGGTTCCCGACAAGGAGGCCCTCGTCTTTGAGGACCAGAGGATCACCTATTCCGTCTTTGGGGCCCGCATCCGACGGATGGCCATGGCCCTCAAACGGCTGGGCGTTCGAAAGGGCGATCGCGTCGGCGTTATGTTCCCCAATTGTCCGGAGTTTTTTTATGTTCAGCAGGGAATTCTGTATATCGGCGGGGTCTTCATATCCCTTTCCACCCGATACCGCAAATATGAAATCACCTACATGATGAAACATGCCGGTGCCAGATTCCTGTTCTCGGTGGATCAGTACAAAGGAACCAGTTTTGTGGATCTTCTTTCGGAAATCAGGAAGGAAATGCCGGAAATGGAGACCATCGTGGTGAAAGGAGAAAACGTTCCGGATTGGGCCGAATCATTTGAATCGGTTTTCGATCTGGGCCGGGAGATGGATGAGGAGAAACTTCTGGCCGACGGCCCCGAACCGGAAGATGTCTGTTCCATCCTCTACACCTCGGGAAGCACGGGAACGCCCAAAGGCGTCATGCACACCCACCACTCCATCATGTGGGACTCCACGCGGGTTTGCGAACGGCTGCGCATCGGACCTTCCGACGTCTTTTTGATGATGCTTCCCTGCTCTCACGTTTTTGCTTCTTTTGTGCTTTTCACCAACGCGGTCATGGGTAGATCCAAGATCGTCATCATGGAGACCTTTGAGGCGGAAAACGCCCTGAAGTTGCAGGAGGCGGAAAGGGTATCCGTCCTTTACGGGGTTCCCACCATGTTTACCCTCATGCTGAACCATCCGGAATTTGCCGATTTTGATCTCACCGCCAATCGAACGGGATATATGTCGGGGGCTTCCTGCCCCGTGGAACTGGTGCGTTCGGTCATGCAGGACATGCACTGCAATATCAGCGCCGCCTATGGAATGAGCGAGGCAGACTGCATCACCATCACCCAATATGAAGATGATGAATACATCAAATCAGAGACCGCCGGAAAGCCCATCAGAGGATTGGATCTCAAAATCGTGGATGGCGACCGCCGTGAAGTGAGTACGGGGATTGTGGGAGAGATTGCCATTCGGGGTAAGAACCTGTTCGTGGGATATTACAAACAGGAAGCACTCACAAACGCATCCCTTGACGCGGAAGGGTTTTTCTACACCGGGGACATGGGCAAATTGGATGAAAACGGGCGACTGGTGGTTTCCGGTCGAAAGAAGGAGATGATCATTCGCGGCGGCTTCAATGTATACCCTGCCGAGGTGGAAGAGCAAATTGCCCTTTTGGAAGGGGTCCAGCACGTGGCGGTGGTGGGTGTTCCGGATTTCAAACTGGGTGAAAGGATTTGCGCCTGTGTTGTTCCTTCGCCGGCACATCAACTGGATAGGGATGAGATCATTGCATTTTGCAGGGAGAATCTGGCCAATTTCAAAGTCCCGGATTTTGTGGAATTCATGGGGTCCTTTCCCATGACCACCACTGAAAAAATTCAGAAATACAAACTCAAGGATCGTATGACGGAGAAATACGGGAAATGAAAATGGAAACGGTCCAGCAAATGTTCAATCTGGGAGAAAAGGTTGCCGTCGTTACCGGCGGGAATTCGGGCATCGGTTTTTCCCTGGCCAGAATTCTGGGAAACGCCGGAGCCCGGGTGGCCATTGTGAATCGGAATCACGAGACCGGAGCGGAAGCCGCCGGGAAGCTCACCCAAGAGGGGATTGTTGCCCACGCTTTAGAAGCGGACATCTCCATCAAAGATGATGTCAGTGAAATGGTGGACCATATTGAAAAGAAGATGGGCGCCATCGATATCCTGGTGAACTGTGCCGGCATCAACATTCGGAAAAAGGCCCTCGATTTCAGTGAGGAGGATTGGGACCGGATGTTGGATATCAACCTGAAGGGCACCTTCTTGACCTGTCAGGCGGTGGGGGGGCGAATGATACAAAACGGCGGCGGCCGGATCATCAACATCTCCTCCATCGCCTCGGCCATTGGTCTGGTGGACCGGGCACCCTATTGCGCCAGCAAGGGAGGCGTTACACAGCTCACAAAGGTGTTGGCCATTGAATGGGCCAGATCCGGTGTCACGGTCAATGCCATCGGTCCCGGCTTCGTCAGAACGCCGCTTATAACGGCGCTTCTGGAAGATCCCGAATTTCAGGAGAAAGTGAATGCCCTCGTGCCCATGGGGAGAATCGCCGAACCGGAGGATCTGCAGGGGATCCTTCTGGTCTTATGCTCAGATGCGGGCGCCTATATAACGGGTCAGACAATCTATGTGGATGGGGGGTGGTCAATCAGCTAGGCATTTGTAAAAGGTGTTCTGATAGGGACGTGTCTCATGTCCACGCCAAGGAGATGGGGATTTAGTCGCAAAAAACCATACGAGGAGGAGAAAATGAAGAAAGGTGTTTTAGCATTAACGTTGATGATGGCGATTTCGTTGGGATTGAACCTGCCGGTTTTGGCGGAAGACAAACCAATCATACTGGGAAGTCTTTCGGGATTTACAGGCACCTATTCGGCCATGGCAAAAATGCAAAAGGATGGTGTTCAAATGGCCGTTGACGAGATCAACGAGGAAGGGGGTCTGCTGGGACGTAAGGTGGAAGTGATCAGTGAAGACACGGAGACCAGCCCTTCCATTGGAACGCGAAAGATTGAGCGGCTTATTCTGGAAAAAAAGGCTGATTTTTGCGAAGGGGCCATCAGTTCCGCCGTCACCCTGGCCATGATGGAGATCGCTAAAAAGTACAACAAAATCCTGATGGTCAATATTTCTCAATCCATGAAAATCACCGGGGATAAGAAGAACAAGCAGACGTTCCGGGTCAACGCCAATCCGGCCATCACCTCCGGGGCCTTGTGCAAGTGGATGACCGAAAACCTGGGCAAGAAGTTCTACCTGCTCACCGTCGATTATGCCTGGGGCCGGTCCACATCCAAACAGTACAACAAGACCCTTAAGGAGATGGGCGCCAACATCGTTGGAGAAACTTTTTTTCCCCTGGGCACCAAGGACTTTGCCCCATATTTTGGAAGAATACGGGCCGCAAAGCCGGACGTGCTTTTCATTACCGCTGCCGGCAATGACGCCATATCCGTCTTGACCCAGGCCGAGCGATACGGCATCAAGAAGAAATTTCCCATCTGCGGTGACGGCAGCCTGGTATCCGCGGACATCCTCCCTGCCCTGGGCAAAGCCGCAAACGGCATTGTTACCGCTGACTACTATTCGGCAACCCTGGATACCCTGAAAAACAAGGCATGGGTGGCCAATTACAAAAAGCGCTATGACGCCACTCCCAGCAAGTTTTCCGTGAGTTCCTATGAAGCCGTCAAGTGGCTGGCCCAAGCGGTGAAACAGGCCGGGAGCACGGATACGGACAAGGTGATCGCCGCGCTGGAAGGCTCCACCTACGACGGACCCCAAGGGGTTAAGACCATGAATCCTGAAACCCACCAGGCCTCCATGTCGGTGTACATGATAAAGGTTGAAGACGGACAGCGGAAGATCTTCGGGGAAGTCAAATAGGCACCCACACCCATACACACCACAAAGGTCCATGGTGACGGCCGTTCATCATGGGCCTTTGACCGGATATTTTTCCCGTCACCGGGTCATTCATGGTATGGCGGGAGAGCGGAGAATGGAAATTGCTTGACTATATCATATTCGTACTTGCCCCCCAGGTTCTCCACGGTCTGGTGTGGGGAATGATCATTGCGTTGATCGCCCTTGGACTCAC
>JANQDY010000217.1 GCA_028278625.1 Thermodesulfobacteriota bacterium
TGGGTGATGCCAGAAATCTGGTAATTGAAGAGCAGAAAGACCTTGTGGTAGCCGCTTATCTGCTTAATTACGCACGGGATCGGGGTGAACTGGAGGCCATGTGTCGCTCTATTGCCGGATGCCTCAAACAGGACGGCCGATTCGTAGCGGTAAATGCCAGCCCAATGGTGGATTACAACAATATGCCATCTTATCGTCAGTACGGCTTTGAATGCCGTGCTGAGGGCGAGTTATACGAAGGGATGCCCGTGACATGGACATTCTATTTGGATGATGGGTCATTTGACATCGAGAACTATTTCCTCGATGTGGGGGCGCACGAGGAGGCGTTTCGTTCAGCCGGTTTTTGGGAGATCCGCTGGCATCAACTTATGCTGTCACCGGAAGGAGTTGGGGCGCACGGAATGGATTATTGGAAACGTATCATGGACCACCCACCCTTTGTCGGGATCGAATGCTTCAAATGATTGTCGGTGACCACGCCCGTTTAACGGCTCTTTTTCGCAAAAAACAGATAGTCCCATGGTGTCGACACGGGGACTCGTACGAAATTGGGCCTCGCCATCGAAGCTGGAACAGCATTCCTTTAGATCTATAGATCCTGAGGGAATTTTACGGATTTTACGGATGTGGGCTAGAAATGATCTGATGGGACTGGCGCGGCAGATGGATGAGGCGAATAAGGAATACATAGCGTGGAACCAACCGGTGAACCGACGGAACCCCGCCCATGAATGCCAGGTAAAGGATTGTCCAGCGGCCTTCAGCTCCTACACCATATACGGGATTGAAAAGCTCACTCGACTTGTCAATGCGGTGAATGTGGTATATGCTGGCGCAGTATCAAAGTTTGAGATTATGGAAGTTGGATGTTGGGTATAGCGTTGGGTATGAAAAAAGGCTTATAGAACCGTTTTCTATAAGCCCTTGAAATTGTTGGCTCCCCGGGACGGACTCGAACCGCCGACAGGGTGGTTAACAGCCACCTGCTCTACCAGCTGAGCTACCGGGGAATAATGCTGGCTGAATCAATGAAAAAGTCTATTTAACAGAAATCCTTTCACCGGTCAACAAATATTTCAAAGAATTTTCACCCGCTATTCGGCTTGACACCCAAGACCATACCTTCTATTTTGACGGTAATAATTCATTATTAGCGAACCTCCAAAATGACCGCCCCTTCTACATTAGCGTCTCTAAGCGCCGCTATTTGAAAGAGTGGTCTCGTTTAGAGAGATTTAGAGACCTTTTCATGAAACAGATTATCCTTGGCACAGCCGGTCACATCGACCATGGAAAAACGTCACTTATCAGGGCCCTTACCGGAATAGATACGGACCGTTTGAAAGAAGAAAAAGAACGGGGGATTACCATCGAGCTGGGTTTTGCCCACCTGGAGCTGCCCGATGGAAGGCTCCTTGGGATTGTGGACGTACCGGGCCATGAAAAATTTGTCAAGAACATGGTGGCAGGGGCCACGGGAATCGATCTGGTGGCCCTTGTTATTGCGGCCGACGAAGGGGTCATGCCTCAAACCCGGGAGCACCTGGAAATCTGTTCCCTGCTCAAGATAAAGCACGGTTTCGTCGTCCTGACCAAAGTGGATATGGTGGATGACGACTGGCTCGAACTGGTGCGGGAGGACGTTTCGGAATACCTGTCCGAGACTTTTTTGGCGGACGCACCCGTTGCGGAAGTCTCCTCTACCACCGGCGAAGGAATTCCCGAACTTATTGAGCTGATCGACCGGATGACCAGGGAAATCCCTGAGCGTGACATGGGGCATCTCTTTCGGCTTCCCATCGATCGCGTCTTCACCATGAAGGGATTCGGAACCGTCATTACGGGAACCAGCGTATCGGGTCAAATCCGAACGGGCGATGACGTGACCATCTACCCTCAGGACATTCAGTCAAAAATCAGGGGAATCCACGTTCACAACCAGCCCATGGAAGAGGTACACGCCGGACTTCGAACCGCTATCAATCTTCAGGGCATTGAAAAAATGATGCTGCAGCGGGGAAATGTTGTGGCCACCAAAGACGCACTTCGCGCCACCTACATGCTGGATGTGGTTCTGGATCTTCTCCCGAGTGCGCCACGCAAACTCAAAAATCGCGCAAAGGTACGGTTTCATGCCGGCACCGCCGAGATTATCTCCACGCTGGTTCTGCTGGACCGAGATGAACTCCTTCCCGGCGAAACCTGCCCGGCACAAATTCGTTTGGATGCCCCCACCACTGTTTTGAAGGGCGACCGTTATGTGCTCAGAAGTTACTCTCCCATCCGGACCATCGGCGGCGGCCAGATTCTGCACCCGCTGCCGGGGAAACAAAAGCGTTTCCAGGAACGGGTGCTGAATGAACTCAGGCGGCTTGAGAAGGGCGAAGAGGGTGAAACCATTGAAATCTTTGTTTCCATGGGACGCTTCCAGGGTGTTGGCGAAGAAGAACTCTCCTTTCTCACAAACATGAGCCGGAAGAAACTGGCAGACCACCTCAAAACCCTCATGGCGAAAAAGAAAGTCATCCGCTTTGACAAGGAACAGGGGACCCTGATCCATGGGGAGTTCTTGGAAAAGGCGAGAAAGGAGCTTCTTAAGACCCTCTCCGACTATCACAAGGCCTTTCCTTTGAAACAGGGGCTGCAAAAAGAGGAACTCCGTTCCCGGATGTCCGGCCCCAAAGACCCCAAGCTTTTCAACTACCTTGTTCATCAACTGGCAAAAGAAGAGGCCCTGGTCCAGGAGAAAGAGGTGGTTCGAATGAAGGATCATCAGGTGACCCTGGCCCAGGATCAGGAAAAAGTGCGCCGGGAACTGGAAGAGATCTATTCCAAGGGCCGCCTGCAGCCACCCTATTTCAAGGAAATTAAATCAAAGTTCAAAGGGAATTCCGCTTTGGAAGTCCTGGGGGTGATGGTCAAGGACCGCGTTCTCCTGAAAATCAAGGAAGACCTCTACTTTCACCGAAACGCCATTTCGCAACTGGAAAAGGAACTGGTGGATTTTCTCAAAAACAAAGGGGAAATCTCAACACCTGAGTTCAAGGACATGACCGGGGCTTCCAGGAAGTATACCATTCCGCTCATCGAGTATTTTGACCGGTCCCAGCTGACCGTGCGTGTGGGAGACAGCCGGGTTCTGAGAAAGAAGTAGTCAGTGCGGCACAAATTGGCAGTCATTCACCGGGATTTACTCAGTGCGTTAAATATCCGACCCAGGGAGCACGTGGCCGTGGTGGGCGGAGGCGGCAAATCGACCCTTTGTTTTGAGCTGGCAACGGCCTTGCGGAAGATCGGGCAAAGGGTCATATCCAGCACCACCACAAAAGTACGGCAGGAAGAGGCAAAAGCACACCCCCGCCTGGTGCTGCTCGCCGGAGCCTCAGACGTTAAAGCCATTAACAAGGGACTCGATGATGCAGGAAATGTTTTCCTGGGACATA
Organism: Thermodesulfobacteriota bacterium; assembly: GCA_028278625.1. The sequence continues at coordinate 3,447 of JANQDY010000217.1, forward strand.
GGTTCCTTGAAAATGGAAAGGTTGATGGTATCGAACCCACCATGGCGGACGACCTCTTCAGGACCTCCGGCGCGGACCACTTGGTCATTGAGGCGGATGGCGCCGCCGGGCGGCCCCTTAAGTCACCGGCTGTCCATGAACCCGTGATTCCCGCTTCCGCAACAATGGTGCTTGCGGTACTGGGACTCTCCGCCCTTTTTAAACCCATGGGACCGGACCTGGTTTTCAGGCCCGCACTTTTTGGCGAACTCACCGGACTGAAAGAAGGAGATATCATGGACCCGGTAACGCTGGTCAGGGTCTTTGATGAGAGGGCAGGCCTTTTTAAAAACGCACCGGCCTCAGCCAGACGGGTCGCATTTCTGAATCAGCTGGACACTCTTGGTGATCGCCAAGGGGCATTTGAGTTTGGCGGACGTTTGCTCTCAAAAATGACTTTCATGGAACGCGTCGTTTTGGGGTCGCTCAAGACAGGTGAATTCATGAGGATCTCTTGAAAAGGGATTTTCTGGGAACCAAAAGGGAGATACCCGCATGGAAAAGGACTATCAGACCTGGCTCTGGGAAAAACAGGGCCAAAAATGTATTAAAAACCTCAAGAAACACGGTTTTGATGCCCATTTAGCCGCTACGGCGGATGACGCAAAAACGCTTGTTTTGAACATGGTTTCAGAATTTCGGACCTTCGGTTTCGGAGGGTCGGACACGACACGCTCATTGGGGCTTTACGAGGCCCTTAAAGCAGAGGGAAAAACGATTCATGATCATTGGCAGAAGGGCCTTTCCAAAGAAGAGGATCTGGAAATCCGGCTTGCCCAGGGACGTTGTGACTGTTTTTTGTGCAGCGCAAACGCCATTTCCCTAACCGGCGAAATCGTCAATGTGGATGGTATCGGCAACCGGACCAACGCCATGAGCTTCGGCGCAAAAAAAGTAGTTGTGGTGGCTGGCATGAACAAGGTTACCCACGATCTCGAATCGGCCCTTAAAAGAGTCAAGGAGGTGGCAGCACCCATGCGCGCCAAGAGTCTCAACATGGATACGCCATGTGCTGAAACCGGCCTTTGTATTGACTGCAATGCGCCACAGCGTATCTGCCGGATTACCACCATTTTGCACCGCAAACCGATGTTGACGGATATTTCTGTTTTGTTAATCAATCAGTTAATGGGATTCTAATGGGAAAGCATACACACGACTTTGTGGAAACCTATGACGGGCTTGTGGGTTTCGGACTTGACAGAGAAGGGGACGAACACACAATTACCTACTATCTTCAGAAATTCTCTGACGATACCCTCATGGCCCTTTTGCGGAAGCGCATGAGCGACGAAGACATGACACGTCTATTCGACCTGTTGACCTATCTCCTCAAGAAATACCTGAGAGAGGAGGAATATCACAGCCATTTCCTGAAAGATGATGATCATCCGGGATGATATGGCGGCTCATTCACTTAAAACGGTTTCTAAAAACCTGCCGGTAGGTCTCCAGCGCTTCGTCACCGAAACAGACGAACACCACCCGATCAAGCTCGCCACCCTCTTCAAGAAACCTGATGGTTTCATTGGCTGCGATTTCCGTGGCCCTTAAAAGGGGGAACCCGTAGACACCCGTGCTGATGGCGGGAAAAGCCATGGTGCGGGCCCCCTTATCCACGGCGGCCTGCAAACTGTGTCTGTAGCAATTGGCAAGGAGCGTTTCTTCGTTTTGGCCGCCCCCTTTCCAAACCGGACCCACCGTATGAATCACCCATTTTGCGGGCAGCCGATAACCGTTGCTCACCCGTGCTTCACCGGTGGGGCAACCGCCTATTTTCCGCGTCTCTTTTAGCAAGTCCGGCCCCGCCGCCCGGTGAATGGCCCCATCCACGCCACCGCCCCCCAGAAGAGAATTATTGGCCGCGTTGACAATGGCGTCCACCTTCTGTTTTGTAATATCCCCTTGCGTGATCTTTATCTTCTCTTTCATCCTCTCCTCCCTTTCAGTAAGCGTTCTCATGGGTCCTTTGTCCCCGATCTTCTTTCCGGCCGTCATCCGGCATCCATGAAAACGGCTTTAAGCGTCAGCAAGACGTATCCTAAAAAGGCCAGAACAATCAACCAGTGGATGCATCCTGCTCCGGTTCTGATCCACTTGTTTTTGCCCCCCGGATTCCCCCCCGCTTTCTCCAAATACGGCAGGATCAACAAAAACCCCAGAAAAAGGGCAGGCAACAGAATCCCCACAAAGGTTGCGGAATAGGTTTTCAAAAGCGTTTGAATTCCCAAAAAAAACCACGGGCCCTTAACCGATGGTGCGAAGGCATCCGGAGGAATATCCATGAGAGGCCTGACGAACAGGGCGTAAAGGCAGAGCCCCATTGCCCCCGCATAAAAAAATCCCCGCTCCGGAAACCATCGTTTAATGTGACCGTAAGTGAGGTACAAAATCAGAATCGGGAGGAAGAAACAGTGGTATAGATATGGCAGGAAAAAGAGATCTTTTCCGGGCAATACAAAGAGGTTGGACAGGTTTGGGCCCACCCAGGGAATACCGCTGACCATGTTCATGAAAATCCGTGCGGCAAAGAGCCCTTCTTTGTCTCCCTTCAGGATAAAACCCGTGAAAAGCGTGAAAAAACAGAGGCACAGTGAAAAGATGAGGCGCTGCCACTGTGCCGTGGGGTAGAGCCGGTACTGCCTTCGCTGGAAATGGTCCATTGTGTGAACAAGCATCAGGATCACAAAAAGCTGTCCTGCCGCAAAATGGAGTTGTCTGAAAAACCAGCCATAGGGGACAAGGGTTGTAATCTCTTCCACGTTTTGAAACACATTGCCGAAAGGGCGGTAATAGAACGTCAGCACCACACCCGACAGCAGGCACAAAAAAAGGGCCGAGAGCCCCAATCGTGGAAGATAACTTGTAATCTCTCTCAAAACCCTTTTGCCGGTCATCATTAAAAATGTCAAATCCCGTGGTCAATCAGACGGTTATTACGGTTTCAAGATCACCGCCCGGTTTCTCTTCCAAGGGAAGCCGTTTCAGGTCTTTGCGGGCGGGACCCGAAAGCCATTTCCCCGAAAGGTCAAAGGTACTGCCATGGCAGGGGCATTTGAATCTATCCAAGGCCGCATCAAAGTTGACAATGCATCCCAAATGGGGACACCTTGCGGAGAGCGCGTAATAACCATCATTTGAAGACAACAGGTAAACGCCTTCTTTGAAATTGACGGCTGCCCCCTGGGATTCGGGTTGAAAAACAATCCGCTTTGTTGAGACCTTTCTGAAGCTGATAAAAGAGAATACGGGCAAACCGATGCCCGCTGCCGCCAGAACATATCCAGTCCATAAAGCGCCTTTTTTTATAAACTTCCGTCTGTCAAACATCCCTTTTCACTTTTCCCATGAAATGTCGATCTTTATGACGTTAGGGAAACAAATGTAAAAAATCAAGTATTCTTCACTTCAGGGCAATTCCCCCCAATTTCTCCCGGAATCTCTCATTCATGTGGGACAGATCCTTTTGCCAGCCGCTGTCTGCACGGAGATTGGGCGCTACCGCGGACCCGGACACCCCCCGCTCCTTCAACGTCTGAATGAAAGCCATCTTTCTTTCTTCGTGGGCCTTTTCCCGCTCTTTCTGAAATTCATCCACCAGGTCTAAAACAGGCCCGGTGGCGCGTCCAAGAACCCGTTCCAATACATCCAAAAAAGGCTGAAGATCACTGTCCACCTTCATGTTCCGAAAGCATTCCATCAGCAGTTCATTTTCGGCCATGGGCTTTCGGTCCTCGGGAAATGACGCCATTTCCGTCTTAAGTCGCGAAATAGAGAGGCTTTTGTCCAGGTACTTCTGCAAAAGACCCCTGACACGCCCTGTAACCTCCTTTTCCGCAAACGCCCTTTTGTCTTCCTCGGTCACCTTAAGCTTTTCGGCCCTTTCCATGATAATGTCCATGGTGCTTTTGATTTCCGCCATTTCCTTTGTCTCCTAATCTGTTATGTCTGACTGCATCCCAATTGCTCCATTATCAGATCGTGCAGCCTGGGTCTGAAAGCCCTGATGGCTCTGTTTTGCCTGGACGGATGAATCCGATTGGTCAAAAAAACCACCATCACATCCTGTTGAAGGTCCATCCAGAGGGACGTTCCCGTAAAACCCAGGTGTCCCACTGAATTGGGGGAAAAGTGCTTTCCGGCGCTGGAATCCGTAACAGATGGCGTATCCCATCCGAGGGCCCATGTACTGCCGGGCAGCAGGCCCTGCTTTTCAAAAAAATCGCCCACTGTTTTGGGTCTGAAATAGTCGTTCCGTATGCCATGGAAATGCTCCCTTAAAAGGGTGGCCAGCCCGTAAACCCCACGGGCGGTCCCGAAAAGGCCCGCGTGCCCTGAATAACCGCCCAGCACCCAGGCATTTTCATCATGAACTTCCCCTTGAATGATCCGTTTCCGCCAGGGGCAGTCTTCCGTGGCCGCAAATTCCGCTTTTTCAGGCCTTTGGGGAACTCTATCAAGAAAGAGGCGATCATCAAGGGAGAGGGGCATGAGGAAATGCTTGTGGAAAAACCGGGGCAGGGGGATCCCCGCACGCCTTTCAATAACCCACTCAAGAACCATAAATCCCAGATCACTGTAAAGGGCATGCTTTCCAGTCGAATACGCGAGCGGCATTTTCAGGAGTTTCTCCCTCAGGACGGTTCTTCTCTTTTCCGGCTTCTCCCTTTCCAGCGCTTTAAAAAAAGGCACCCAGTCGGGAAAACCGGCGCAATGGTTCAAGAGATGCCGAAGGGTCATGGACCGTTTGTCGTGTGGAACAGCCGTGTTCAGCAAATCGCCAAGGGGCTGGTCCGGATGAAGGGCCCCTTCGTCAAACAGCTTCATGATGGAAACCGTCGCCGCCAAAGGCTTCGTCAGCGAAGCCAAATCAAAGGGCGTATCCGGTTTCATGGGCAGCGGTTTCGGCAAGAGGACCCGCATGCCGATGCTGTCAAGAAAAATGATTTCGCCCCTCAGAGCGATCAGCAGCACCGCACCCGGATAAACCCCTTCTTGAACCCCTTTTTCAAGAAGATCTTGGACGGCCTTTTCCCGTTTCAACATTTTCCCTCTAAGAACCTTTCAATAATTCCACACAACCCATCATGCCCCTTGGAACAGAACCGCTAGCACAAATCTTCGTCTTAGTAAACCACTAACAGCGGATCTCTCCGGGCCCTTTTTGGTTGCGGCCACAGGCCATAAACAGTATACTGTTTTATTAAGGATATTCCTTCTACAAAGCCTTTTTCAGGAGGTTTCATGAAATACGCAATTGTTCTGATCTTTACCTTCGTTGGGGCGCTTTGTTTAGGCTTTTCAGGCTGCAAAACGGTCTCGTTGCCCACAGCCAAAGGGTATACGGATCTCTGCCAGACCTATGTGGGGGCCGACAGAGCCCGGCTGACCGATTCATGGGGGGCTCCCGGAAGGATTTTCGACACCCGGAGGGGTGAAAAAGTGCTGGTATATGTGGAGACCAAGGACGAATACACAATGAACCCTCTTGCGCACTCCGCATTGATACAATACCCTCCCAATATCGACAAGCGAAAATCAGGTCCCGGCGAAATCTCATCCAACGTCGTGGGACAGTCGGTTTCCGCCATGGATTACTGTATCACCTATTTTGAGGTGGGCCCCAATAACCTCGTTAAAAAAGTTCTCTGGAAAGGGAATTGCAGATCACTGGAAAAAACGGAGGCAAAATAGGTGAGGTGCTTTGATGGCCTTCGCGGTCTGGATATGCGATGTCACAACGGTTACGGCCCTGGGTCCAGACCTTGACACCTTTTGGCAACGGCTTCTGGAGGGACGTTCAGCAATTGCCCCCATTGAAAGATTCCAGACGGAAGGTTATACCAGCCGCTACGCTGCCTCCATCAAAGAACTGAACGGTTCTGGAACCCGCTCAGCCTTTCATTATCTCTTAACACATCTTATAAACGATATGGCGCCTGTCCCGACGGACGCCTCCCTTTATACGGCCACCGCCAAGTCCGGCATCGACAACATGGAGAGATGGCGTTGCGGCGAAGCTTCTGAACCATCCGATGTGCTTGTAAGTGCGGTGGCTGAAGAAGTGAGCGGTCGTTTGGGGCTTGAGGATTCGGGAACCAACATCTCGGCGGCCTGCGCCTCTTCCGCCATTGCCGTGGCAAAGGGGGCTGCCTTGATTGCCGCGGGTTACGCGGATAGCGTATTGATTTTCTGTCTGGACCTGGTGACGGAATTCGTGTTCTCGGGATTTTCAGCCCTTGGCGCCCTTTCGGCGGCACCGTGCATGCCTTTTGATCTTGAACGAACCGGCCTCTCCCTGGGAG
>JANQDY010000219.1 GCA_028278625.1 Thermodesulfobacteriota bacterium
AGAGTTTCGGCTGCGGTTCCTCTGCGCCATATTTCGGCCAATGGTAATCGACAAACCCTTCTCCCTTTTCGCGGCACACATTTGCCATTTCCACAAACAGCCTCTTACCGTTGGGATCTTTATTCTCCGAAAGATCCTTGCCGTTAAGCTGAGGTTTGTAAGGATGCATGACCATGGCGGGGTGCATGTCGTTTATCCAGAAATAATCCTTGTTATCAGGACCATATCTGAGAGCCTCAATCAAATGTTTGGCTTTATCCTTTTTTTCCGCAACGCTCAGGCCTTCTTCCTTTTCGACTGCCGCCAAAATGCCGTAAGCCGTATTCACAGCGTTTTGGAGCTGTTCGCTGTAGACCTTTTTCAGTTTTAGAGAATCATGGGCATCCGTATAGCCTTTTTCCAATACCCCAATGGCGGTTTGAACCTGACTTTCTAGGTATTCCTTCTTTCGAGCCAGAAGTTCCTCCTTGAAACCCTCGATCTGTCTTTTACCATCTGCTTCAATCCTTTGGATGTTTTCCCTTCCAAGCGCTTCGATCTCTTCCACTGCGGCTTTCCCGGTGCGATTGACCTGGATCACGGCAATGAGGCCAATTATGAAGGATGTAGAAAGCAACGCAATCCCCATGACCAGGACCAGTTTTGTGTTGATCTTCATCTCCTGCCCTCCCAAACGGAATGGATTTCAGAACTTGTTCATCAACAAGCCCCCGATCTGACATTGTTGTCAAAAAATCCCTTGGCAGATCAAAAGGTACAATCAAAACAGAATCTTCGCTTTAGGCACCGATTCCTTCTGAGGGAGAGATTCAGGTGTGTCTCGCAATCGAAAAGGTAGAACCGTATTTTCAAAAGATGTAGAGGGTGAGAAGTAGCGCAAATGTGAGTGCTCTTTTATTATATCGGCACTTTTGAAATTAATTTTAACACAAGTAATATGGGTTTTTCAACAGTTATACGTAGCTGAAACACCTCGACAAAATCAAATGAAGGCAGTTTGCATACACGCATCCCCAATATTAACCGAAAGCCGCCTGATAAGGCGGCTTCTCGTTCCTTCAACGATCATGCTTTTTCAAAAAAGCATGCCCGAGGATCTTAATCTCCGTCCAGAATCCGTCTGATCTCTTGCGACAAATGCGACAGATGATAAGGCTTTTGAATAAAACCGTTGCATCCGCGATTTACCATTCTCAGGGCCATACCCCTTTCGCTGTAGCCGCTTGACAGCAATACCTTGACCTTAGGATTAATCGCCTTCAATCTCTCATAGACCGCACCGCCCCCCAGATCAGGCATGATCATATCCAGGATAACCAATTCAATGTGATCGTGGTTTCTCCCAAAGACTTCGATGGCCGCTTTTCCTCCCAGAGCCACAAAGACGTTATAGCCGAGTCTCATTAGTAGTTCGCTGGCTGTTTCAAGAACCAATTTCTCATCATCCACCAGAAGAATGCTTTCTTCAGCCTGTTCCTGAATCTCCTCGAGTCTAAAAATGTATTCCTGCAGTTTTCGATGCCCATTTTCATCATGCGCCATCATTTCCTCTCCGCGGGTTGTCATTTATCAACTGATCGTATTTCTTTTAGAATATTGGAAATCCGCAGTACCCAAAATGGAATCATCTATTTTTAAACACTGAATCTTATTATAAATCGGCTTTTTTTCACTTTACATAAGAGATTTTTTTCCTAAACAACCCTGTTGTTATTTGATGTTTAAAATGCTACTTGATGTCAGAAGGCAAGATGAATTGCAGCGCAATGGCATCTTTTCAGTAAATCCTTTTGGGAGAGCCGGTTTCAAATTTTTGAATTTTGTTCGAGCCCAAGTGGATGGTCCCACTTTTGCGGCGACAGAGAGATCGGACAGAAGGAGCCGTTTTGAAATTGACTCGGGAGAAATCAGATGAACGCGACGAGACCGGATCAGATCGATTTTAACTTCAACAAAGCAAACCTTTTCCGCGAAGAATCCGTCACGGACTTAAATGTCGGATCCATTCGATGCCTGAAGCCCATAAAACTGGATGGAACCGATGATCCGGCCCGCATGACCATTTATGTGGGACATGCCCAACTCCGCACATCTAAAGGTCTTGTCCCCATCCAAACCCGCCTGAAAGCCACCACCCTGCGAAATGCGCTGGAGGAATTTCCAGGGGCCATGCAACAGGTTTTGGAAGAAATGGTGGAGAAGATGAAGCGAATGCAAGAACAACAAAAGACCTCGCAGACCCAGAACGAATCTCCGATTATTGCCCCCGGTAGGTGACCCTTTGACCCGTCGGTACAATATTATGGAATACCAACTACCGGGTGGTTGGGGAGTGCTCGCAGGAAAAACCGACGCGGACAACGACTATTTGAGTTTCAAAGTAGCCAAGCCCAACGATTACTGGTTCCACGTTCGCGGCATGCCCGGCAGCCACGTGCTGTTGCTGGCCCGAGATAAAGGGGAACCGGACCGGGGAACCCTGAAGCGGGCCGCTGCCGTGGCCGCCTACCATAGCAAGGCCCGACATGGCGGAAAGGTCCCGGTCTCCTGTACCCAAGCAAGATATGTCAAGAAACCAAAGAGGGCAAAACCGGGCTTGGTGCAGATTCGAAAAGAAGTTGTTATTAACGTGCGGCCCGCGCTACCCCTAGCCGCGGATGAGAGTCCCTAACCCTTCTTGACAAACCAATCGATCAATTCCCGTGATATACTGATTTTGGGAGGGATTCTCGGCAGCTTATCCGCTCTGAACCACTCTGCGTGGGAAATCTCCACTCCATCCACCTGAATCTCCCCGCCGTCATATTCCGCTGTAAAGCCCAACATCAGCGAGTCCGGAAAGGGCCAGGGCTGACTTCCGAAATAACGGATATTCTTGACCAAAATCCCCACCTCCTCAAATACTTCCCTTCGAACACAGTCTTCAAGGGTTTCGCCCGGTTCCACAAATCCCGCCAGAACACTGTAAAAGGCCTCGGGAAACCGCGGGGAATTGGCCAGGAGAATCTTCTCATCCCGGATCACCGCGACGATAATGGCGGGAGAAAGCCTGGGATAATTGATGAGTCCGCAATCCGTGCATATTTTCGCCCGTTCATCCTCTTTGTCCACGTTCGGCCTCCCGCAACGGCTGCAGTACTGATGGTTCCGGTGCCATGCCAGCAGATGACCGGCAAGCCCGGCAGCCTGTACCTGATCCGTTTCAAAGCCTCGAAACACCTTTCTGAGTTCCATCAACATGAAACCGCCGGGCGGGTTTTCATCCGTCTCCAATTCCGCCGTATAACACGGCACGCGGTCCAATACACCGAAAAAGTGGGGCTTTCCGTGTGAAATGCCGGATTCGGCAATATCCTTTGTGTTGGGGATTCCGGTCTTTTCATCTTCTTTTACCACCAGCAGGCGTTCATTTCGGAACAGGAACCAGAAGGCATTTAGAGGAGCGACTTCCGGTGGTCCAGCAGTTGATACAAACGACATGTAACGGCTCCTTTTCTGATCATCCAGAAACAACATCATTCGTGGTATACGGATTTTTTTCACAACCGATAACAGCCTGACAAAAAACTGTCAAGATCGGCCATTGACCTTTCCCCTTAATGCATTATTATATGGTCACCAATCGGGCTCCACCGAGAGCCCGTTTTTTTATGTTGAACAGGGTTTTTGATCAATGAACAAAAGGCAAAAACAGGAAGTGGAGCGGCGGCGGAATTTCGCCATTATCAGTCATCCCGACGCCGGCAAAACCACTCTCACGGAAAAGCTGCTCCTTTTTGGGGGCGCCATTCAGCAGGCAGGCGCCATCAAGGCGAGAAAAGCCGCACGCCACGCCACCAGCGACTGGATGCGGATTGAGCAGGAAAGAGGCATTTCAGTTACCACCAGCGCAATGAAATTCAATTACCGGGATTTCGAAATCAATCTTCTGGACACCCCGGGCCACCAGGACTTCTCCGAGGACACCTACCGGGTGTTAACCGCCGTTGACAGCGCTCTGATGGTTATCGACAGTGCAAAAGGCGTGGAGCCACAGACGGAAAAACTCATGGAAGTATGCCGTATGCGAAACACGCCCATCATCACCTTCATTAACAAACTGGACCGCGAAGGGTTGGCCCCCCTTGATGTTTTAAGCGACATAGAGGAAAAGCTTCAGATTGAATGCGTGCCGCTGTCGTGGCCCATCGGAATGGGAAAATCCTTTAAAGGCGTCTACAACCGCCATCAAAGAGGGCTTCATCTCTTTAGACCGGGACAATCTACAGTATCGGAGGAAGGATTCAGCATAGAGGACCTTTCCGATCCCCACCTCAAACATCATCTCGGCAATCAGGCCCACGAGCTTCGTGAGGACGTGGCCCTCCTGGACGGCGCCGCCAATCCTTTTGATTTGGCCCACTATCTGAACGGAAATCAGACGCCCGTCTTTTTCGGAAGCGCCATCAACAATTTCGGCGTAAAGGAGCTTCTGGACGCATTCGTTGAAATGTCGCCCCATCCCGCACCCCGCCACACCCTTACCCGCCGGATCTCTCCCTATGAATCTGCTTTTTCCGGGTTTGTGTTCAAAATTCAAGCCAACATGGACATGGCCCACAGGGACCGTATCGCATTTTTGCGAGTCTGCTCCGGAATATTCAGAAGGGGAATGAAGGTGGTTCATCACCGCATCGGAAAGGAAATCGCCATCGCCAATGCCACCATATTCATGGCCCAGTCCCGGGCCAATGTAGAGGAGGCATATCCCGGAGATGTCATCGGCATCCACAACCACGGCACCATCAAGATCGGCGACACCTTCACGGAAAAGGAACCCTTGAAATTCGTCGGCATCCCCAATTTCGCACCGGAACATTTCAGACGTGTTCGGCTCAAAAACCCCATGAAGACAAAACAGTTGCAGAAAGGCCTCCACCAGCTGGCGGAAGAAGGGGCCACGCAGGTATTCCGCCCTTTGGGGACCAGTGACGTCATCCTGGGTGCGGTGGGTGTGCTGCAATTCGACGTAACGGCCAATCGCCTGAAACAGGAATACGGCGCGGATACGGTCTACGAACCGGTGGACCTGGCCGTGGCACGCTGGGTGAGTTGCGATGATCCAAAACGTTTCAAGGAGTTTCAGCGGGAAAACAACGGATACCTGGCCAGAGATGCGGAAGGTGAGCTCACATTTCTGGGCCCGAGCCAATGGCGCCTTGAGCATGTGATGGAACAATGGCCTGAAGTGGCTTTCGCCAAGACCCGTGAATACAATTAACGAGTGTCTTCTTGTGAGTTACGGCACGGCAATTCGGTCCGCCAGTGTGCCGACCGCGATGGCGAAATAGTTGGAGCGATTCCATTTGAGAATCACTCGATAATTGGGGTAGGCGAGAAAGACCCGCCCTTTGTTCTTTTCGGGCCTTACCAGATAAGCCGGGTAATCGGGATCTCCTTGAACCCCTTTCCCCGAAAGGCCCATGGCCCGCCAATCCTTCAGGGGCTTCACTGTTTTGGCGGCTGATTTCCAATCGAATCCGGGGGGCAGTTTTACTTCCCCGCCCCACCCTTGATTTGGGGTCCAACCCGATTTTGACAGATAATTTGCGGCTGATGCCAACGCATCAGGCACATTATGCCATATATCCCTTCGTCCGTCCCCGTTATGATCCACCGCATAACTTAAGAAAGAGGAGGGCATAAACTGCACCTGCCCCATGGCCCCGGCCCAGGAGCCGTCCATTTCCTCCACGGCAATATGCCCTTCATCAAGGATCTTGAGAGCGCGAATGAGTTCCGCCCTGAAAAAGGCACTGCGCCGCCCGTCATAGGCCAGGGTCGCCAAAGCGGCGATAACCGGATAACCGCCCGTAATCTTGCCATATCTGGTTTCGATTCCCCAGAGCGCAACGATGTACTGCGGTTCAACCCCGTGTTGCAAGGCAATCTCATTTAAAAGATCTTTGTGTTCCTGGTAGAGCCGGCGACCGTCCCAGACCGTCTTTCCGGAAATTATGCGGTCCAGATACTGTTTTAGAGTGAGCTTGAATTCAGGTTGAGCGCGGTCCAGTTCGATCACCCGTGGGATGGGCTTCAACTGCCTGAAAGCGCGATCCAGAAGTTCCTCTGAGACGCCCGCCGCAAGCGCCTCTTTGCGGACCCCTTTTAGCCATTCATCAAAAGACTGCTCTTTGGCTCCCTGTACGTCACCAACACTGACAAATGGAAGAACGGCAAGAATTATCATCCAAATAACCCGCGAATTACCAAACAGAATCTGATACCAGGGCTTCACCGGCCACCCCGTTTTTATCCGGGCAAACGCTGTGCAGCCATTCATTTTCCACTCCCCAAAATGTTTGCGCGATTTGGAAGGATACCATATTTTCATCAAAATACAACCGCATGTATGGAAATTTATGGTTGAAACCGCTCCGAGTACCTCTTTGTTGCTTTTTGAAATCATGGGGTTGGTCAATACATTTTTGTATTATGGTAATTTAATTACAACATTTTTGTATTTATCTTTCTATTTTTCTTTTTTTAAATCCTTAGACCACAAACGATCGTTTATTCATTTTTGGTTATTTTTCAACCGCTTAATATTTTTGCGCGTCCATCTTTGGCATTACGGCATAACCTTTGCTCAAGGATAACGCAAATCAAAACCGCGGTATCACTAAATACATTTTCTTGAATGATAAGGAGCTATACCATGTTTAGAAAATTGATCGTTCTCTTTTTGTTTTTTGCTGTTTTCGGCTTGAGTGTGGCAGGGGCGGCAGACGAACCGCCCACACCGCTTACAAACAAAGAAGCGATTGCGGCAGTGCAGAACAACGCCGATTATGTGTGGACCCTTGTAGCGGCAGCACTGGTCTTTTTTATGCAGGCCGGCTTTGCCATGGTGGAAGCGGGCTTTACCCGCGCCAAAAACGCCATCAATATCATGATGAAAAACCTCATGGATTTCTCCATGGGTACGCTGAGTTTCTGGGCCATCGGGTTCGGCCTCATGTTCGGTGCTTCTGCAACAGGTTGGTTCGGGACATCCGGCTTTTTCCTCAGTGATTTCAAATTGGACGGTGACCCCTGGGTCCTGGCTTTCTGGATGTTTCAGGTCGTGTTTGCGGCCACGGCGGCCACCATCGTATCCGGTGCCATGGCCGAAAGAACCAAGTTTTCGGGTTATATGCTCTACAGCATTTTCATTTGCGGTTTCATATATCCCATCTTCGGCAGTTGGGCCTGGGGAGGCCTATTTAACGGCGGTGGATGGCTTGAAAAACTGGGATTCATCGACTTTGCCGGATCCACGGTGGTTCACTCCGTGGGCGGTTGGGCCGCCTTGGCAGGCACCATCGTATTGGGACCTCGAATCGGCAAATACGACAAAGACGGTAAGGTCAAACCCATCCTGGGCCACAACCTGCCCCTGGCGGCACTGGGCGTTTTCATCCTCTGGTTGGGTTGGTTCGGATTCAACCCCGGCTCTACCACCGCAGCCAGTAAGGATATCGCCATGATTTTTGTCAATACGAACCTGGCGGCGGCTGCCGGCGCAGTTCTGGCCATGTTCACCAGCTGGATAAAAATCGGAAAACCGGATGTGGGCATGAGTTTGAACGGCGCGCTGGCGGGTCTTGTGGCCATTACCGCTCCCTGCGCAAATGTAGCCCCTTTCAGTGCCGTTATCATCGGAGCTATAGCCGGTATTATCGTGGTCTTTTCCGTATTCTTCTTTGACAAAATCAAAGTGGATGATCCGGTGGGTGCCATCTCCGTGCATGGGGTTAACGGCGCGTGGGGAACCCTGGCGGCAGGCCTTTTTAACATCGGCGGAACGTCCGGCAAAATCATTGGTGTACAGCTTCTGGGAATCGGTGCGTGTTTCGTATGGACCTTCTGTACGGCGTTCATTCTCTTTAAAATCATTGACAAGACCGTGGGCCTTCGGGTTACGCCGGACGAAGAACGGGAAGGACTCGATTATACGGAGCATTACGGCAATGCATACCCGGATTTTGAAGTATCGACTTATATACAGAAATAGGAGTGCGCTTTTCTGCAAAACACCGGCTTAAACAGAATGACCCTTTCAACTTATGATTGGGTCATAAGAAACCCAAAAATTTGAGGAGGAAAGATAATGAAAAAACTTGGATTCTATTTAAAAACCCTTTCCCTATTGTTCTGTCTGTTTCTGATACCGGCAGGTGTGGCGGCGGAGGAGGAAAAGGCCGTGAAACCCCTGGCACCGGGAGAAGGCACCACCGTTGCCACGGCGGATCAGGAGGATGTGGACGTGCCGTCCGCCGCTCTGGATGTTGCTTTCCTAAGCCAGTACATCTGGCGGGGC
>JANQDY010000226.1 GCA_028278625.1 Thermodesulfobacteriota bacterium
CGAAAGCTGGCGTATCTGTTGGAAAAAGGGGCGGACGTTCCTGTCCCTGTCATTCTGGATCGTTTATTCGCAGCACCCCACCTGGCGGCAGGAGAACCCAAGGACATTGTCTGCAATATGTGGGAAGAGCTTTCAGAAATCCGCGAGCCAGTGGAACACCTGAAAAAATGGCTTGAAACCCGCGACGGAAATCATCTGCAATCGCTGGTCCTGCCGGACCGCCTGGAAGATCTCGAAAACGCAACCGTCAGCGAAGCTGAAGCCTTGGAAGAACAAAAAAAACTTGATCTTGAGGCGTTCCTGGCATTGTTTTAAGAATGCTCTTTCGCTGTAAAAAAAAAGCGTCCCGGTTCTGAATGACCCGGGACGCCCTTGTTTGAATGCTTCTTACTGTTTTACAGGTATTTCTTCACTTCTTCGGTTAAGGCGGGAACCACATCGAAAAGATCCCCGACCACGCCGTAGTCCGCCTTTTGAAAGATGGGTGCGTCCTCATCTTTATTGATGGCCACGATCACCTTTGAAGTGCTCATGCCGGCCAGATGCTGAATGGCGCCCGATATACCACAGGCCACATAAAGATTGGGGGAAACCACCTTGCCGGTCTGTCCCACCTGATCCGAATGGGGTCGCCACCCCGCATCGACAGCCGAACGTGAAGCGCCGACGCTGGCACCGATCAAATCGGCCAGTTCCTCGAGAATATTATAGTTTTCAGGCCCCTTCATCCCGCGACCACCAGAGACAATTTTATCGGCTTCCGTCAGGTCCACCTTACCGCTTTCATCTTTGCGAACATCCACTACTTTTGTTTTCAGTTCCCCGTCGTCCAAAGAAAAGTCAGCATCTACAACCTCAGTGGATTTTGACGCATCCGGTTCACTGATGCTCATCACATTGGGCCGGGCCGCGGCCATTTGAGGATAGCTGTTTTCAAAAGTGACTTTGGCATAGGCCTTGCCGGCGTAGATGGGTCGGGTTGCCACGAGATTCCCGTCCTCAACGGCAAAAACCGTGCAGTCCTGGGCCATGGCCACATCGAGTCTCGCCGCCAACCTTCCAGACAAGTCTTTTCCCTGGGCGGAAGCACCCAGAAGCAGTATTGCCGGATCACCATCTTTAACCAGTCCCGAAATTGCGGATACATAGGCATCCGTCGTATAGGGATCCAGTCTCGGATCATCGCAGACGAGGACTTTGTCCGCACCGTATTGTCCCAGTTCGCCGGCTTTATCCTTTATATTAGAACCAAGCAGTACCACGGTCAGTTCCTGACCGAGGGCATCCGCCAAACGCCTTCCTTCACTCACGATTTCGTAAGTAATCTTGCGGATCGCACCTTCCCTCTGCTCAGCAATCGTCCATACTCCCTGTGCCATTTTCTATCTCCTTACAGATTCTTATATTGGTAATCAATTCTGCACACCAACACGATTAAACAAAAAGCGCGAAAGGTGAAAGGCTACAAGACCTTTGCTTCTTCATGCAGCAGCTTTGCCAATTCCGCAGCCTTTTCCTGGGGTGTTTCACCCTCTACGATCTTACCGGCCTTGCGGGCGGGCGGAGGTGTCAGTTCCAGAATCTTCAACTTCCTTGCGCCCGTGCCGAAATCAGCGGCATCCAGGCCCAGATCACCAAGGCCCTTTTCTTCCAAAGGCTTTTTCTTCGCCTTCATAATACCGGGAAGAGATGCATAGCGCGGCTCATTCAACCCTTTCTGAGCGGAGATCAATGCCGGCAAAGAAGATTCAATGACCAGGGTCTCGCCTTCAATGGGTCGCTCTACTTTGACGGTTTTGCCGTCGTCCCCGACTTCGACCTTTATGATCAGAGAAAGCTGGGGAATTCCCAGCTGCTCGGCCAAAGATGCGCCGACAAGTCCTTGATCATCATCAACGCCCCGCTGGCCGGTGAAAACAATATCATATTCAAGATCTTTGATGGCAGCGGCAATGGCTTTGGCAGTTGCCAAAGCATCACTCCCCTCAAGGGCGTCATCTGTAATGAGAATCCCTTTGTCGGCCCCCATGGCCAGTGCTGTTCGAATAGACTCCGTCACCCTTTTCGGCCCGAGACCCACCACCGTGACCTCGCCGCCGTGTTTTTCTTTTAAGCGCAACGCTTCTTCCACACCAAACTCATCGTACGGATTCATCACATATTTGATATCATCCGTTACAATAGAGACCCCGTCCGATCCAATCTTGATCTGGCTTTCCGTATCCGGCACCTGTTTCAGGCAGACTATAATGTTCACCTTTTCCTCCTTCCCTACAACTGTTTCAAGTTAACGCATCGATTGGACTCCATATGAATATTCGAGCCAATGTTGCAACATCCCTTAGTCCTACATCTAAAACCCTGAAAAATGTATTGCATCCCCTGTGAATGGAATTCCTGCTTTTTAGCACTTGAAAATCAACCACTTAAAAAGCAATCTCCAGGAAACGGGCTTCTGAATCCGCCATTAAAAGTGATCACAATATAGCTGTATTGTAATTACACGTCAAGCGAAAAGGGATACCCGGTTGAAATTAAGTCAGTTTTTTATGCCATTTAAGAAGAAATCACTGATCTGTTTGGCAACGGTTCTGATATCATATTGTTTTCGGCTTGACAATACCCTAAAACGGGAGACTTCATCAAGGGCACCAAAAAAGGCTCGCTTGGCAACTCCGGGAATCACATCTTTTCTGAAAAGCCCGCTTCTCTGACCCTCACAAATAATATCCTCTATGATATCGAGGTATTCCAGGAATCTCTCATTTTTATACTCCTTCATGAACTTGCCGCTCTGACGCAACTCCACCTGAATGATTTCCGCCATGTCTTGGTTCTTTTCAATGAGCCCCAGATGGGTTGATGCGAAAATTTCAAGTTTTTCTGCAGGATTCCGGGCACTTGAGACCTGACGGGCCATATTCTCTAAAACGGCCTTCATCTGTTCTTCAAACAGAGAAATCAGGATATCGTCTTTGTTCTCAAAATAGATGTAAATCGTTCCATCGGCGACACCGGCTTCCTTTGCGATCTGGGCTATCTTAGATTGATAGAAGCCATTTTTTGCAAAGACTTTCGTTGCCGCTTCAATAATCCTATGATACTTTTCGTTATCTTTCCTTTTTCCCACGACTCCACCACCAATGAATGACTATTCATTCATAGCCTGATATCACCACCCAGTTTCAGTGTCAAGTGTTTTTATGTCAAAGCTTAAAAACGCGCCGTAAGAGGCCCAGGTGACGATTCAATAAAGGCTTGACAAATTTTCGGGTGTTCTATTAGATTTCAAGACAACGCTGTCCATGAAACCATCACCATTTCGAGCTGGCTTCGATGTAATGCGGCGGCATGGCTTGCCTGTTTAGGAGGGGTTTTGGGCCGTCTGTTGTTGTCATTCATTCTTTCTGCTCTGGCTGGAGTCTTATCCCTCAGCGCCGCAACTGGTCTTCACGCCAAAAGCATTCCCGGCGATCAGATCAAAATAGGTGCCATTGTCGACCTGACGGGTCCCCATGCCTCACAGGGGCAATTGAACCTCAAAGGCATGGAGGATTTTTTCCGTTATATCAATGATACGGCAGCCGGTGTTTCAGGGCGCAGGCTTTCCCTGGCGATCGTCGACGGTGCCGCAGATCTTCCGAATGTGCTGGAAGATGTCAAAAAATCGTTTATTGCCGAAAAAGTGAAAATGTCGGCGGTGTTGAAACCGGACATCCATGAAGAAATAGAAACGCTTCTATCGAAAAACCATATTCCCCACGTGGATGTATCAGGCTGCCGGACGGCGCTTTTACCCCTTGGGTCCTACACATACCGCCCCTTTGGCGGTGCCGGTTTGAGCTTTCACGCCATCATTCAATATATTGCAGCCTCCCACAGGGGCCCGAACCCGCCAAGGGTGGGAATCCTGATCCCCGATAACAGCTGTGGAGAATCCATCAACCGCTTGAGCCCCACCCCTGCATCAGGAGACCAGATTCGCATTGTCGCCACTTTACGGTTCCAGCCGGGCGCCCCCAATCTGGAGACGCCGCTTTTAAAACTCAAAGACGCGGGAGCGGAATACGTCTTCATGCAATGCAATGCACCGGATGCGCTCACGGCGCTCAATTCCGCTGAGCGGATTCATTTCAGTGCCCCCTTCTTCAGCCCCTGGACCGCTATCAATGGCAGCATGAGAAAACGGTCGAAGGGGTTGTTCAATCGCCCCATGAATATTTCCTTCCCGGGCTGCCTGCCGGGAGACGACACACCCGGCATCCATCTGATAAAAGTCCTCCTTGATCGTTATCAATCCGCATCAGGGTTTCGCACTGCCTACTGGGAAGGCGTTGCGGTGGCTGCCATCGTCGCTAGAGCCCTCCATAGGGCCCATGAAATTCTGGGGAAAATCGACGTTCAGACCGTTAATCTGGCTCTGGAAACCTTTCAAAAAGAGGATTTCGGAGGACTTATTCCGGACGTCACGTACACAGACACCAAACACAATGGTTCATTTGTCACAAGGATTGTAAGATTCAATCGTGATCATACGCTCACACCACTGACCAAATTCTGGAACCCCAAAACGGAAAAGGTAGATTTCGCACCATGAAAGCCTTTCGCGGCGAACCGAGCCTTTTCGCCTCCTTCGATCCGGAAAAGCGACAGGCCCACTTGGAAATCAAGAATCTCACCCTTAGATTCGGGGGCATAGCGGCGTTGAGCAAGCTAGACTTCGCGGTACAAAACGGAGAACTGGTTTCCCTCATCGGTCCCAACGGAGCGGGGAAAACGAGCCTGCTAAACTGTATTTCCGGAGATTACAGGCCTGAAAGCGGCAAGATCGTGCTCAATGGTAAAGAAATAACCGATCTATTGCCGCACCAGTGCGTGGCGGCGGGAATCGGCAGGACCTTCCAGACGTCTGAACTTTTTGATGAGATGACGGTGCTTGGTAATCTGATGCTCGCGCGACACGCCCATATGAAATACAATATGGCGGAGGCATTTCTCTTCACCAGGGCCACCAGAGAAGAAGAAGCCCGTCAAAGGCAGGTGGTGGAAGAATTGATCGATTTTCTGGACCTTCAGACCATTCGAAAAGAGATTGTCGCCAACCTCCCCATGGGCATGAGAAAGCGGGTTGATCTGGGCCGTGCCCTTGCCCTTAATCCCAAGATACTTGTTCTGGATGAGCCTTTCACGGGCATGACGCTTGGAGAAATGGAAGAGATGGTCCGATTCCTGCGGGAGCTGAATGAAATGTGGCAGCAGACCATCCTTCTGGCGGAACGGGACATGTCGGCAGTACTGGATATTTCAACACGTCTGATTGTTTTGGACTTCGGCATCAAAATCGCGGAAGGTTCCTCGGATTTCGTTCAAAAACACCCGCAGGTCATCAAAGCCTATTTTGGCAACCCATAATTCCGGACCGGCATGACCTTTTAATGGCATATTGGAAAAAGGCCCATTGAGATTCCCATGAATACCCAAAACTGCAGATTGGAGAGCATCGACTCGGAAACCCTTTCCTCCATGTTACAGTTCACGCTCCCTCAAATCCTTTTCAAACAGGTAGAGCGGCTGGGGTCCCATAAGACTGCCATTCGTGAAAAGGCCTACGGCATTTGGCAGGCCATCAACTGGAGCGCCTACTTCAACTTCACGAAGCATACGGCCCTGGGGCTGCTGGCGCTGGGGATTGAACGCGGAGAAACCGTCGCTCTTATCCAGGATAACGGCCCCGAATGGCTTTTCGCCGAACTGGGCACCCAAAGCGCCGGCGCCGTACCCGTCCCGCTTTATATTGATTCGACCGCCGAAACCCTGGCTGGCGAGCTCAACCATGTGCAAGCGGCCTACGTTTTTGCCGAGAATCAGACGCAGGTGGACAAGCTCCTGGCCCACCACCGGGAATTCTCCCACTTGAAACAGATTATATACGTGGACCCCACCGGCTTGAGACTCCACGGGGATGATCCCCGCCTCATCGCTTTCAGCCAGCTGCTTGAACTCGGCGAGGACCTGGACGAGGAACAGCCTGATCTGTTCATCAAGGAACTCTGGGACGGCAAACCCGAAGACACCGCTGTCATGCTGAAGACGTCAGGCACAACGGGGTCGCCCAAATTGGCCATGCTGAGCCACGCCAATTTCACAAATGCCGCCTGCAGATGGATCGCCATGGAACCCATCGGAATGGAAGACGATTGGATGTCCATGTCGCCAATGCCCTGGATAATGGAGCAGGTCTGGGGGATGGGTATCGCCCTTTGCGGGGGGCTGACCATTAATTTCCCGGAAAGGCCTGAGACACTGCTGGAAGACTTTATTGACATCGGTCCAACAATCGTCACCGGTTCTGCCGGGTTTTGGAAGGATCTCATCTCACAAACCTTTGTTACCATGAGCAACTCCGGCAAGCTGAATCGTGCGCTTTTTGATATGACATTGCATGTGGCGGACCAGATTTCCCTCCTTGAATCAGAAGAAAAGCCGGCTTCCTTTGGGCTGAAACTGAAAAGTGAATTGCTCAGAAGGTTTGTATCCCGTCCGCTGCTCCATCGCATCGGCTTAAACCGAATCCGTGCGGCTTATGCGGGCGGGCACCCCATCAATCCTCGTGTTATCCGGTTTTTCAGACGGTTTGGCTTGAATATAAAGCAATCATACGGCTTGACGGAAACCTGCGGCATGGTTCACGTTCATCCGGAGAATGAAGTCAAAGCCAACACCGTGGGAAAACCACTGCCTGGCACTGAGATCAAACTGGGTGCGGACCGGGGAATCCTAGTTTCAAGCCAGTCCAATTTCCTGGGATATTATCAGGATCCTGTCCTGACCGGCCGGGTTCTGGAGGACGGGTGGCTGAACACGGGAGATGCGGGCTGCCTTGATGAAGATGGGCATCTAATCGTCATCGGCCGCAAGCATGAACTGATGGAAACAGATGATGAGCCCGTTTCATTAGATTTCATCGAAACGCATATCAAGTTCAGTCCATATATTGAGGACGCCGTTGTAAGAACGATGGGAGACAACCATTTGTCCGCGGTCATCTGTATTGACTTCAAGAATGTGGCACAATGGGCGAAAAACCGTGCCATTCGCTGCCGTGGATATGCCGATCTCGCCCAGAGACCAGAAGTCGCTGAAATGATTCGAAAAGAGATGTCCGAAGTTAACGGAAACCTCCCAGAACCACTAAAAGTCAGCAAATTCGTTCTGCTTAAAAAACCGTTCACCTGCGACAACAGAGAAATCACTCGAACAGGCAAAACCCGGAAAAAAATCATTTTTGATCGGCATAGGGGGCTCTTTAACGCCATGCTTTCAAGGGAACGGCAATCGCACCCCGAGTTGGTGGGTCCGACCGCCATGGGGTCCGCGGAAACCTTGGATGCGACCATCAGGATCATCAGCGTATAGCACGGGAGGCGCCAATTATCATGGGATCTCTTCTTCAACTTCTTCTGGATGGTGTTTGCCTGGGTCTCTTGTACGGCATGTCCGCCATCGGCTTCATCTTGATCTACAGGTCAAGCAACTTATTGAATTTCGCGCACGGCGGAATGATGGGTCTTGGCGCCTTTTTCTTCTTTGTCCTTTCAATCTGGATCAAATGGCCCATTGTCATCGCTTTTGTTGCCGCCCTGGTCTTAAGTGCTGCGCTGGGGCTTGTTTTCGAAAAATGGTTGGTACGCCCCGTCTCTGGAAGGGAAAACCTGATTCACTATCTCATGATCACATTGGGACTGGCACTGATGTTGGAGGGTTTTCTCTCCTTTGTGTGGGGCAGGGATACCGATCTTTTTCCCGGTTTTGTTTCCCAAGGCCTAACATTGAACCGATACAATCTTCAGTTCACGCCACTTCATTTCATCGCAATGGCTTCGGGCATCTGCGTGATGGTCCTTTACCGGTTCTTCTTTACCTTTTCATCCCATGGCATCTCCATGAGGGCTTTTGCCGAAAACCGGCTGGCAGCCCGCACACTGGGGATTCCCTCAAAACGCGTCTTGGCCACGTCATGGGCCGTTTCCGCTTTTCTTTGCGCCCTCTCGGGGATTCTGTTGGGTATGATCACCGGCACTGCCCCGGGGTCTCTCAGCACAACCGGCCTCAAGGTCCTCCCCGTAATCATTCTGGGAGGCATCAACAGTATCACCGGGGCCGTCCTGGGCGGGATGTTCATCGGCCTTCTTGAGACGTTTGCAGGTGTCGTTGCGCCCCCCCCTCTTCGGAATCTTATTCCCTTTATGGTTCTTTTTATCGTCCTCATCCTCAAGCCCTCGGGATTGTTCGGAGAGAAAACCCCCAAGAAGGTATAATTGCATGCGACCCGTGAGACATCCGGAAGACTTAAAACCATTCCCGCCCCCCTTTCATTCAAGCGGCAGGATCAAAACCAGCTACCTGCAGGAATTGAACCGGTTCCAGACCGTATTCGGTCGTCGCCTGATGGTCATCTGTATGATCGGCATCTTCGGTCTGGTGCCGCTGCTCTTGGGCAGTTCCATGCTGCATATGTTCAACCTGTTCTGCATTTACGCCATTGTCGCAATCGGACTTACCATCCTGACGGGATATACGGGGCAGGTATCGTTGGCACACGGGGCGCTCTTCGGCGTTGGCGCTTACACAGGGGCCCTGCTCGCGGCCAAAGCGGGCTTGCCCTTTTTCCTGGCGTTGATTGGGTCCGGGATTGCCGCGACTCTCTTCGGAGCGCTCTTCGCCATCCCCACCCTTCGACTCAAATCCGTTTATCTGCCCATCGCCACATTGGCCGCCCAGTTCATCTTGGAGTACATCATGGAGCACCGAATATCGCTGACCGGCGGTTCAGAAGGTCTTGCGGTCCCCAAGCCAACAATGGCGGGCCTCGGTCTTAGATCAGACCTTTCCCTCTTCTATTTTACCGCCGCTTGTCTGTTGATCATCATTTGGCTGTCAGACAATCTTTTAAGAGGCAAAATCGGTCGCGCCTTTCACGCCATAAAACAGAATGCGCGCGCGGCGGCTGGAATGGGAATAGATGTGTATTCCCATAAACTCTTTGCCTTTCTCGTCAGTTCCTTTCTGACGGGTCTGGCCGGAGCGCTTTTTGCTTACAGCCTTAAAAGCCTTGCGCCCGCTTTCTTTGGTATCAGGCTTTCCATTGAATTCCTGGCCGTCATCATTATTGGAGGTCTTGGCTGCATTTCCGGGGCGATCATCGGCTCCGCTGTAATTGTTCTTTTAAGAAAAACCATCGATTTCTTGGGGGGATGGTTCATGACGCCGGGACTTCTGATCGGTACGGATATGCCCATCATATCCCTCTATGAATTCATTTTGGGATGCGCCATCATCCTTTTCGTCATTTTTAAACCGGATGGTCTGGCAAGCTTCTATAGAAAAATCGTAACAGGTTTAAACCGCTGGCCCTTTTCTTGAAATGGAAACCGGAACCGAAAACATGATCTATCCATCGAACCATTCAATGAAGGATTCCCGCTGGCAAAAGGATACTTTCCAATTCATTGATCCCGATCAGTTTGAAAATTTGGGTATTGATCCCGAATCCGTACCGTTGGGCACCTATGTTTCCTTCAGACATCCGTCACAGCTCCGAAGCCGGTTTGGCGGAAACGCTTACGGAACAGGCCTGTTTGAGGACTTCGATCGCCTAAATCCTGACGAAATTGAGACTCTGAACAGCATCACTTTTGATGATCCGGATGACATTCGAAAACACCATAAGGACCTAAACGAAATACATCGAAAGCTGGGGCTCCTTATCAGATTCTCAAGTCTTGGCTATCCATACTACCTGATACCCGTTCACCTCATTTCCGTATCCCTTGCCCATATTCAGGCAAAGGTTGAAGAAATCGGAAGGATTGTCAAGTTTCACACCAAGAAATATTTGAAGGAATACTGCAATATCGGTGTCATGACACATCACGATGACCTCATCCTTCACGAACTATCCTTTAATTTCAGAGATCATCGCCTTTACATTATCGATTCCCTGGAAAAACTGTTGGCCAAAGATACTGAACTGGACATTGTCATATTGACCAATGACCTCTTTGAAACCGTTATGATGGAGAGATTCAGCCGTCTGGGTCAGCAGGCCCTTACCAAGAAGAAACTGACACAATACGCCATTTATATCTTGTGGAAAATCTGCAACCTGCTCAAACGTGAAGGAGAGATCTTTGTGATCGCCGATCATCTTCCGGTCAAAAGCAATCGCTCCGCAGAACTCACATTCAAAACAAAACAGGAAGAAAAGAGATTTGCCCTGTTCACCCACATATTCAAGACAAAGAAAAAATACAAAATCAAGGACCACAAAGTCCGCGTAAACATCTTTGATCTTCAGAAGTACTTGAGCGGCCTTTATTTTGAGCAGGAAATGTTCAGCACCCTCCTTAACGGAAAATCCACGGCTGACCTCTCAATGGAAGAGATTAATCGACTTCCCTACCTCGGTTACGATCTGGCCGGATCACCCCTCCTCAACAATCAGCAGAAAAACTGGTCCTGGCTCTGTTCCATCTTTTTTGACGAAATCATCTTGAGACCGCAGGTATCTGATCGTGTGAAAAACGATTGGCGAAAACGGTTTTCCTGCAGAGGGTATACCCCGGGAAACATGCTGATATTCCTTGGCCAGAAAAAACCCCTTGAAAATACGGTGGCGAACATAAAACAAAAAGTGACCGCCTCAAATCTGGCCGGCTGCTCTTTTGAACTGGTGGCTGATTACCGGAATTCACTGGAATTCATCGTTCGCACTCTCAAAATCATACACAGATTTAAGTTGGGCAATTACGGTTCCCTTCCCCGTGTCTTAATGGATCGCTTGCGCCAACCCCTGGAAAACAAGAACAGGAGATTTGGAGCGCTCAAACACGTCATCAAGCTTACCAACAACATCAAACGACTGGAAAAAATCAGCAGTTATCTGAATCCGGACAGGATTGAGGGACCGGATACGCGATTGTTTTCCAACCTGGAAGCACTTACGTGTTTTGGGTTTAGCCAGGATGAATTGAAAGAAATGATCCTGATTACCCTGGGGCATACCACCCTGGGGCGGATCATGGCAGGCAAGATGTCCGAACGCTCCCTTAAGCCGGTTTCCGATCTGGCCCGCACCTATGACCCGCCCCAGGCCCTTAACATGTTAAGGTATTGCCGTTTGATGACCGTTGCCGAAACCAGCGTGGCCAGGGGCCACGAGCTATCAAACGAACAGCTTGTCCACCTTTTTGAACTCTATGAATCAACGGTTCGTGTGGTGGTCAACCAGGGACTGGACTGGGAGCAACTCCTGGATGAGAAAACCACCGCCATGGGCGGTGTGCGCAATCGGATCATCAACAAGATCCTGACCATGATGGGGTATTTTCAATTCCTGGAAAACTGGGATGAATTGCGCAAAAAGGGCCCCATGGAAAAGGAGGCTCTGGCTGATTACAACAACCAGAAACTCGCCAGAATAGAAGAGGTTATCCGTCTTGTTAACACCATCGAAACATTTGAGGCAAAATACCTTAAGCAGGACCCTCTCCATCTGCCGGCTTTTTACAGGAAGTTCCTGGAACTGGAATTTCACGGCACCAGTCATCTGTTCGAGAGGATGGAAAGCAGTCTCAACGTCTTTGTGCTCTTATGGATTACGGTTAACCTTGCCAAGGGAGACGCGGTCAATTTCAACCCCATTTTAGCGGATGTGGAGTATGCCGAGATGGACAAAAGGGTTCGAAAAGTCCGGGATGAGGCCTCAGTTATTAGTCTCCGACATCTGAACCTGGATCTCCTTCAGCATTTCAGCGAACAGCTGACTCACGGCCGTTCTTCCTTTATCATGGGTACCGGGTTTCAACTCAGAACCTCCTCGGAAAACAAGGCCCTGGAAATCGCTTATAGGGACCTGGACAAAAGCCTCAATGAGGCGGAGGCCCTTTCTCATAAGATCGCTGGTCTTTCCATCAGCAAAATTCCACTGGAAGACCTTCGAAAACTGGAGGTGGTATTTTCTGATCTGGAAATGTTTTACCAGAACCAACGCAGGGTAGAGAGAGATCTGGACAAACACCTGAAAATACCCGCCAGACAAAGAAGATGGTTCCAAAGGACCTGGCAAATACGCAGAACCCTCTGGCGGGGCTTTGTCAAGGTCATGTTCCAACCTGATTACCTTCACGCCGACCTCCATTATCTGCGCGGGCATGCGCCTGTCCTTTTCGACTTTCTGCTGCCGGAACTCACCGCCATGGACAAGGTTGATCTTTCCGGAAGCCTCTACCTCAGTTCTCCCATAACCGACTATATTCTTACGGCAACTCGGAAATTTCAGGCCCTCGTCCGTCACGATAAGCAGAGTTTTCAGAACTTGAGACTGATGCACCGACTCGCTCGAAAGGAATTCGGCCCCATGGCAACCGGCATCATGGGTGTCAGTCAGCGGCAGTTGGAAGAACTGGAAAGAATCGTGGAACGGCTCAAAACAAGAAAAAACCTTTTCAAAGCGCTCACATGCTCTTTCGTATTTCAGGACGCGGGACGAATTCCGGAATTGAGAAAAAAATACCAAAAGGAAATCAACCCCGCCGATCTGTCCAGCGCCGGAGCGGTCATTCTTGAAAAGGAGGAGATGGGAAAACGATATGAACTCAATTCCGCCTGCATCGAATATCTCATTTTTCTCGTGAACAGCCATGATCTTATACACCATATCATCAATGGAGAAGTCTCTTTTTCCGCATTATCGTCCGTTCTCACTAAAGGGGACCATGATCTTTTCGACGCCTTTCTCATCGTGAACTTTATCATGCTGGGGGCCATCAGAGAGGATCTGATGCTTGAAGACTTGGCCCTTTGGATTTTCAAAACCAGCGCTGTTTGCCATAGCGTTATCCATGGAAGAACCACCATAGAAAGCCAAATGGAACGGGTTGTCATGAGACGGGGCAGGCTCTTTTATGCGATCGAAAAATACCGGCGTGAAGGGCTGCCCAAAGGGGTTACCCCTTCAGATTATCTTTCCTCCAACGAGTGGAAATCCCTCGACAAAGCCAAACAGCTTCATGCCGGCAGAATGATATTGGCCACGGAAAGGATTTTCAGGCTTCGGGGCATTCGATACGTGGAGTTTCGAGATCTGGCCAGGCTTATGATGCAGGTACCGCTCAAATATATCCACAAGAAGCGAAAATTTCACAACGTGGGTTTTGCCACTTTTGAAAAAGAGGTTTACGAGGCTTTCAGGATTTACAAAACCCTTCAATCCGTGCGGGAAGGCATTCGCCATTTTATGCTTGAAGAGCTGATTGGCGACAGGGTCCGTATTTACGGTTATGAAAAGGTCAGCGGATATCTCAGTTATAAAAATCAGATCAAACTGCTCTTGATTGGTCTGATAGGCACACAAAAGATAAGATCCGATGAGAATCCCATATTCCTCAATTTCACCCACATGGGCCAGACCGTGGAACGGCGCTATGAAGCCATTAACGATTCCCTCGATAGCATTCCGGCCCTGGAACTATGGAAAGACGATTCTCAGCTTAACCATCTTTTTGGTGCTGAAATCGGAGTTCTGCTCAAGAAAGAAGCATATCCCAACGTTCTGTCCGTCATTTTCAAGAATCCCATGAACATTGCCCGGAAAATTGATCACATGTCCTCTATTAACGATTTGAAACAGCTCAGAATCTATTTTCAGTACAGTCTCAACGAATTGAAAAATTACCGATTCTTTACGGAGGATTATGAAATCCTGCTGGAAAAAGCTTATGAGGGAAGAAGGACGGAAATCACGGACCGAATCCTGGACCGTACACAACGCCAAATGGATCAGATCAAAGATTTTGAGAATCTCTATAACCTGCTGAACGATTTGGTTGAAAGTTCAAAGGAGATGACTTTTTCTCCTGAGCAGAAGCACCGCCTAAACGATCTTTACGAAATGCGCAAAAACACGCTAAAACGAGAGAAACTCTCAGAAATTGAGGGCACTCTTGAAAGCATATCGGATATTCAGGCACTGGGCGGGTACTGGGAACACATCAAGCATTACCTGCAGGGGAACCGCCGTTTTTTTGGATCAGAATATGAGCTGGAGATTGCACAGAAGTTTGACAAAGCAAACGCGAAAATCTCAAGCTCGAATCTTGGGAAAGGACACCCCCCTATCCAATAAAACCGTGCGTTTCCCCCGGTGGAATGGTTCATGTTATTTGACCGACCGCGTCCAGAATATCCTGGTAATTTGGTTCATCGGCCACTTCTTTTACCAGTTGCATGTATTGAATAATCCCTTCGCGATCCATTACAAAAACAGCCCTTGCCAGCAACTTCAGCTCTTTGATGAGAACGCCATATGCACGCCCGAAAGACATTTCGGCATAATCTGACAAGGTAATCACCCTGTCGACACCTGCCGCACCGCACCATCTTTTTTGGGCAAACGGCAAATCCATACTGACGGTAATGACCGTCACATCATCTCCCATGGCCCCCGCTTCTTCATTGAATCTGCGGGTTTCCATATCACATACCGGCGTATCCAGTGAAGGCACCGCGGAAACGATGCATATCTTTCCCTTGAAAGAGGACAACTGAACGGGCGCCAGATCCGTGTTTATCAGCGTGACGTCAGGTGCCTTATCGCCAACATTGAGCTCCGGACCCAGCAATGTCAACGGATTTCCCTTCATGGTGATTTTTCCGGTGCGCTCCTGTAATTCTTTATCATCTGCCAGGGCTCCCATGGTGTATCCCTCCGATTCAGAAAAATTCTAGTCTACTCTATTGAAAGCCTTCGCCAGTGCACCACAAACGGGACATTTGTCAGGGGCTTCGTCTTCAATGGTATACCCGCAAACCGAGCAGACGTAATAACAATCAACACTCCCTGGATTCTCCAGGTTCTCGAGTGCCTTTTTGTAGAGCCCCGCGTGCACTTCTTCCACTTCGTTGGCAAAGGAAAAAGAACGCTCCGCTGCTTTGTTTCCTTCTTTTTGGGCTTCGTCGATCATCGCCGGATACATTTCTTTGAATTCGTGGGTTTCCCCGTCAATGGCCGACTGCAAGTTTTCGGAGGTGCTCTTTACGCCGGCAAGGGTTCTCAGATGGGCATGGGCATGGACCGTTTCCGCTTCGGCAGCTGCACGAAACAGTTTTGCCGCCTGGGGATATCCTTCATTGTCCGCCTTTTTCGCAAATGCAAGGTACTTTCGATTGGCTTGAGATTCGCCGGCAAATGCTTCCCAAAGATTCGCTTCTGTTTTGCTCATGATATCAATCTCCTTTTTTAATTTTCGAATTCAAGTTAACCAAATTTCCTACTCTTCGTTTCACAATTCGTGCCAAAGACCCCTCAAACCGGAATGCAAAATTAGTCTTATGATTTCAAAACCTTGAGGTTTGAATCGGAAATCAGGGCATTGCCGCGAGCCAGTATTCTGATACACCTTGAGACACCAACACATGGGATAACCCATGGGTATTAGGGGACTTTAAGGGAAAAGGACTGGAAAGACAGTGTCTCAGGATAGCGCTGAGACACAACCGTCTCTTGAGACAACCTTCTAACAGTTGTCACTCATCTCAATTACCCGCATGGATTTCCACCTGCCGCCCAGAAACCGAAAAAAGAAAATGATGCTCAATATGATAACATAGGCGGACACGTTGATCCATGATGCCATTAATCCCCACCCCATCACCACCACCCCAAGGTAGGTGGGAGCAACCAAAACCAGGGTGGAAGTGACAATGATGGCAAACATCACATACCGGGTATCGCCGGCCCCTTTTATGGCGGAAGCGAAAACCAGATTCATGGTGTCGAACACCGAATATACTGCCACAAATCTGAGCAATAATACGGTAAGATGGTGGATTTCGGCAAACTCCTTGACGTCGGCCCCTGCCGCAAAGGGGAGGACGAAAAGCTCCGGGATGAAAAGGTAAGCCAGTGCAAAAAGGGACATGTAGGCAAAGGTCAGGTGAAATGCGGAATAGACGCTTTTGTTTGCCATATCTGGCAGGTTCCTGCCCAGATATTGCCCCACAAGAACCGATACGGCAATGCCTGACCCGATCATGGGCAGGAAGGAAAGGGTGCTGATGTTAAAAGCGATATTGGTGGCTGCCAGGCTGGCGGTGCCCAAATGCCCAATCAGCAGGATAAATACCGTAAAGCCTGAAATATCCAGGAAAAACTGAACACCCGAAGGAAAACCGTATTGCAGAAGACGAAAAAAAAGCGCCTTTTCAAACCGCCACCCCCGAACCGTTTGGTATGTTTCATCATGAAGCGGCCTTAAAACCAGCGGAATGTAGGCCAGAAAAGAGAAAAGCCCCGCCAGGACCGTCGCGATGCCTGCTCCCCGAATCCCCATTTCCGGAAATCCCCACACACCAAACACCAGCACATAGTCGAGGAGAAGATTCACCGCCGTGGCCAGTATGTTCACCCACATCACGGGCCATGTTCGACCTCTTCCCGAAAAAAAGCAGGAGAGGGCCGTGGAAGCGATCATGGGGCCCGCCCCAAGACATAGGATGGTGAAATACGCTGCTTCCAGTTTCTGAATGGCAGCGTCGTGACCCACAAACCGGAAGATCGCCTCTGAAAAGGGGATCAGCAGCATGACGGCAATCCCCCCCAGGGCAGAAACATACATTCCCTGCCACAGGGCCGGCCCGATCCTGTTCTTTCTGTTGGCACCGAAATACTGGGCAACGAAGGTGTTCACATAGCCCGCCGTGCCGATGAAAAGGCTCATGATGCAGAAGTTGAGCATCCCGGCCGGCATGGCGGCGGCGATGGCCTCGGAGGAATACCAGGAAAGAAACATCCGATCCACGAAGTGCTGGACCGAAAGGGCCCCCGTGCTCAAAATCAAGGGGAATGCGATCGCCAGAAACTGGCGGTAGCCGCCCTCACCGTCCCATCTTATTTTAAGGGTCTCAATGATCTTCATCTTTAGGCTCTCTAAGACGTTTCCTCTTCCCGGTTGCCTTTGCGCATCGAACACCGCCTACTCGAGAAAGGAAAGGTGTCTTCCCGACAATCACGGTTGTTCCCAATCACCCGGCTTTTTTAAAGCCCCTATATGGCGTCAAAATCCGTCACGAACAGCCTTTCTTAGTGAAAACAAATTGAAAAACCTCGTTGAATCAGGAGGATGTGCAATATAATAAAACAAACCAACCTGAACCGACGAGGTGAAGAGGGATCATAAAACAAACGGTACTTCCTTTCAAGCCTGAAACATTAAAGCACTTTATGCGAGGGGCGGAAACGGGGACGAGACATTCCAAAAGAGATAGAAAGCGCCGACTTCAGAATGAAAAGAAGAGAGATGTCAAATGACCGTATTCTCAATTCAGCTAGCGCCAGTTAGGTGGACGGCTGTCAAGAGGTTTTTCTGAGAAACTAGAGATTCAATAGAAGGATGAGGAAACTGAAATGCCTATGATGAACCTGAACGCTTCGAAAAAAACTCTCTGGCCACATCCGGGAAAATGGCATAAGTGATGACATCTTCCCTTCGTCGTGCAAACGGTTTACTCTCTTCCGCGTATTTGTCAAATTCATTGGGCAGCAGATCCGCAGGTCTGCAAGTGATCATCGGTTGACCGTCTCCCAGGACCTTTCTCTGTAGCTTTTTATTGAGGGGACCTGGCGGCAGGCCATATCCCCCGCGCAGGATATTTTGGACTTCTTTTGTCACCACCTTATACCGGCCACCCAAAACCACATTGACGGTAGCCTGGACACAGATGATCTGAGATGTTGGCGTCACCAGGTTGATATATCCCAAATCTTCTCTAACCCTTGGGATCTCTTTTTTGATTTCATCAATCTTGCCTACGTGTCCGATCTCCTTCAGCTGGTTCATCAGATTGGACATGACGCCGCCAGGAATCTGGGTCACCAGGATCTTGGCATCCACACCGCCCAGATCGGTTTCATATTCTTTGTAGTTCTTTTTTCTCTCCCTGGCGATATCGGCAGCCTCCACAAGCACCTCCAAATCCATGCCCGTGTCATAAGGAGTATTCTGAAGGGCCACTACTATACTTTCCGTAGGGGGCTGGCCGGTTCCTTCAGAATAGGGGGAGAGTACCGTATCGATCATGTCTGCCCCGGCCTCCACCGCCTTGAGGCAGGTCATCGCCCCCATCCCGCAGGTATCGTGCGTATGGACGTGAACCGGAATATCAACAGCACCCTTCAAGGCTTTGACAATATCGTATGCGACATATGGAGCCATAAGACCGCTCATGTCCTTTAAACAAAATATATCGCAGCCCAGGTCCTCCAGCTGCCTAGCCTTGTCAATAATCATATCCACCGTATGGACAGGGCTGATGGTATAGCAGATGGTGCCCTCGCTGGTCTTCCCCACCCGCTTGGTCACCTCGATGACCTTTTGCATATTCCGCACATCGTCCAAGGCGTCGAAGACGCGAAAGATGTCGATTCGGTTATCCGCTGCACATTCAACGAATTTGGTCACCACATCATCGGCATAGTTCTTATAGCCCACCAGATTCTGACCCCGTATGACCATCTGCATCTTGACATTGGGCATGGCCTCTTTCAAAATGCTGGCACGGTCCCAGGGGTCTTCATCCAAGAAACGGATGCATGAATCAAAGGTGGCGCCCCCCCACATCTCAATCGCATAATAACCCGCGCGATTCAGCTTTTCGCAAAGGGGCAACATGTCTTCAATCTTCATCCTGGTGGCCACTTTGCTTTGGCTTGCATCACGGAAGATCGTATCCATGATCTTTACGGGCTTCGTCTCGAACGTCATCTTTAAACTCTCCCTTATTTCGTCTGTTTTGAACGGAAGGAACCGGTGCTTCTCAACCTACAGAAAGGCCAGTCCTTACATGTCGGCCCGATTCGATGACTCAGAACCGTCTCTTCACCTTTTCCGATATCTGCACCACGACATAGAAACAGTCTTCTAAAACCTCAACGGAATGGGTAAACAAGGCATCAAACAGAATTGCATCCCCCTCTCGAAGCTCGAAATCTTTGTCGTGAACCCGAAGACGGATCCTCCCTTTTTTGAGGCAGAAAATCTCATGGGCGTCTGCGTGTATCGAAGGGGGAGATACCGATATGCTCCCCCTCGGTCTATCCACCAGATGAATCACGGCATTTGAAAACAGAACCTTCCTTGTATTTGGCACGGGAAAATCGGTACAGACTGCTTTTTTCTGTACGATATGTACACCCTGGGCTAGTTTGACAAGTTCGCTGGGAGGCCTTCTCAAAACCCGCCCGATGCGGGCCAGAGTGTTCGCCGTGGGATTACATCGATTTTTCTCAAGCCTTAAAATCGTACTCTGGGTCAAACCTGTTTTCTGAACCATTTCTTCGAGTGTCAAACCCTCTTTCAGTCTTAAACTTCGGATGATAGAAAAATCAAACTCATTGTCTTTTAAGGACATCCACATCCCTTTCTATGTCGAACAAGATCAGACCATGGAAGGCTTTTCTGCTATCATCTGTTCATTGCGGTTAACACCTTTTCCGGCGTGGCCGGTAGATCCCTGATCCATACCCCGACGGCATCATGGATCGCATTGATGATGGCCGGGGCCGTGGGGCATGTGGTGGCCTCTCCCAGCCCCTTGGCGCCAAAGGGCCCGGTAGGCTCTTTGGTTTCCACAAGGATGATCTCCATTGGAGGCACATCCGCCGCCGTGGGGACGTGATAATCGGTCAAGTTCGGGTTCATCACCCGGCCTTTTTCATCCACCAACACCTCTTCCATCAACGCATATCCGATCCCCATCTGGACACCACCTTCGATCTGGCCTTCCGCCAGTGCAGGATTGATCGCCTTACCTACATCATGAGCGGCGGTCACCTTAATGACCCGGATCTCTCCTGTCTCTGTATCCACCTCCACTTCAGCCACCTGGGTCCCGAAAATGTAAGCAACGGACGCAGCCCCCTGGCCGGTTTCCGGGTCCATCGGGATGACCGAGGGAGAGAAGGAGGCGGAACCGGCTATCGCCACCCCCCTCATGAAATAGGAGTACCCGCAGACGTCGGACACCGGGACCGCCTTCTCAGGGTTATCCTTCACAAAGACCTTGCCACCCTTCGCCTGTAACTTGTCCGGCTCGGTCTGGAGAATCTCCGATGCTGCCGCCATAAGTTTCTCTTTGGTATTTTGTGCCGCCAGACGTACCGCATTGCCCGCAACGTACGTGATGCGGGTGCCATAACTTCCCACGCAAAAGGGAGCATGGTCTGTGTCCGCGGTCTGGATGGTAACGAACTCAATAGGAATCCCCAGTTCTTCCGCGACGATTTGGGATAATACTGTGTTTGAACCCTGCCCGATATCGCACGAGCCCACTTGAAGCCTCACTGCCCCGTCATGGGCCACTTCGATAAACACCGAGGTTACATTCGGCATGGGAGGGTGCGTTTGATAGATAGTGCAGGCGATGCCTTTTCCTCTTTTTTTCATATCGACCTCCTTATCTGACAGCCCATCCGGCGGCCTTTTGTATGCACTCCGTCAGACCACAGGTGCCCAACTCCTGTCCGCTTGGGAGAATATCTCCCTGCTTCAGGGCGTTTTTGAGCCGAAATTCAACCGAATCGACCCCAAGGGTGCGAGCCACATGCTCCATATGGGTCTCAGAAGCATAGTTGGGTGGCGTGCTCCCATAGCCCCTCATGGTATTCTGATAGGGGTTGTTGGTATAGACCAGATAGTTATCCACTTTGACGTTAGGTACAAAGTAGGGTCCCGGATGCATAAAGGCCTTGGTGGGGGGAACCACGCTCCAGCCTGTAATGGGGCCGTTGTCTATGATGATCCGGATCTCCATGGACATGATGGTGCCGTCCTTTTTCACTCCGGTCTTGTAGTCCATGTGCATGCGATGCCGCAGGGTGGACCGCTCAAACTCATCCTCTCTTGTCCAGACCATCTTTACCGGTCGCCCGGTCTTAAAAGCCAGAAGAGAGATATGGTGTTCCACGGATATCTCGTTTTTTCCACCAAAGCCACCGCCCACGGCACTCTTGACCACCCGGATCTTGTTGGATGGCATCTGCAGGACCATCTGCAGCAGGGGGCGAAGGGTATAGGGCAACTGGGTGGAAGACCAGACCGTCAGTTTTCCGTTATGGTCCACATCGGCCAGGGCGGCATGGGTCTCCAGGTGACAGTGTTCAACCAGCTTGGTCTCAAAGTGGTCCTCCACCACCACGTCGGACTGGCTGAAGCCGACCGCCACGTTGCCCTTGCGAAGCTTGAAATGGGTGTGCATGTTTTCCTTACCGGGATGTACCTGGGGCGCCCCCGGCTTCATGGCCTCGCGGGCATCGAGGACAGGGGGGAGTTCCTTGTAGTCCACTTCAATGAGGTCCAAAGCCGCCTGGGCGGTCTTTTCGGTTTCAGCGGCCACGGCGGCCACCGCCTCACCTTTATAATGAGTACGGTTATCAGCAAATACATATTCATCCTGGGCTTTGAATCCAATGATATTGTTGGGCACGTCTTTGGCGGTGATGACCGCGGCCACACCTTGCAGGCTTTCGGCCTTTGAGGTGTCAACGCCAAGAATCTCCGCCGAGGCATATCGGCTCTGAAGGACCTTGCAGCGGAGCGTCCCGGCCGGTTCCGGCAGGTCATCGGCATATATTGCTCGACCTGTCACCTGTTCACGGGCGTCCAATCTTGGGATCGACTTTCCTACGATGGATAGATCCATTTGATTCCCTCCTCAATTTCCTGCAGCGTCCAAAATCGCTTCTGTTATCTTTTGATACCCGGTGCACCGACACAAATTTCCAGATATGGCCTTGCGGACCTCTCCTTCGGTTGGGTTCGGTTTTTCGTCAAGAAGCCCTTTAGCGGAAAGAAGCATTCCCGGTGCACAGTATCCACACTGATTAACAGCGTGTTGCACAAAAGCGTTTTGAAGGGGATGGAGTTCCTCATTTTTAGACATTCCTTCGATGGTGGTCACCTCTTTTCCCGCTACCTGGAGCGCAAGCACGAGGCAGCTGTCCACGGCCTTGCCGTTAATAAGCACGGTGCATGCACCGCATTCTCCCTTCCCACAACCCTTCTTGGTGCCGGTCAAACCCAGTTCGTATCGTATGAAATCGGCAAGGACCATGTTGGGCTTTACCGATCGGACCATTTCATTGCCGTTTAAGACAAAACGGATTTCTATTGCTTTGCTCATACCTTCTCCTCTCTGGAATCCTGAAGTGCCTCATTGATTCCCCGCCGGACCAGCACCCTGGACATCTCTTTTCTATATTCCCGGCTCGCGCGGATATCCGATATAGGCGTTGTCTCATTCGCCGCAAGATCCGCCGCCTGTTGAATCACCTCTGGGGTCAGCGTTTTTCCCGCGAGGTGGGACTCCGCTACGGTGGCCCGCATGGGAATTGGGGCCACTGCCCCCAAGGCGATGCGCGCCTTGGTGCACACGTCGCCCTCCATGGTCAGGGCTACCGCCGTGTTGACCACCGAAAGGCATGCGGCCTGACGTCTGCCCAGTTTGATAAAGGCGGAAGAAACTCTTTCGGAAATCTGAATCTGAACTGCTTTCAGGATTTCGTTGGGCTGAATGATGGTCTTTTCCGCATCAACGAAAAAATCGGAAAGAGGCACAACGCGTTCACCTGCGGAACCTGCCAGAACAGCCTCTCCGTCCAGGGCCAAAAGAACGGTGGCGGAATCGGCCGCAGGAGACCCGTTGGCCAGGTTTCCGCCGATGGTGCCTCGGTTTCGAATCTGTGCATTGCCAATGGAACCGGCGGCCTTGCCAAGGATCAGGGCCTTTTCTTGAATCAGGGATGACGTTTCAATTGCGGAAAAAGGAGTGGCCGCTCCGATACTGAGGGAGCCCTCTTGTTCCTGAATCCCTGAGAGTTCTAGGATGTCATTGATATCAATCAATGTCTTTGGATTCATCTTTCCTTCGGCCATCTTGACCACCAGATCAGTACCACCGGCGATAACACGGACATCATCTCCTGGCTCACCCATCAAGGTCACTGCCTCATTTAATGAGGTGGGCCGCTGATATTCAAATTCTTGGAGCAGGGTCTTCATGGTCTCTATCTCCCTTGTTGTCGGTTATTGGTAAAGAACTTTCTTAACTTGAAAACCGCCTTGCTGAATTCTTGCTCTTTTTCATGATTCCAATGCCAGGCCGATTGCCCTTGATCGGTTTAAGTATCACCCGGCTCCATTTAACGCTTACACCGTCCAATTTTACCCTGCGGTAAGATCCCCTCCCCCATCGATACCGGCCCGTTGGATTCACTTATTCAACCTCCTTTCTCCCTGCTTTGCCCAAGTTTACCGATCTTCTCCAGGTCGTCGGCAACGGATTCCAGGCTCAGATTCGCCAGGGTCTCTCTGGTAGGAAAACTGGTTTCTTTGTCCCAGCCGTGAAGCTCGTAGTATTCATCGAGCATCCGGTTCCATTTACCTACATCTATTTTCCAGCCCGCAAGGTTGCCCGTGGGGATCGGTTCATTCAGATCCCTGGCGGTGGGCATGTCGTCCTTCCGGTCAAAATCGGTGTGTCTCAAGTTGAACGCCTTCTCCAGGTTGAGCTGCCGCATGGTCAACCGTTTGATGTCTTCCGCCGTCGTCTCCCATCCGGTGGCCGCTGAATAGAGTTCGGCGAATTCCTCAATGCCAGGGAGCTCCACGGCCAGCCAAGGCGTCTGGAACAGACATACACCAAATGAATTGCACATCCGGGTTAAAACCTCTGTGTAGTGGACCATCTTGGCCCTTCCCTCGTAATCTTCAGACCGGTCCGGATGAATGGTCTCATCAACTCCAAAGACCTCCCTCGCCTTTTTCACGTCCATGTTGGGGATCGTCTCCACGGCCACCGCCCCCGTGGTATGCCCGCCCCCGCGGGTGGCGGTGGTGGTGCCCAGGGCCCAGCCATTGGAGGCCCTCAGGTTTTCGTAGAGATCCTGTCCCTTTATGTGTATGGCATAGTATGCGCTGTCCCTGCCGACGATGTCAGCGGCCCTGGCGCAACCCTCGGAAAGAATCCCGCCGAAACCTTCCCGATGAGCGATCTTCCGTATCAGTTCCAGGGCCATGGCCCCATCCCCCCACTTGAGATCCAACCCGTCGACATCCTCTTTCGTGAGAATCCCCCGCTGAAAACACTCCATGGCCCAACCGATAGCACTGCCAGCCATGTCCACATCCAAGCCCATCTGATTGCACAGGGCATTGGCCTGAAACATGAAAGTAGGCTCTTTCATGGCCAATCTGGCTTGGAGTGTGGAGACCACTTCCCACTGACACCCCTCGGTTTTGAGGCCCTTGTAGGGGCCGTCCGTGATATGGAGGGTCCGGCCGCAACCGCCATAGGCGCATCCGGGGAAGGAGACCTGTGATACACGGTATCTGTCCGCGGCCTTCATGGGATCGATGAGGTCAACCATATCCTCGGGGAGGCAACACTCCTGGAAGTTCTTGTAATTAAGGCCGCAGATCTCCTGCTTCCTCGGAAGAATAAAAGTAGATCCATACTGTCTCATAAGGGAAAAGGCCTTGATCTTAGTCACCATTTTCCGGCATTTGGCCGTCACCTTCATGAACCGTTCGGGTTGGGCAACCTTGATCCCACCTTTGCCTCTTGCCACAAGGGCCTTGAGGTTCTTGGATCCCATCACCGCGCCCGTGCCGCATCTTCCGATGGCCCTGGCCGTACCTTGGATCAGGCACGCCCCCCGCACCAGGTTCTCACCTGCCGGCCCGATGGAAAGGGCATAAAGGGTCTTGTCCCCCAGGTCCGTCCGAATCATATCTTGGGTCTCCCATGTGGTTTTTCCCCATAAATGGCGGGCGTCGCGGATCTCCACTTTGTCATCGTTGATCCACAGATAGACCGGGGTGTGAGCCCTGCCCTCTATCACGATGAGATCATAACCCGCATACTTGATCTGGCCCCCGAGGTAGCTGTCGCTGTGTCCGCTCGCCCACCCGCCGGTCATGGGGCCCAGGGTGCTGGCGCTCAACTTGTTGGACCCGGGGGCCGGGGTCCCCATCAAAGGCCCCATGCCGAAGATGAGCCGGTTCATCGGATCATAAGGTCTGACCCACGACCTCACCTCATCGTAAAGTATCTTAACGGCCATTCCCGAAGCTCCAAGCCAATGTCTGGCAAAATCCTTAGTCGTGGGTTCAGTCCAAATATTGTTGTAACTAAGGTTAATCCTCAAGATCTTCCCTGCATAGCCACACAGTCCTGTGTCCTTTGGCATTTTGATTCCTCCAAAAAGAGATGAGAGATACCAT
Organism: Thermodesulfobacteriota bacterium; assembly: GCA_028278625.1. The sequence goes on from JANQDY010000226.1 coordinate 25,338, forward strand.
TCTTTTTCCCGCCAACAACAGGTATGGAGAGGCACGGAGAAACGACGAAATCCTAGTTCGATGGACCGCCAGTGGTCGATTTGTCAATCTCCCGCAAGAGCACTTCCAGCATTCCGGCCAGTTCCTCCTTCTTTTCGCAGACAGCCATGCAAAGGGGCTCCTCGCGATCCCCGCAGCCGTCACAGGCCAGGGTGTCTCCATCGTCCTTTTCCGCAAAAAAAATGGTCTTTCCCTTTCCTTCTTCCGTGTCGAGAACTTTGAGGCTGGACACTGACGGCTTGAATTCCCCTATATGGTGAAACGAGCAGGCGATCTCGCAGGTCCTGCAGGCGCCGCAGTCAGGCATTTCAAAAAACATGGTTTCACCTCCATCCTCATCGTTCGTGCATTACATGGTCCCCGGCAACCAAGTGCTCAGAGAGGGGAAACATACCAGGATCACAATGACCAAGATCATCATCAGAAGGAACGGAAGGGCGCCTGCAAAAATATCCTCAAGGGTAGCCGATTGTCCGATGGCGGCCTTGATGGTAAACGGCACCATGCCGAAGGGGGGAGTGATCAGCCCCGTCTCGATTGCCATAACACTGATGATGCCGAACCAGATGAGGTCGAAACCGAGGGCCTTCACCGTGGGCAGCACAATAGGGAGCAGCACGATCATGATGGAAATGCAATCGAGGAAGGCCCCCATGACCATCAGTACAACCAATACCATGGCGATAATCAGAATCGGGGGTACGGGAAGCGCCACCACAAAGCCCGCAAATTCACTCACGATACCGCTCATGGCGAGCATCCGGCTGAATATCTGAGCTCCGATGAGCAGAAAAAAGAAGCTGGCAGTCATGAGACCGGTTTCGGTGAGTGCACTTTTCAGGTTTGAAATGCTTACCCGACGCTTTATGAGTGCCAACAAAAGCGCAGCGATGGTTCCGACGGCACCTGCCTCCGTAGGGGTGAAAAACCCGCCGTAGATTCCACCCAGGACGAGAATGATCAAAGCTACAATTCCGAAGGTCTTTCTCAACGCCCGGAGTCGGGACTTCCAGCTTCGTCTTTCATGCTTCAAGGAGGTTCCCGTTAACCGGGGATTGAAACGACACATGGTCCAGATCCCCAATGAATAGACTGCCACCAATACAAGACCCGGCACCACACCAGCCGCAAAAAGGCGGCCGATGGACTCTTCAGCCAGAACACCGTAGACGATGAGAAGCACACTGGGTGGAATGAGCATTCCCAAAACAGAACTGCCCGCGATTGTCCCCAGACTGAATCGTTTGTCATAACCGAGACGAAGCATCTGGGGAAGCGCAACCTTGCTGAACATCGCGGCCGAGGCCACACTAATCCCGGTGACCGCAGCGAATGCTCCGTTTCCGACCACCGTGGCAATGCCCAAACCGCCGCGCAAGTTTCCGACCCAGGTGTTGGCCGCGTCATAGACGTCTTCGCTGGCGCCCGATAGGTTCGCCATCAATCCCATTAAGACAAACAGGGGAATGACCGCCAACAGATACTCAAACGTGGCATAGAAAGGCGCCGTCCCCAGCATGGAGCCGACAACCCCAAGGCTGTCGGTGATCAGCCACATCCCCAAGACACTCACGGATAAGAGGGCGACGCCTATATGCACTCCTGCCAGGATTGCCACCATAAGGAGAATCATCATCAATATTGCCACCAGAATCGGGTCCATCAGGTCCTTTCTCTTAGAAGACCTCTTAGCTCATGGAGTTCTTGAAGTAGATTTATAAGAAATTGCAACGAGACCAAGCCGCTTCCGAGGACCACCAGAAAGCGAACAGGATAGACCGGCACATGCAACTGCACACCCTCGTACTCCCGTATGAGAAAGCCTGACCAGGCAGGATCCCAGCTGTATCGGCATATCATGGCAAAGATGGCGGTCCCGATGATGCTGGCGCCCATTCTGCAGATTGTGGTGCTCACGGGAGACAGAAGCTGCAGCACTACCGTTGTGCCAACATGCCGCCCTTTCTGCAAGGCGTAGGGAATGGCCAGAAAAACAATTGCAGCCAGTGTGGACTTGACCAATTCGGTCGTTCCGGCTATGGGCCGATCAAAAGCGAACCGAGCGACCACGTCAGCGGTTATCCAAAGCGCCATCAAGAAAACCGCGATGGCTGATATGACATTCAACACGGCCAGGAATCGAATCCACAAGTCTCTGATCATCGCTTCAATCGCTAATCCTCCTCATCGGGTCCCACCTACCTGCTTAGAAATGATCATTGGTCTCATGGTTTTGGGCGGTAGGGAAACTTGTACCCTTCCTTCTCCAAGGCATCCAGATAATCACGAAGTATGGCGGTCCCGGGCCAGCCTTTGGCATCGGCCTCCCGTGCAGATTTACTGGCCACCCCGGCATTGTATAATACTTCGCTCCAGCGACCCCTCTCCTCTGGGGGCAGTTGGTAGAACTTCACGCCCTTCTCTTTCATTAGTTTCATTCCCTTCGCCGATTTTGCCAGCGTGTTTTCTGAGAGCTTCTTTTCATACTCCTTGGCCACTTCCACCATGATCGCACGGACCTCTTTTGGCAATCTGGCCCAGGTATTCAGGTTAACGGTCAAGAGTGCACAGGAAAAGACACCGAAGTCGACGATTGTGAGATAGGGCGCCTGCTCATAGAGTTTGAAGCCTATAATCGGGTTCGTGGAGGTAGCCCACCCTTCATATAAACCGGTCTGAAGTGAGGTATACGCCTCATTAAGCCGAGATTGGACTCCCACGCATCCCAAGCCCGCCAGCCACGGTATTAGCGGGCCGCCGTTGGCCACCTTCTTCCCTTTCAAATCCGCCAAGGTCCTGACCGGGAATGTTGTAACCAACTGCTGACTGTCCACGGGAACCCATGCGAGGATCTTTTGGTTGTAACTCTCCATGATTTCGTCAAATATCGGGTACTTGGAAACGACTCTATGATGGGCGCGGAGCATTTGATACATGTCGCTGGTGGTGAAGGGTGCCCACCATGTATAGTTGTGGAGATACAACTTCGCATAGTCGAAGATGGACATGGGCAGGCCTATATCCGCAACCCCGGTCTCCACCGCCTCCAGAATCTCGCCCAACTTGGCAAGTGATCCCCCGTAAAACTGCTGTATCTTGGCTTTGTACTTGGTCCGTTCTGCCACTCTTTTTTCAACCTCAGCGCAGAAGAAATCCCGCAGGGTTTCAACCCATATTGCCGACGCATAGGGATGCCCCGCGGCACAGCGTAGTTTGATGGTTTCAGCCCAGCCCGGCCCTGTCCCGAACAACAAACCTACGGCTACCAAAAAACCCAGCAGCTTTTTCCGCCAATCTGTGTTCATAACGACCTCCCTTTTTCATCTTGCGAAAAGACTTAAGAATCCCTCAAAGTTGTTTCATCGGTCTATTCAAATGTTCCGGGTTTCCTGTGTTGCACAGGCTTTGTCAGCAAGTGGTGGCCAGGGTGAGGCAACGAGCCGAGGCATGTACAACGCATTGAGTCGGGTCAATCCCTCTTTTGGCTTTCTTCGGCAAAAGAAAGGCAGCAAAGATATCTCAGGGTTTCCTCTCCATCGTTTCTCAACCCGTGAAGTTCGTTTGAAGGGACAAACACCACGCTTCCCGGCCCGATTACCCTCTCATCATCGCCTCCTTTCATCACCCCCTTCCCCTCGAGTATGAAAACCTCATGTTCTCCTTCATGACTGTGTGGTGCCACCCGGGCCCCAGGCGCCATTTCAAAATACCGCATGGCAAAGTGGTTTGCTCCCATGTCTCTGTTAACCAGCCATCTTATGGTGATTGCTCCCTTACTCCAGTCGTCCCCAACCTTTTCCGCCTCGATATTCTTGTAATGATGCGTGATCATCTCCTCACCTCCTGAATTTTCTTTTTCAGACTCTCAAGCTTTCTACTTCTCATTCTTCTTCGAATATGGCTGCGACCCGTGTCCATCCGGCACTCCCTCCTGCCAACTTCACCGGAAAACAGACAACGGTGAACCCGTAGGACATAGGCAGCTGGTCGAGATTCGCCAATTTCTCGATGTGGCAGTATTCCTTTTCTATGCCTGCCCGGTGCCCTGCCCATAAGATCTCCTTATTGCCGGTCTTTTTGAAATCCTCCTTGATGGCCCAGAACGGTCGGTCCCAGGTCCAGGCATCGATCCCCATGACACGAACCCCTTTGTCAATGAGCCAGAGAGTGGACTCTCTTCCCATCCCGCACCCCTCATCGAAGTATTCTTTCTTACCCCAGTACTTGTCTGCACCGGTCATCATCATGACGATATCGCCGGGCTGGATCTCATATTCTATTTTTCTCAAGGCATCTTCCAAGTCGGGCACTGCGATCTCGGAGCCCCTTGGTTTGTGACGCATGTCAAGGACGACACCGTTACCGATACACCACTCTAACGGGACTTCATCGATGGTTTTGGCTTTTCTCCCTTCACTGATTGGAAAATAGTGCCAGGGTGCATCCAGATGTGTGCCTGTATGGGCACCGATCGCGACTTTATCCTGAGCATAACCAAGACCGTCGGGAAAGTCGGAAACCGAGCAATCAAAAAACTGCGCCAAATGTTCGGCAAGGTCTTGGTGGCGGATATGTTCAATGCTCGCCGGCAGCGGATCACTGGCGCTTTCCTCTGTTAGAACACTCAGGTCATAGATTCTTTTGATTTTCATCATAAACCTTCCCCCTATCTCCTTTCATCGCGAAAAACCGTCTCCACTTGGTTGTTATAATATATGAATAAATTATCAATCTTATTAGCTCTTATATGAACGTTTGTCAAGTTCTTTTTCATTGTGCATGGATTTTTTGAAAGACCGGACTGCCTGCCGATAGAATTCGGGCAGAGGCCGTCACAGGCAGAAAGGAAATTGTGATAAAGGAGTGATCAGGAGAGGAGTTTCGAGGACTTGGGCCTAAGGGGGCCTTCATTCACCAAGAAATCATGAAGTAACCACTTGGGGTCTATCATGGCAAGAATCCACCCATTGAGTGGGCCTATTTTGGTATCTGGACCACCACGTAGGAACAATCTTCTATTGCGTCAACCGAATGGGTAAACAGGGCGTCGAACATAATGGCATCGCCCTCTTCAAGCTCAAATCCTCTATCATGGACCCGAAGACGTAACTTCCCTTTTCTGAGGCAGAAGATCTCATGGCTGTCGGAGTGAATTGCGGGTGGAGAGACCAAGGTAGTGCCTTTCGGCGCATCCACCAGATAGATAGCGACGTTTGAAAACGTGAACTTCTTTGTGTTTGGAACGGGAAAATCGATGTAGTCAGCGCTGGCCTGAACCACACGTACACCCTCTGCCAGCCTGATCAGTTCACTCGGCGGCTTCTTGAGGACCCGCCCGATACTGGCCAGGGTGTTTGCCGTGGGGTTACACTCGTTCTTCTCCACACGGACGATCGTACTAGGGGTTAATCCGGTTCTTTGGACCATATCTTTGATTGTCAGACCCTCTTTTTGTCTTAGGGTTCGGATTACTGAGAAATCAAACTCACTATTGTTAAGGGACATCGTTGCGTTCTCTGAATATAGGATTCGAACTGCCGCTGACGATATCATTATACAAAAGTGAGCCAGATTTTCAAGGGCGACCAGTCTGGTTTGATCAAAGAACGCTCCTATGCCTTGTAAATCCTGCAAGGGACATTCCTGATGGCGGTTGATCCGTAGATCGGGTCATATGTTCTGCCGTTGATCACCACGTTGACATTGGATTCGTACCATCTCCGTTCCTGCTCTTCAGCCTCCGGGAGCCACCAGCCATGTTCCACGGCCACCAGATGGTCGAGCATCCCTTCCATGAACTTGGCCTTGAACTTGACCCGCTCCTTGTCCCCATAATCGATGGTCTCAATCCAGACCCAGTCGTCCTCTTGGATCCCATTGGACTTGGCAGTCTCAGGACTCATCTCAACCGTGGGCCAAGGCACCCGCTTGCGGTACATCTCGATCTGTCTGCCTGCGGAATGACTGAATTCCACCTTTTTCTTTCCACCCATGAGGATCAGGGGGTATTTCTCGGTGGTTGCCTGGGGCGCTACATAGGATGGGAGTGGATCGAATCCGAAGTTCTCCAGGAACGTGGAGTAAAGTTCCACTTTGCCAGAAGGGGTATTGAACTTGAACACACCCTTCTTGTGGCGGTCATATTTCTTGGGCTGGTGAACATAGCTCACCCCGTCCAGTTCCGCGAATTTCTTCCCTTCCGTGTTGAGGCGCCAGTCGTGATAGGCTGCCAGATCTTTCCAAGGGATCTCCAGGTTCATCCGGTTGGCCAGTTCGATGAACATTTCATTGTCCTCTTTCCGCTCATAAAGAGGCTCGATGGCCTTGTGCTGCACCGGGATGAAGTAGGGATAGCCCATATGCCCCCGGAATCCTTCTTTTTCAAGCCAGGAAGAGGCTGGAAGGACGATGTCCGAAAGCTCGGCAGTTGGCGTCATAAAGAGGTCCATTGTCACAGAAAACTCGATTTGCCTGAAGGCCGTCTCGATAATCTTGGCGTCTTGATCTCCCACCAATTGGTTACGGGCGCTGGTGATCATGGCCTTGACTTGGTAGGGCTTCCCTTCCAACACCGCCTTGGCCCAAAGGGAGGGTTGAACAAACCCGTATATAGCATTTGGGCCGCTGAGCAGGGGCAGTTCTTTTGCCCCGATCCGTTTGCTCAACATCTCACGGGGCAGCTCACCCAATTTTTCCATGATTGGATATTCGCCGATCACATGGCTTTTGGAAGGGAGCAGGTTCCCCCCCCTGCGGTCCAGGTTTCCGCAGATGGAAGTAAGGATAAAGGTTGCCCGCGATGTCTGGACCGCGTTCAGGTTCTGGTCCAAGGGGACCCGCTGGCACAGACAGGAAGGGTCTGTTTTGGCAAAGATACGGGCCGCCTCGACGATCTTCTCCTTGGGAATCCAGGTGATCTCAGACACCGTCTCCACAGGATAGCCCTGCACATGTTCTTTCAGATCTTCAAAACCAAAGGCATAGTTGTCCACAAAATCCTGGTCATAAAGCCCTTCATTGATGACCACATTGATCATCCCCAGGGCCAGGGCATCGTCTGTACCAGGCCGGATTTTGAGCCAGATATCGGCCTCCTTTGCGAAATCTGTAGGTCGGGGATCCACCACGATGAGCTTGGCGCCATTTTTAGCGGCCTCAAGGATGCCATGGCCCATGGGATGGGGCACTGTATTTTTCGGATTGGCGGCCCAGAGGAGGATACACTTGGCGTCCAGGGCCTCGTCATTGACGATCTCTGTGGCCAGAAGTGCTGCAGGATAACCAATGGTGGCTTTTACCGCGGCCGCTACTGGCATAAAGCAGATAAATGCGCTCGAAAGCATGTTGGGGGTGCCCAAAAGGTAGCACATATAGCCCACCATGCCCATATTGGAATAGAGCCCGGCCCCAGTTCCTACACAAATGGCCTCAGGTCCATCCTTTTCCTGAATCTGTTTCAGCTTGGCGCCAATGGTGTCAAAGGCCTCATCCCATGAGATCCTGCCCCACTTCCCTTCACCCCGCCCTCCGGTTCTTTTCAAAGGGTACTTGAGCCGGTCCGGGTGGTAGAGCAGCTCGATGCCAGCCCGACCTTTCACACACAGTTTGCCTTTGGTTATAGGGTAATCAGGGTCGCCTTCAATACGAACCACCTTTCCATCCTCAACATGAGCCAGCACACCGCATGCGCAATAGCACGAGGAACAAACGGTCTTGACCACATAGCTGCGGCTTCTTGATGTCATTGTTGCTATCTCCCTTCTTTCTTGGTATTCCACGTTCACAACGATTCCTTTTAGCCGTGTCGAAAGGCTGCTTTTCCTCGCAAGGAGGTCAACACCTTATCCGGCGTCGCCGGTAAATGCTGAACCCGGGCCCCAACAGCATTGTTCATGGCATTCATAATGGCTGCACATGTGGGCAACAGAACGAATTCGCCGACGCCCACAGCCCCCAAAGGACCTTTCTTACGAGGCGTTTCCACCAGGATGATCTCCGTTTCAAAGGCATTATGAATGGTCGGGAACTTGAAGGTCAGCCAGTCCTTTGTCTTTCCATGAATATACTCTTCACGTAGCGCCATGCCCGCCCCCATGTCCAAACCACCTTCAATCTGGCCTTCCACTAAAAGCGGATTTATGACGGTTCCGGCATCAACTACTGCCGTCATTTTCAGGATCTTTATGTCCCCGGTTTCCGTGTCCAGCTCCACCTCTGCCATCTGAACGCCGTGCACCCTCGACTCATATGGGACACCCTGCCCAGATTGCAGGTCGAGGGGCGTGGTTTCCTGGGTCTTGACGCCCTCGTACCGAAC
>JANQDY010000236.1 GCA_028278625.1 Thermodesulfobacteriota bacterium
TTGCCGGCGAAATACTGGCAAGAAGCGGAAATCCGGGAATGTTCTCCGTCATGAAAGAATACTACAAGGCGCCGGATCAAACGAAGGAGACGTTTTTGGGAGATTGGCTGAAAATCGGCGATATCGGCATGCTGGACGATCAGGGGCAGCTCCATTTAATCGATAGAAAAAAGGACATGATTATCAGCGGTGGTTTCAACATCTACAGCAGAGAGGTGGAAGCGATCATCGAAACCAACCAAAAGGTGGCCGAGGTAGCTGTTGTGGGCGTTCCGGACGAGCAATACGGGGAGGCCGTGAAAGCATTTGTGGTTTTGATGGAAGGGGCAACCGCCACGGCTCTGGAGATTATCGAATACTGCAAAAGGAACATGGCAAGTTACAAGAAGCCGAAACATGTTGCCTTTATGGATGCCCTTCCCAGAAACGATGTGGGGAAGGTATTGAAATATAAGCTCAAAGAACAATAGGGCCAATGACCTGATGGGTTTTTTGAAAGAACCGCCGGTGTTTTTTCAATGTGACATATGGATCGGTGTGATCCAGAAGGTACCATTCAACGTTCCACTTTTAGAAAGGGGAGGTATTGCACCATGAAGAGATTTATCGCTTTCTTGTTCCTGGCCATGTTTTTGATCACCCTGCCGCAGTCCTTGTTTGCCGAAGCTAAAAAGCCAACATTCATTTCCATCGGAACGGCACCGACCGGTGCGTCATTCTACCCCATGGGGGTGGGAATGGCGCAAATCATAAAGAAAAACGTCAAAGGGTTAAATGCGTCCGCCGTTCCCACCGGCGCCTCAAAGGAGAATATCAACCTGCTCAGCAAAGACGAAGCGCAACTGGGCTTTGTAACGTCACCAACGGCATACGAAGCATACAATGCCGTTGGCGAGTACAAAGGGAAGGACCCGGCCCCCATTCGTCTGGTCCTGGTGGGTCACAAAGCACCATACACCCTGATTGCACGAAAGGATTCCGGAATCAAGTCCTATTCGGACATTAAGGGGAAAAACATCATCGCGGATATGCCGAGGGCAAGTTCCAATCTAAACGCGCTCATGGACATCGCACAGCAGTATGACGTTAAACGGTCCGATGTCAACATCGCCAAGCTTCTCTCCATTAAAAACGCCATTCAACAGGTAAAAGAAGGAAGGTCCGATGGGGTCTTTTATATTGTCACCCCCGGCAGCGCGGCCTTTATCGATCTTGCCAGAAATGTTGATACCTCATGGCCTTCCGTCAGCAAGGAGAAGGTGGACAATATCCTGAAGGAAAAGAAGTATTACACCAATTTCAAATATAAACCGGGCATCTTCAAAGGTCAGGATCAGCCGGTTGAAGGCATCGCGTCCGCCGTCTTGATCTGCACCAACAAAGACGTGGATGATGAGACGATTTACAATATTACCAAGGCGTTTTTCGAGAACACGGATATTCTGAAGAAATCTCATCCCGTGGGCAAACAATACACCCTCAAAAACGCGGTGAGTGTAAGGCCCATTCCCTTTCACCCGGGAGCCATCAAGTACTATAAGGAAAAAGGCGTTTGGTAAATGAGAAGAATATGGCCCATGAGACAACAACCCTGGCTTTTTGAGGGGACGAAATGAGCCCGCGATTCCTTGATAACATGTGGACCAAGAGTTTCAGTATTGTCGCGGTAGCGATGTCCATTTATGAGATCATGTATGCGATGCAGTTTTCCTTCATGATGGTGGAGGATATTTCGCACCGCGCCATATTTATGGCCTTTGTGTTCTTTTTGGGCTTTATTTCTCTGACCAAGAAATGGGGGGAAACGCTCCAAAATGATGTGCTGATGACAATTCTGCGCATTTTGCTGATACTCCTGGGTGTCGTCGTTTCCCTCTACATCGCGGTGATTTACGAGTTGTTTCCATCTTATACGGCAAGCCCGGACTTCTATCCCAACAATCTCGAAATCATTATGGGCATTATGCTCATCTTTCTGGTGCTACTTCTCACACGAGAGGCCATGGGATGGGCCTTGCCGATCATCTGTGTGGTGTTTTTCTTAAGCACCATGTTCTGTAATTACCTGCCCGGCAGTTTTGCGGGTCCCGGGTACTCCCTGTCAAGGGTGGTCAACAGCATGTACCTTTGGTCCACGGGTGTTTTTGGCATCGCCATCGGGGTTGCTTCCACCTATGTCTTTCTGTTCGTACTGTTCGCCACCTTTTTTGCCCAGTCGGGTGCGGGCAAGTTTGTGACGGACCTTGCCGTTGCCCTCCTTGGCAATATCCGGGGGGGTCCGGCAAAGGTATCCATCGTGGCCAGCGGCTTTTTCGGGACCCTTTCGGGCAGCGCCGTGGCCAACATCATGACCACCGGCTCTTTCTCCATACCGCTGATGCAGAAAATCGGATACAAGAAGGATTTTGCCGCAGCAGTGGAAGCGGTGGCCTCTACCGGCGGCATGATGATGCCGCCCGTTATGGGGGCCGCCGCATTCGTCATGGCGGAATTTCTTGAGGTGCCCTTTGCCACCATTTTGATGGCGGCAACCATCCCGGCCATCCTCTTTTACTTTGCCCTGTTTATCGCGGTGGACCTTGAGGCCGCCACAACCGGCATAAAAGGGGTCTCGGTTAAGGGGAACCGGCGCCGAAAGGAGATTATCAGGGTCCTTAAGGAAGGCTGGTTCCTTTTGATCCCCCTGGGTCTTCTCATATACCTGCTTGTGTGGACCCATCTTTCACCCATGCTTGATGCGGTTCTCGGCATATTGTGTATTCTTGTGGTAACCGCTTTCAAAAAAGAGACCCGTTTTGGCATCAGGAAATTTGTTAACACCTTGGAGGCTGGTGCAAAAAACGCCTTAAGCGCATCGGTCGCCTGTGCCGCCGTCGGCATCATCATCGGAAGCGTTGAAATGAGCGGACTCGGGATTAATCTCTCTGACTTCCTGATCTCCCTGTCAAAAGGCTCCCTCCCCTTATTGCTGGTGGTCACCATGATCGCATCCCTGATCCTGGGGCTGGGCATGATTCCAACGGTGGTTTATATAACGCTGGCCATTCTGATTGCGCCGGCGCTCGTGGACGCAGGTGTCCCCCGCCTGAGCGCCCACTTCTTTGTTTTCTTCTTCGGTATCATCGCCATGATCACTCCGCCGGTGGCCATTTCATCCTACGCCGCCGCCAGTCTGGCCGGGTCCAATCCCGTAAAAACGAGCCTCATAAGCTTCAGATTGGGTCTTACGGCCTTTATACTCCCCTTTATGTTTGCCTATGATCAAGCCCTTCTGATGGTTGGATCCATGAGCAGTGTTTTAATCGCCTCCTTCAGTGCCGCCATCGGTGTTTCAATCTTAAACATGTCCATTCAAGGGTATGGTTATGTTGTCGGCAAACTGAATATATTGTTCCGAATCATGATGTTGTTGGCGGCCATTTCACTCATCAAACCGGGCGTTACAACAGATCTTATCGGCTTGTGCATCGTTTTGTTTGTTTTCATCGGTTCAGGAGGAATCAGGAAAATGATGCCAGCGAGACATTGAAACCACCTCGCTCACGTTAACTCTGCGAATTGAAATGACTAGGCAACGGGCCAGATCAGGGCCCAAAGGGGATTTTGCCGGCTTTTTCTGAGAATTTAAGATACATTTTTATTAATATATATCGAAAGGAGGTATTTTAACAACAATATAACCAAAAAAGTTCAGTATAATATATAAATTATATATAAAACAATAAATGATCAAATTAAAATTAATGAGATATGGTTTAAAAGGAGGTTTTAAAAATGGCAAAAGATTGTGCAAAAAGCATCCGGGATGCGGTTGCGTACCTGGACACCAAGAATGATGTACAGCATGTGGAAAAAGAGGTGGATATCATCTATGAAATCGCGGGAATTCAGAAGGCGTTGGATGAAGGGCCTGTCCTCTGCTTTGAAAACATCAAGGGATATCCCGATTTCAGGAATACCGCCAATTTTTTCAGCAGGAGAGATCGGTTGGCGGACATCTTCGATACGGATGTCCATAACCTGAAATTCAAGTTTGTGGACGCCATCAAAGAGCAACTGCCCAACAATGTGGTTGAGGATGCGCCCTGCCAGGAGGTGGTCATCACCGATGATATTGATGTGCTCTCTTATCTACCCATCATCAAACACACCTCCCGTGATGCGGGCCGTATTCTGGGAAGCGGGATCCAGCTCCTGTACGGGGACTGGTTTGACGGGGGCAGCCATGTTTCCTTCAATCGCATTCATTTCAGAGACAAGGACTGGGCCACGCTGGCCACCGGTCAGATCAGCCATCTCGGTGAAGCTGCTTTCAGGAAGTTCCGTGATAAGAACATCCCCATCACGGTCAACATCAACCCGCCGCCGGCCGTTCAGATGGTGGCCGGGGCCTGGAACGTTCGCACCATCGTTCCCGGCGGCATGGATGAGTTGGGTATCGCGGGGGCCTTTCAAGGTTCCCCCATTGACATCGTAAAGGCCAAGACCGTTGACACCTATGCCATTGCCAATTCGGAAATCGTGCTGGAAGGGTATCTGGACGTGGAGAAGGAATGGGAAACCGAAGGGGCCGAGAAATCATTGGAATTTGAACAGGATCCGTTTTTCCCTGAATGGGTGGGATACCTGGGCCGGGCATGGCGTATGCGGAAGCTGAGAGTGACCGCCATCACCCACAGGGCCCAAAGGCCCATGTTCTACACTCCGCTGGCGCACGGTCTGGAGTACAACGGATTTGACATCCTGCGGGAAGCCGGCTTTTTCGAAATGGCGGAACGGCTCTGTCCCGGTTTTGTGAAGGACGTGCATGTGCCCGGGTATTTCAAGTGGGGAAGCGGGGTTATCTTTCAGGTGAGAAAATCGGCTCCCCAGGATGAAGGGTACCAGCGGAACATCCTTCTGGCGGCTTTAGGAAATGCGCCGGGTATTCGAATGGTCGTTGCCGTTGACGAGGATGTGGATATCTACAATGCGGATGATGTCATGTGGGCCATCGAAAGCCGCGTCAACCCCGATACCGACATCCTGAAGCTGTCCAACGCCGGCATGCGCGGCATTCAGGCCCAGCCCATGGAGGCCATTGAGCGGGGTATCGGCGGTTGGGACGGCGGCATTGCATTTGACGCCACCAAGCCCTACAACAGGGCATGGCGTTTTGAACGGCCCCATTATCCGGCCGACGAGGTCGATCTCACCAACTGGTTCACGGAGGAGGAGATCAGCGGGATGCGGCTCATGCAGAGCGAGTATGCCAAAACCTTGGGCAGGAAAGGATGGTAGGGATTCATCCTTTGGGGAGAGCCCATTCTGAGATGGGCTTTCCCGTTCCTCCCGAACTTCGTCGAAACAACAGTATTGAGGATGTCTGTTTTGGAATTCACTGAATTCTTGAGAAAACGCCGGTCGGTCAGGGCTTACAAGGCGGATGATGTGCCAATGGATCTCTTAATGGAGATCATTTCTGACAGCTGCCTTGCCCCCAGCCACGGCAACGGGCAGCCCTGGCGATACGTTGTCATCAAGGACAGGGGGTGCATCAGGATGCTCTCGGATGAATCCAAAGGAACCCTTTTAAAGGACAGCCGGGAAAACCCGGGCTCCGTGGAAAAACGGTATATCCCCCTGTTGAAACGCCCGTCTTATAACGTGTTTTATAACGCTCCCTGCCTGGTCCTGATTGCGGGCCACAGAAAGGTACCGTCGCTTCTGGTCGATTGTGCCCTTGCAGCCGCATATTTCATGCTATCCGCTTCGGCCAGGGGCCTGGGGACCTGCTGGGTCGGCATGGGGCGACACATCCGATCTCCCGAAACACTTAAGAAGATCGGAGTTCCTCTAGATCACGAGATTGTGGCACCCATTATCGTGGGTTATCCTAAAAAGATGCCTCCTGCCGCAAAAAGAAATGACCCGGAGATTCTGAAAGTCATTACCTGTTAACCCTCATTGGGGACGGAACAACATCATGAGCATACTCTTTGATCCCATTTGTATCGGCAGCATGACCCTGAAAAACCGTTTTGTGAGATCGGCCACATACGATGGGGCTGCCAACAGGGACGGCCATGTGACCAAAACACAGCTGGCGCTCTTTAGCGAACTGGCGGAAGGTGGTGTTGGCCTGGTGATCACGGGCATCACCCATGTTCATCAAACAGGCCGGATTTCCATGTTTCAAAACGCGTTGGACAAAGATGATGCCATACCCGGTTTAGGGCAATTAACGGATACGGTCCATGAAAAGGGTGCAAAAATTGCGGTTCAATTGTTTCACGCCGGGAGGGAAAAAGCCAAATTTTTCAGACCTGAAAAAGCAAGGAGTCTGGCCCCTTCTTTTATCCCTGACGACCCCTTTTTCAGTGAAAGCCATGACGTCATGACGGCATCTGAAATCGCTCAAATGATCCGCGCATTTGGTCAAGCCGCCAAAAGAGCAAAAGCGGCCGGTTTCGATGCGGTACAGATTCACGGAGCCCACGGATATCTCTTCAGCCAGTTCCTGTCACCCTTTACCAACCGGCGAAGGGACAAATGGGGGGGCTCCCTGGAAAACCGCCTTCGTTTCCATGGGGAAGTACAGAAAGCGATTCGTGAAAATGTGGGAGACGACTTCCCGGTACTGATCAAGATCGGTGTAGAGGACTGTTTCCCTGGCGGGCTTTCCCTTGAAGAAGGGATAAGGACGGCCCAATTGCTGTCACAGGCAGGGTTTGACGCCCTGGAGATAAGTTCGGGATTGCGGGGCGAAGGGTACGGAAATTCGGAATTTCAAAGGAACATCAATTCCGTGGAAAAGGAAGGATATTTCGGCCCCTGGTGCAGAGAGATCAGACCGCTGGTTGACGTACCCCTCATGATGGTGGGAGGGCTGAGGACCCCGGGTCTCATGGCGGAAGTCATCAAAAAAGGCGAGGCCGATCTTGTTTCCTTGAGCAGGCCCCTGATTCGGGAGCCCGGCCTCATCAACCAATGGAAAAAGGGACGCAAACGAAAATCCACATGTATTTCGTGCAACAAGTGTTTCGAGGCGCTGCAGAAAGGAAACACGCTGCACTGCGTTCACGAAAAATCCTAAAATTACGGGGTAAGCCACATGTCAAAAAGAATTGTTATCGGAATGTCCGGCGCCTCCGGCATCATCTACGGCGTCCGGATGCTGGAGTACCTGAAGGATACCGAATATGAAACACACTTGATCCTTTCAGAAGCAGGAAAGCTTAACATCAACATCGAAACCGACTACACACCGGAAGAAGTGGAAGCCATGGCCGATGTGACGTACGACCACAAAAATGTGGCGGCGGGTCCGGCCAGCGGTTCTTTCCTAACGGAAGGCATGGTCGTAGTGCCTTGTACGATCAAGTCCCTTTCGGGAATCGCCAACGCCTACACCGAGAACCTTCTTGTTCGGGCGGCGGACGTAACCCTTAAAGAGAAACGGAAACTGGTCCTGGTGGTCCGAGAAACACCCTTTCACAAGGGACATCTGCGGCTCATGAGCCAGGCCGCCGACATGGGCGCCCATATCCTGCCGCCCGTTCCCTCTTTTTATCACTTTCCCAAAACCATCGACGACATCATCGATCAGAGCATTGGAAAGGTTTTCGACTATATGGGCATCAAACATGATCTTTTCAGGCGGTGGGACGGCATTCTAAAAAGGCGGAGGTCGCGTGCCCTGCAACTCAAGGCGAAAAAGGCTGTCTAGCCGGAAGGATTGACGGTTCTAGTTTATTTTGTATTTCTTCAGCTTAACATAAAGGGCGGACCTTTGAATGCCCAGTTCCCGGGCCGTTCTTCTCTTATTTCCGCCGCAGGTTTTAAGGGTATCCCTGATGGTCTCCATTTCCACCCGTTCCATAATCTCTCGAAGGGTGCCTTTCCGCAGGGCGGCAGGACCGGAGATCTCATCCGGCTGGCGAATATCATACGGAAGATGCAAAACGTCAATTTGATCCCCGATTTCCGGATGAAAAAGGGTCTGCTCAAGGACATTGATCAGTTCTCTCACATTTCCGGGCCAGGGGTATTTTGTCAGTGCTTGGGAAGCGGCCTTCGAGATCTGCTTCACATTGGTTCCCACGTTCCTGTTAAGAATTCTCAAAAAGTTCTTTGTATAGATGGGGATGTCTTCCGTTCGCTCCCGAAGAGGCGGCAGATGAAGGTTTCCTTTTGACAGTCGGTAATAGAAATCGCTTCGGAATTTCCCTTTCTGTGACAGCGTCTGAAGGTCTTCGTTGGTGGCTGCGATCAACCTGAAATTCAACTGAATCACTTTTTGGCCCCCAAGCCGTTCCACCTCCCTTTCCTGTATGACGCGCAGCAGTTTGGCTTGTATGGACATGGGGAGGCACCCGATTTCATCCAGGAAGATGGTTCCCCCCTGTGCAATCTCAAATTTTCCCGCCTTTCCCTCTTTGAGAGCCCCCGTGTAGGCCCCTTTTTCATACCCGAACAGTTCGGATTCAGCCATCTCAACGGGGATTGCGGGACAATTCACTTTGACAAAAGGTCTATTGTGACGCTTGCTGGCGTTATGAATGGCATGGGCGAACAATTCCTTCCCCGTGCCGCTGTCTCCCTGAATCAGGACATCGGTGTTTGTACTGGCCATTTTTCTTGCCAAATTAATGGCGTGCTTGATTTGAGGGCTTTTCCCCAGGATGTCCTTTAAAAAATAGGTGGCTTTGTGTTCTTGAGATATTTTTCTCTCGGCACTGATAACTTTTAGCTTCAAACGTTCAGACTCTTTCCGGACCCTCTCCAGTTCTTCGGCGGAATGCAGAAGGACCCTTCCGAAGGCACCGATGATTTTGCCGTCCTTTATCAACGGGAATCTGGACACCAACCGTTGCTTCCCCTTGACATTGAAGATTCTGCCGATCTGAGGCGTTCCGGATGTGATGACGTCGGTCAATTCCTCATCAGGATTGACCTCGTTCAGATATTTCCCTTTTGCCTCGCCGGGCCCTGTATTGAACAGCTTTTCCGACATTCTGTCCAGGAACTGAACCCTTCCGTGGCTGTCCACCACTCCAAGACTTTCATATTTGTTCATAAAAAGGAACTTGATCGCTTCCGCAAGGACCGGGGTGAGGGAATATTCACCCAACGCTTCATTGATGA
The DNA here is from genome assembly GCA_028278625.1 of Thermodesulfobacteriota bacterium. Next base: position 9,127 of record JANQDY010000236.1, read on the forward strand.
CGGAAAAAAACGTTTTCTGGTTCATTCTGTGCCCCAAAAAATCTTTTCATTTAAACGCCGATGCTGGCAAAAGCGAAGGAACACCGCTTTTTTTGTCCAGCACTATATTCGGATATTAATCTTCCGTTTGGTGAATGGTCAAGTAAAAACGAATACTTATCTTTGAAAGTTGAAAAAACGGCTGCCGCCTGCAACGCGGACGATGCCCCGGAGGGAAGTTGCCTCCCGTGTCGTTACCAAAAGGAAATGGGCACTTGACATAAACGAATGAACGTTTTATTTTGCTTATCAATTGACTTTGCGGTTTCCTCATGGACAAAATAATCGTTTAAAGAGATTTGAATCGTGAAAACCATTCTATTTGTAAGCATCATCTGGACAGGAGTCGCTTTTATGCTCTTTTTCAACAGCTGCACCCCGGCGGTAAACAGTTCGGACAACGTTCATACGAGCAGATCGGAGCGTTCGCCGCAATATGAAAACGGCAAATTCAAAGCCCGGGTCCGTCCATTGGATTTATCGATCAGCGACTACGCTTCCGTTGCGTGGGATTTTCTGTTTCAAGAAAACGATCGAATGCCTCATGCGGATCTTCCGGGCAAACCGGTGGACCTGTTTCACTTCAAGAATCCGGCGAAAGGCCAGCTCAACGTCACCTGGCTGGGGCATTCATCTTTGATGATCAATGTGGACGGGTACAGGATCCTGACGGATCCGGTATTTGAAAAACGCGTTTCAGTGGTGGGACCCACGCGGTTTAACGGCAACGTGCCTTTGGATATTCATCAGGTGCCTCACATTCACGCAGTGATCATTTCTCACGACCATTATGATCATCTCAACAAGTTTTCCATAAGGCAACTGAATGAAAAAACGGAGAAATTTTTTGTTCCCCTGGGTGTTGGCGCACGCATTGCCGGATGGGGCGTGCCGACCGGCAAAATCGTTGAACTGGACTGGTGGGAAGAATCCCGCTTTGATCAAGAACTGATGGTGGCAGCCACGCCGGCCCAGCATTTTTCCGGCCGCGGGTTGTTTGACCGAAACGAGTCCCTCTGGGCCTCCTGGGTCATCAGAACCCCTTCCCACGCCCTTTTCTTCAGCGGCGATTCGGGGTATTTCGACGGATTTAAAAGGATCGGGGAAACCTACGGACCCTTTGACATGACCTTCATTGAATGCGGGGCCTACTGCAAGTCCTGGGCCCATGTACACATGTTTCCGGAACAAACCGTGCAGGCACACCGGGACCTCGGGGGAAAAGTCCTTCATCCCATCCATTGGGGCACCTTTGACCTGGCGCTCCACCCCTGGTACGAACCCATGGAACGGCTGGCGGCATCGGCCGCTGCAAACGGCATTGTGACCGCCACACCAATTGTCGGCGAAACCACCCGTTACGGAAAAGCAAAATCCCAACACCCTTTTTGGTGGCGGGATGCCATGGCAATTACAACGACGCGCAGGAAGTGACCGGCAAAAAGCGCTCATTAAAAGGAACAAAGTGAAAGGGAAATATTGCTTGACATAAACGAATGACCGCTTTATTTCTACCGCCATGAGAACCAAAGACGAACAAAAAAGAGAAGCCCTGTTTGAAGCCACCATCAAACTGGTCAATGAAATCGGTTTCGCCTCCAGTTCCGTCTCCAAAATCGCAAAGGAAGCGGACGTATCCCCTTCCACGATCTATGTGTTTTTCAAGAACAAGGAGGACCTTCTGGTTTCAACCTATGTTCAAATAAAACGCCACATGGCCGATGCACTTCTCGAAAACTTCGACAACCGACTGCCGATCCGGGACATCATAAAAGGTGTTTGGTTTAACTCATTCAGCTACATATCCAACAATCTTCATTATTTCGAATATGTTGAGCAGTTTTCCAATTCACCCTACGGTTCCCTGGTGGACAGGGAGGCCCTGGAAAAACATTTTGTCCCGATCATCGAAGTGCTTAAATGGGGTGTCGAACAGAAAATCATCAAGAACGTAAAACCCGACCTTCTTTCCGCTTTCATATGGAGTCCCATTTCCCGTCTTGCCAATCCACGTTTGTGCAGCGCTCAGGAATTGAACCAGGAAGACCTTGAAATCGCTTTCACAATGGCCTGGGATGCCATCAAGCTGTAGCAGGCCGAAATTTTTTGGTGAAAACCAATAACGAACATTCGCTTAAAATATGAAAGAAGAAAAGGTGATGAATTCGAAACCGGGACTTCCTAATTGCTCCAGAAGGGATTTTATGAAAACCGCTCTTGGCGGAATGATGATGCTGGGCAATTTCGGCATATTCGGCCTTGCCACCGCCACGGGGAATCCCATGGAAACAGGGGAACGGATCTACAACCTTCAGAAACTCTTCAATTATCGTGAGGGTTTCACCCGGGAAGACGACGTGGTGCCGGACCGGTTCTTTGAGGAACCCCTGACCGTCGGGCCCAAGAAAGGATCGGTTTTAACCCGGGAACAATTCAAAACCATGATGGATGACTTTTACAAAAAACGCGGTTGGGATCTTAAGATCTCCAAACCCGGAGAAGCCAAGCTGAAAAGCCTTAAACTGGCCGCATAACCGACGGCGTAACATGCGCCGTGGAATGAAAACAACTCGGAAAGGAGCCGGACATGACCCCCCGGAAAAGGGTTATCATCACCGGGGCCACCGGCATGGTTGGTGGGTGTGCCCTCAGCATTTGTCTTGAACATCCGGAAGTTTCCCGGATAACGGCCATGGGGCGCAGGCCCACGGGCATTCATTGGGAAAAGCTGCGGGAGGCGGTGGTGGATGATTTTACGGATTATTCCCTGTCGGAAACCGCCTTGGAAGGTCAGGATGCGGCCCTCTTTTGCCTGGGGGTCTACACCGGGGCGGTTCCGGATGATCTGTTCCGTGAAATCACCGTGGACTATACCATTTCCTTTGCCAAAGCCCTCTATAAGGCGAGCCCTCAGGCGGCCTTCTGTCTTTTAAGCGGCCAGGGGGCGGACCAAAGCGAGAAAAGCCGAGTGGCCTTTGCACGTTACAAAGGAGCCGCCGAAAACGCCCTTTTGGACATCGGCTTTCCCCGGGTCCATATCTTCAGACCGGGCTACATCTATCCGGTTGCGCCCAGACAAGAGCCGAACTTCTTCTACCGGATATTCAGGCCCTTATACCCGGTCTTACGGAGCGTCTATCCCAATATCGGCATCTCCTCGGTGGACCTGGCCAGAGCGATGGTGCATGCGGGGCTGTTTGGAACCGGCAAAAAGGAGAACCCAATCCTCGAAAATAGAGATATCAGGGAGCTGGCGCGTCAATGAAAACCTTTCTATCCATTGCCATACCGGTTGTTTTCCTCGGCTTATGTGGTTTGTTGATCTGGTATGTGTCCTTTCGACTGAGAGTCCTTTTCCGGTTTAAGCGCCGTTGGCCCCTACGAACCGGGATTGGCATCGCTTTTATGTCTTCTCTTTTCTTCATGTTTTCAGGATCCCGTTTCACCAGCGAATCTCTGGGGAATTTAAGCATCCTGGCCGGCCATGTTTTCTGTTTTATCCTCATCCTGACCATGTTGCTGCTGGCGCTTCATGCGATTCAGTCCAGATGGCCCTCCCTAACCAACAGATGGGCCGGTCTTTCGGTCCTTGTTCTGGGGCTTCTCATTACCGTTTCTGGGGCGCTTCATGCCAATGACTTTGAAGTCACTGAAATAGACATTCCCCTTGACGGCCTCAAATCGGATGTGGTTCTGATGCACATGCCGGATATTCACGTGGGCCATCATCGCGGAAAGGCGTATCTCGCCAAAATTGTTGCCGAGACGAACCGGCACAAACCGGACATGGTATTGATCAACGGTGATCTGGTGGATTCCAATGTGGCGCTTCAAACAGACGCATTGTCCCCATTGTCGGACCTGGAGGCGCCCGTCTTCTTTACCGGAGGCAACCATGAAAACTACGTGGACACGGAAGAAGTCTTGAAACGACTTACCGGATATGGCGCAACAGTGCTTCACAACGAGGTGGTGGAAATCCGGGGCATCTATCTTGTGGGTCTCGATTACATGAATCCGGATGAAAATACCTTTGACATGCACCCGTCAAAAGATAAACGCACCATCAAGGGCGTGCTCAGGGCCCTCCCCTTAAAGGACGATAAACCCTCAGTGCTCATGCACCACAGTCCCGTGGGAGTCGGGTACGCGGCCGAAAAGGGGATCGATCTAATGCTTTCAGGGCACACACACGCCGGGCAAGTATTCCCCGCCACATTGCTTGGGGTCGCTTTTTTTCCATTCCTCAAGGGGCTTTATCAAGAACAGGGCACCAAATTGTTCGTTTCTCAAGGGGCCGGCACTTACGGGCCTCGGGTGCGGCTTGGGAGCAACAATGAAATCAACCTGATACGACTCCGAACGAAATAGATGCCAACGGAAAATCGAAACCATAACGCTTCAGCAATCCTTGTGATCCTTTCCGCTTGTGTGGGGGTTGCAATGATCGGGCTCGGCATCATCTGGCCCCTCGTACCGGTGTATGCCCTGGAAATGGGTGCCGGAGGGCTCATGGTCGGCTTGATCATCGCCAGCTTCAACGTCGCCCGGACGATTTTCAGCCCCTTTGCGGGACGGCTTTCAGACCGGTGGGGAAGGAAGAAGTTCATTGTGACCGGCCTTGTGGGCTACGCACTGGTTTCCTTTTTGTATGTGCTTTCAAATAACGCACAGTCCCTTATTCTCATCCGGTTCTTTCATGGATTGGCCTCGCTCCTGGTTGTTCCCATTGCCATGGCACTGGCCGCGGACATCGCCCCGGAACAGAAGCTCGGCCTGTACATGGGAACGCTGAACATGGCGGTGATACTTGGCCTGGGCGTGGGGCCTGCCCTGGGGGGAATTATTCGGGATCATTTCGGAATGGATGCGGCCTTTTACGCCATGGGAATCCTGACGCTTATCACCTGCGTGTTGGTTCTCATACTAATCCCTTCAGACAAAGAAACCCGTGGCACCCAAGGAAAAGAGGCCGTAACGCCCATAAGGAAAATATTGTCCCATCGCGTGGTACTGGGGATTCTCGCAATGCGGTTCTTTGCGGCATCGGGACAAGGGGTGGTCTATACGTTCCTCCCCATCCTTGCAATACAGCTTCATCTGACCAGTTCTCAGGTGGGCACCATTTTAACCGCGAACATTTTTGTTATTGCATTTCTTCAGCGTCCTTGCGGACGTCTGGCGGACCGGGTCAACCCCAAGTACCCCGTCATTTTAGGAACCTTTGCATCCGGAATGGCGGTATTGGGGATGCCTTTCGGTGAAGGGGTTGCAATCCTCCTTTTCCTGAATCTTTTAATGGGGGCGGCCAACGGACTTTCGCTCCCGGGTGGACTGGTAATAACAGGGGAACTGGGTCGGTCCATGGGCATGGCGTCGCTCATGAGCGTGACGGACGCGGCCTGGAGTCTGGGCATGATCGTATCCCCGATTTTGGCGGGCATTATTCTTGACCTCTGGGGATTATCATTGGTGTTTGTCGTCGGAAGCTTTCTGATTCTTGCCGGCGGCCTCGCCGTAACCTTATTTTTGAGGGGCTATAAACCGATTAAAGAGAATTGATTTGAAACCGCATTTATGGAAGAATTACTTAAAGATCTAGGGAGGATTTAACATGCTTTATCGAGAGGTACCCAAGAACGGGGATAAACTTTCCATACTGGGTTATGGATGCATGCGGTTGCCGGTCAGGATGAATTCCATCAATGAGAAACTGGCTGAGAAGCAGATTCTTCATGCACTGGATCAGGGCGTTAACTATTTTGATACGGCGGTTCCCTATCACAACGGAAAAAGCGAGTCCTTTTTGGGCAAGATCTTTACCAAGAATAGTTGCCGGGACAGGTTGAAGATCGCCACCAAGCTTCCCCACTGGAGCACGCACACCAAGGAGGAGATGGACGAGGTTTTAGAGGAGCAGCTAAAGAAACTGCAAACGGACCGCATCGATTATTATCTCATCCATGCCTTGGCCGGAGAACTCTGGGAAGCCGCAAAAGAGCACGGCGTTATTGAATTTTTGGACGATGCTTTGAAAAGCGGAAAGATCATCAATGCCGGTTTTTCATTTCACGGCCTGGCCGAGGAATTTGGCGGCATCGTGGATGATTACGACTGGACCTTCTGCCAGATACAATACAATTTCCTGGACACGGAGAACCAGGCGGGGACCGCGGGACTGAAATATGCGGCATCCAAAAACATGGCGGTCATGATCATGGAGCCGCTACGGGGGGGCAACCTTGCCAAAACCCCTCCGCCCTCGGTACAGAAGATCTGGGAAAAAGCGGATAGAAAGAGAACACCGGTTGAGTGGGCCCTCAGGTGGCTGTGGAATCAGCCGGAGGTCACGGTCGTTCTTTCCGGCATGAACGACGATGACCACATCGCCGAAAATCTGAGGATCGCCCAGGAAGCCCTTCCCGATTCCCTTTCTGAAAAGGAAGTCTCATTGGTGGATGAAGCCGCCGCCGAATTCAGACGGGTCATGAAGGTGGGCTGCACCGGTTGCCAGTACTGCATGCCCTGCCCTGCCGGCGTGAATATCCCCAGCTGTTTTGACTGGTACAATTCCAAGCATGCTTTCAAGGACAAGAAAGCAAAAATGATGTACGTCTTCCAAAACGGCGCCGTGGTTACGGAAAAGCCGTCATTGGCATCCGTGTGCGTTCAGTGCGAAAAGTGCATGAAGAAATGCCCCCAGCATCTTCCCATACCGGATCTCCTTGAAGACGTGCAAAAGGACATGGAAGGGTTCATGACCAAACCGCTCATCTGGATTATCAAACGGGTCATGAAGGTTAAGAAGGCAGCTTAGTTAAGGTCCATAGGGCCATCTGGCGCATTTATCCAGGGGTAGATCCGTGGATGCCTCTCGATTTTTCTAGCCTTCATGGCATAACCACACCAGGGCCATGATACGGGCCACCAGGTTTAACCGTTCAATGTGTTGACACATCCAAGGGGGCTGTATAGAATCTGACGTTTGTTCGTTTTGGAGCTTTTTGATGCCTTATGAACCGGACCAAAATAAATCGGAAAATCGAGGAAATTCAACGGACCATCGCCCATCTCTTTGCCCATAAGGGCTATCATGCCACATCCGCGCGTGACAACGCTCGCGAGCTGGAAATGCAGCCCGCTTCTCTCTATCATTATTTCAGCGGCAAGGAGGAGATGCTCTTCGTCAGGATGAACGCGTCCATGGACGAAGCTTTGGAAGAGCTGCGGGACCGATATCGGGTGCAATATGCCAAAAGCCGGGATGACGATGCTTTGGGAGCTGTTTCATAAGGCGAGGAGAAGAAAACATGGATGTTGAACTTTCAAAGGAACAACAGGATATTCGTCAGGCGGCCAAGGAGTTCGCTCTGGGAGAACTGAAGGATATTGCCGCGGAGTGTGACCAAAATGAAACCTATCCCCCGGAATTGATCAAGAAAGCGGGTGAGCTGGGTTTCCTGGGCGTTTTCATTGATGAGGCATACGGCGGTGCGGGATTCGGATTTATGGAACATGCCATCATTCTGGAGGAGTTCTGGCGGGTGGATCCGGGATTGGGGCAGCAGCTTTGCTCCGTGTCCTTCGGTGCCGAAGAATTATTGCTTTTCGGCACCGAGGATCAGAAACGGAAATATCTCACGCCCATCGCCGAAGGAAATGCCATCATGGGATTTGCCATTACCGAGCCCGACGCGGGAAGCGATACCCTTTCCGCATCCACCAGCGCATTGTTGGAGAAAGAGGAATATCGGATCAACGGCAGCAAGGTGATGATCGGAAACGGCTCCGTGGGAGACTTCCTCCTGGTGTTTTGCCTGACCGACCCGGACGAGAAGAAGCGGTCCGGGCGCCACAGTATTATCGTTGTTGAAACGGATCGGGCCGGATATGAAGCGGATGTGATGCATGGAAAAATGGGGCTTCGCGCATCCAATACCGCCAGTGTCTTTCTTTCGGATGTGCGGGTCCCCAAAGAGAACCTGGTGGGTGAACTGGGCAACGGATTCGCCCAGCTCATGGCCTTTTTCGACCGTTCCCGCGCCTATGTGGCAGCCCATGGCGTCGGTCTGGCCCAGGGGGCCCTGGACCTGGCTTTGACCCATATACGGAACCGCGAACAGTTCGGAAGGAAAATCGGTTCATTCCAGGCCACGCAGTTCAAGATCGCCGACATGGCCACCCGGGTGGAGCTGGCCCGAACCCTCACCCACAAGGCCTGTACCCTGCTGGATCAGGGAAAAGGGGATACCAACATCACGGCCATGGCCAAAATGTTTTCCGCCAGGACCGCCGTGGAAGTGGTGGACGAGGCCCTGCAATTGCACGGCGGGTACGGATACTTCAATGAACAGGATGTGGAACGGTTCTATCGGGGCGCCAAGGTGCTGGAGATCTACGAAGGGGCCAAAGAGGTGGAAAAAATGATCATCGGCAGAAACGTGATCGGAAAGCTCTAAACGCTGCATTGCAGTGGAACTGAATCCCGTATGCTTGTTTTATCCGGCATCCGATACCGTGAGCTTCAAACCAATGCATCTCCGCCAAACGAATCGTTCCATCGTCCAAGCGGATTGTCGCGGTACCTTTAAGCTTTCTCCAATGCCATCCGCCGTATTGTTTCCGCAAAAGGGCCATTTTTGCTGTCGCTCAGCTGTTGCTGTGGTAGATCGGCCTCAATAATTGCGATGTCCCCGGAATTCGGAATTCACGTGGAGATCGTCGTTATTGATTTGGATATCACGGTATCGTTTCGATGGCAGGATTCTCAATAGCCAAACTCCAGTCAATCTACCCAATAACGATTCCGGATTCAAAGGAAATTGCGGGAAGTTATGGATTCAGGAATGGATCCAAAAGAATGTGCGCATGATTTCTCATAAGCGCCCAAGCATATATCGCAGTGCCAGTATCGACAGAAAGCTCCCCCATACGCTTCAAAAAGTTGTTTCTGTCGGCAACATCGTTGACAATCTGCCCCCTTTCGATACCCCGTCTCCTGCTATACCGAATCTCTTGGAAGACGTCAAAAAGGACATGGAGGGATTCAGGGCCAAAGAGCTCATCCGGATTCTCAAGCGCGCAATGAGGGTTAAGTAAGCACTCTATTGCAGGAAATTGCGCCTGAATAAGACAAAACGGGCAAAACGAACGGCTGCCGCCAGACCGAGGCACAAGCAGGTGCAAAGCGATATGGCCTGATTGGCGGGCAGGTCATATCGAAATGACCCGTAGAATCCGATGAGTGTTGAAAGGATGCCGGCACTGACGGAAATCAGAATGACCCTTCCGAGACGGCGGGAAAGGAGCAGTCCCACCGAGGGGCTGACCACCAAAAAGCAGAAGATGAGGATGGCCCCGGCAGCCTTTGAGGCCGCGGAGATGGTGAGTCCAAGGGCGAAAAAGTAAAGGAGTTCCCAGAGGGCCACGCGAATCCCCAGGATTTCCGCATATTCCCGGTCCAGAAACGTGTAGAGGGTCGGGCGAAAAAAGCCGAAAAAATAGATCAGCACCGGTATGAGGGTTAGAAGAACCTGGTTCAGCTCTGATCCTGAGATGAGGATGAGATCACCGTAGAGGAGCATCTTCACCTCATGGAGGCCGAAGCCGCTTTTTGAGACCACCAGGACCGCCAGGGCCGAAGCGAACACGAAAATGAAACCGAGAATGGCATCACGGGGAAGCCTTTTCGACTCAAAAGGATAGGAAAGAACCATGACCACGATGATGGTCAGGGTCAAGGACCCGATAAACGGCTGTATGTGAAAGGCCATACCGAGGGCGATACCGCAAGCAGCCACTTCCGATAGGGCAATGCCGATAAAAACAACCCGTTTTAAAATGGTGAATACACCCAGGGCGGAACAGGTGATGCTGATCAAAAGACCTGCCAGGATCGCATCTTGAAGAAGAAAAAAGAGGTCTTTAGTGCTGGGCGGCATGGGCCCCTACATTGATTGAATGGAGATGCCCATGGGCATTTTCAATTGATCCCGAATGCTTCCCTGTTTCGGCGGTCGGTACAAGCGCAACCGTACCGTGTTTGACGAGGCAGACCATTTTCGCCAACCCTTTCAGCATTTGATAGCCGTGATGGGCCAGCAAAACGGTTTTCCCCTCCTGCCGGCTGAGATCCGCCAGCCAACGGAGCGTCTCCTTTTCGGAGGCCTCATCAAGCTCTGAGGTGGGTTCGTCCAACACCAGCACCTCCGGCCCGCCGGCCAATGCACGTGCAATGAGGGTCTTTTGCTTCATGCCACCTGAAAGCTCCCCAAAGGTCTTGTGCCGGTGCTCCAAAAGTCCCAGTCTGTCCATCACACCATGGAGGTGTTTCTCCTCCGCCCTGTTGGGTTTGCGCCAGAGCCCCAGTTGTCTGTAAATACCCATCATCACAATCTGCCAGGTTTTCACCGGATAGAGGGGATCGATATCCCGGTGTTGCGGCACATACCCCAGGTTCCAGCGATGGAGGGCCATGCGCACATTCCCGGAACGCGGTTTGATCAGACCCAGAATCGCTCGAAGCAGCGTTGTTTTACCCGCCCCGTTGGGTCCCACGAAGGGCAAGAATACGCCTTTTGGAATCTCCATGGAGATGTCATGAAGAATATCCCTGCCATTGTATCCGACACAGAGGTTATCGATCTTGATAACGGTTTCGGGCTTCATTTATATTGTTGTGACCTGTCGCCATTTGTCTGAAAAGCGAATCGGCACTCACAGGGCTTCGGATATTTTAAAGACAATATGGTCCATGAGCGACAGATAGTCGGTTATCCCTGAAGCTTTGTCAACCGATATGGGACAAACCAAGACCTTAGCGCCGGTCTTGGATGCAACCGTTTCCGCCGCCTTTCGGCCGTAGTAGGGTGCAAGAACAATCGCTCTTACATGTTCCGCCTTCATGCGCCCGATGACATCCGCCAGATGGGAAGGCGTCGGCGGAATGCCCGGTTTGGGCTCCAGTTCCGCTGCGATCCCGAGGCCGAATCTGTTGGTGAAGTATACCCAACTGCGATGATAGGTAACGATTTTCGCCCCCTGAAAGGGCTTCATTTTCCTCAACCAGCCGCCGAGACGCTCACTCTCTTTGCGGGTTTCCAGGAAATGATACAACTTCCCCTTCAAAAGCAATGACCAGAGTTTTGCGCCGCCATATTCCGCCACCAATACCTCGCCGAACATGTGCCCGTCAAGGGAACTTCTAAAGGCCCCAAGATTTTGTCGAAAGTCTTTGGCATATTTGGGTTCGATTGTGCAAAGGCGTTTACAAATGCTCCCCGCCACAATCCTGGCATTCAATGGGTCCAGCCAGTAATGGGGGTTGCCCTGGGCATGAACGTCCCCCATGTCCCGGGTAACGCGCACTTTTGGAACATCCAGCTTTATGACGCCTTCGGATGCATCGAGATGCTTTGCCCCCCCTACCCGAATACTCGGATTTCTGCTGCCGTCCAGTATGGGCCCTTCCCACCCGATCTCCAGGTCCATGCCGACCCTTATCCAGAGATCGGCATCTCTGGCCAGCAGCATATAGCCGGGTTTGGCCTGAATAAAGTGGGGATCTTCCCTGCCACTGGCAATGCTTTTAACCATCCCGTGACTTCCCGCCACGCTTCGGGCAATGGATGCCAGATCAGTGGTCGTGGTGACGATTTGCAGTTTCTCATTCTGTTCCGCCCGAACCGGACACCAAAAGGTGACGGTCAAAAGGAAGGCCACAAACATCAATTGAATAAGATGATAACGCAATACCGATCCTTTTCCGTTCATAAAGCGACTCCTCCGTTTATTAGAATCCATGAGCCCCATGGGTTCCGAAATTGACCACCGCCTGTACGAAAACCTGCCAGAAGTTCTCCCGGGTGCCGTCATCCAGGGCCCAGTCGTTATAGCTGGTCTGGAACCTGAGCCTTGAAAACTCGGTGGGACTCCAGTCCACCATCCCCGTATAACGGCGGCTGCTGTCAAAGCTTTCGGAATTGCCCGGAGGATATTTGTTATCGTTGGTAAGTCCCACCATATCAAGACGAAGACCGGTCCGCCAGCGGGGAAGAAACCCATAGAGCCCCTGAACGTAGAACCCGTCCTGTTTCTTTACGAGGCTTTTGCCCACCATTGAAGGATTGAGGTCGTGCCCCACAACGTCCAGATCGGTCTTTCGATAGAGATACTCACCTTGAACGATCCAGTCGCCCATTCCGTATGCCATCGGGGCATCATATTTATACACAAAATCGCCCCCAAAGAAGTAACTGTCCCCGTCAAGCCAGTGGTCCTCGGTTCCATCTCCATTGCCGTCGTGGGCTTCCTGGTCCTTTCCCGTTGATCCGAACAAACCGATTTGGAGACCGTGCTGCTGAGGCAGGTTGGGTGATACTTTCAGCCAGCCCACCCACAGCCTGGGGCCGCTGTGATCAGGCAGATGTTCGCCGTCGATGTAGTTGAACATCCTTTCGTTCTCTCCCTGGGCCGCTTCCAGGCCCAGCAGCAGATGAAAAGGGGTTGGCGCAAGCCATGAGAGCTGTGCGCCGGTTTCCAAAAGGCCATGATAGCCGAAGAGCAGTTCAGAAACGAGGGGCCGGTCGGTGAAGTCCCATTCATGGGGGTGTTGGCGGTTGATTCGGCTGAAGTCGCTCAGATATTTCCCGGCTTTTACCTTGAATCCGGCGGGAAGAGAGGTGGTTTCAAATACGGCCTCCTCAATGCCGAAATGCCCCGGATGATAGGTGAGTGTTGTATATGCTCTGAAGTAGGGATCCACCGCGGCTCCCAGGTAGAGTTCCACTTCCCGAAGATTAAATCCCCTTTCAAAATAGTCACTGTGGTCGTGATCATGATCGTCACCATGGCCGTGGCCAAAGCCGGCTATCTCTGAAATGAGATGCTCGGCCCCGTCTTCCGTATTGTCATTGTAGTAGAGGGTATCAATGGAAACGGCAATTTCCGGATTGATGGATTGGATGGCACTGCTCACGGAAGACCAGGTCCCGTCGGTTTTGGAAGATTCTTGCTCGGCGGATTCCGCAATCTGCCGCTCGAGGGACTTTTCCCCATCCTCGGAAGCGGTCTCAGCCACCTGGGAAGAAAGTGTTTCTATCTGTTTCTGCATTTCCGACAGCTTCTTTTCATAGGCACGCCTCTCCCGGGCCATCTCCTCTTTCAAGGCGTCAATCTGCGCCTTGATGTCTGCCAGCGTACCCGATTTTTGTGTTTTCTCCTCCGCCTGTGAATGGGCGGCAAAACAGAAGAAAACCACCGCCACCACCATAATGATTTTTGCTCTCATGATCCCTCCCCCCAGATTTCATCCGGAAACATCCATCTCCAGAGATTATTATTACATTGTAATAATTATTACGATGTAATACCCCTGTCAAGGCAAAAAAAGAAGGCTGAAGGGTATTTGGGAAACGGTTGAAGATATCACCTAAAAGGCCGGGGTCGGGTCCAGATCCTGCTTTTGCTGTCTTACGCATCAAAACGGGATCAGCGGGCAGGCCTGTTCTCGGGGCACTTCGGCACCTTCAGGTTTTTTTGAATCGATCTTTAATCTGATGTGGGGGGATTGACTTGGATCAGTCGCAATCGACGGTTTTGGCCGATGGTCCTTCCTCGGGATCCCGGGAGCAGGTGAACTTCAGGTCGTGGCATTTCTTGCACTCTTTCAGGGGGTGATCCACCAGAAAATCCTGCAAGTGGCGTTTCTGGTCCGGAGAAATAACCCCCGTGCCGCTGCAAAGGGGGCAAACACTTTCAAGGGCTGCCAGGATGGCGTTTCGGATGAAGTCGGAACGGTTCTGTATCCCCTGCATGGCTTCCAGAAGGGAGGCATCGGCTTTGAAGGTGATGATTTCATGCTTTGCTTTTTTCATGGCAATGGCATTCCGAAAGAAGGGTTTGAGGTTTCTTGTCAGATTATGACGCCGTATTACCAAAAGTCAAGGCACAAAAGCCTCCGGAGGAATGAAACCAGCCTTCTCATGAGGCCCCCAGCATGGTGCTTCTCACCTGGCCGGGTGTTTTTCCGGTCCAGGCGTTAAACGCCCTGAAAAAAGAATTGGGATCTTCAAAACCGAGCAGAAAGGAGATCTCGGCACCGCTCATGCCGGGATGCTTCAGATAGTGTTCCGCCAGGGATTCCCGGGTTTTGTTCAATACCGCCTGAAAACTCACCCCTTCCTGTTTGAGCCGTCGCTGAAGGGTCCTTGTACTGGTGCCAAGCCTTTTGGATACGGCGTCCATGGTGGCCGAACCACCCGGCAGCAGTTCCAGCAGCGCAGCATTCACCCGCTCCGATGTGCTCGCGGTCTCGTCCAGTTGGGCCAGCCGTTTCCGCAGATCCGGTTCAAAAACCTCCCACATCTTCTCGTTTGAGGTCAAAAAGGGCCTTTTGGCATCGGATGCCGAAAAATGCAACTTGGGTGCGGGCCCCCGTCTGATCTTCTCACCGAAAAACTCCGTATAGGCATCCGGGGGATCGGGGAGATGGGGAGATATCACCCGAAGGGGAACGATTCTCGTTCTTGTGGCGATCCGCGCAAGCTGCACAAAAAAGATCAGTTCGAAGAGTACCACTGATGGGGGCGGCTTGACCGATTTGTCGAGCCATTCAACCTCCACCGTGGTCTCATGCTTACCCGCATCCACATGCAGCGCCATGGGTCCGATCAGCTTTTTGTAATGGGAAATCCGTTTAAGGGCCCTGTTGAGGTCCGGGCTGCAAAGGGCCGCGAAAATAGGGGGATCAAAGGCCTCCACCGATATGGCGCTTCCCACTCTCAAGGGCATCCTCGGGTCATCGGCTTCCTCATCGATACCCCGGCACAGGCGGAAGTATTCTTCCGTGGTCATTGTGGCTTTCTCACGGGCAAAAAGATCGCCGGGAAGCCCGGCCCGCCGCAACACATTTTCAACGCTCAATCCGAGGTCTTGAATGAGAATCCGCCAGCCCGGGTTCACGGGATAGGGTTTGATGGTCGTCATGGGTTGATCCTTTCAGTTTTCCTTATTTGTTGATCTATATCATTATTATCGAAGAATGTAACTCGCAAAACATGCCAACCGCCTATCAGAAAGCGCCTTTGCCCAAGGCCCCCTTCTGAATTGCCGGCTGTCATTCAACATATAATGGGGATTTTGACAACCCATATTTTACCGGTCCCTCATTGGCGCATATGGCAAGTTGATTGGCGCACACGGCTATAGATTCCATGTGTTGAATTTCCTTAGAATCAATGCGCCTTGGCGGCAACAATTTTGGGAAGGCAGCCGGCCTAGAATTGCACCAAAATTGAGAACCATTTAAAACAGGTGGGGAAGAAAATGAAGAGGAATATTGCCGAATTGGACCACATTTCAAAAGGATTTTTTCCCAAAATTGATGATCAACAAGGGAAACTTAAGGTGATCCCCTCACGAAACGCCATGCAATTTGCGGAAGACAGGCGGGTATTTATAAAAGCCGGCGCCCTGTTCCTATTGTCCATGGCGCTCCCCTCATGCGCCTCGGCGCCGGTCCGCGCTGAGCCCACGGGAAAGATTTCGAACACGGATCCGAAAAGCGCGGCAGTCTGCTGGTACAGCCAAACCGGGAATACGGAACGGGCCGGCCGCCTGATCGGCGCAACACTTGAGCGAAAAGGACTGAAGGTCCTCAAAGGGGATTACCGGGATCTTGACCGGTCGGCCTTGGGGGATCATGATATGATCATTGCGGGATCCCCAACCTTCTATTATGATGTGCCCGGAAATTTCAAAGAGTGGCTTCGGGGCATTCCGGAGATTGCGGGCAAACCCGCGGCAGCCTATGTGACCTTTGGCGGGACGGGAGGCAATCAACACAATGCCGCCTGCACCCTGCTGGAACTGCTCACCGATAAAGGCGGCTTGCCGGTGGGTCTTGATACCTTTGGCAGCATGAGTTCATTTGCCATCACCTGGTCCACGGGAAGGGTGGAACGGGTTCTGAAATACAGCAATTTGCCGGATCAGAAGTCTTACAAGGACATGCGGGGATTTGCGGAAAACGCCTTGCAGCATGTTCAAACGGGACAATCCATCAAATTCCATAAAGGATTCGATTTTCGGGAATGTCTCAAATCATCCCCTTCCATTTGGTCGACCAAATTGCTGATCAGCCGGCATACCATCAGCAAAACCGATTGCATTGCCTGTGGTACCTGCTTGCTGAAATGCCCGGTCGGCGCCATCGACCTTGACAAAAAAAAGATAGACACGGATCGCTGTATCGCTTGTTTGGGATGCGTCAACAACTGCCCGGCCAATGCCGTTGTGATGGTCTTTATGGGAGATAACGTCTATGGATACAAGGAATTTGTTAAACGCAACCACATTGTGATCCCCTTGCCCAAGGAATTGAAACATGAAAACAGCCCTTCTGATGATCATGCTCTGCTTCTCCTCCACCGCATTTGCGGAGACGGTTGAAAGCAAAACCGAAAAAGAGATTCAGCACCTGATAGCGTATTTGAAGACCTCCAACTGTGAATTCAACCGAAACGGCACCTGGTATGATTCCCGGACGGCACTGGGTCATATCAAAAGAAAATACGACTATTTCAACAAAAGAGGCCTCATCAGGACCGCGGAAGACTTTATTGAACATGCGCCACCAAAAGCACCATGAGCGGCAAACCGTATTGGGTGAGGTGCGGCGGGGGAGTTCCCGTCAAAAGCGCTCACTGGTTCACTGAGGAATTAATAAGGTTCAGGAAGACAGAGGTGGACGTGACAACATGAGGGGGAGAATACGGTTTCCGGAACACCGCCGGACCCCTACCCCTCACATTTTGAACGTTGGACCAACATAAAATCGGTTCAACGGCACCGAATCAGAAACCCATCATTGTGTGGATGTCCTCGCCGATTCGCTGCACTTCCGTTACAGATACAGCCTGCTCTTCTTTTTCGCCAGAGTTTCCGGGGTTTCCTTATCGTTTTCCATCTTCAACCGGAATGATCCGGTCATATCATTGATTTTCAGAATCTCATCAGGACAGATTTGCAGGCAGTGCAGACAGCAAATGCACTTGCCCGCCTGGGCCTCGCCCGTTTCGGCCATAATGGCGCCCGCGGGACACTCCTCCTGGCAGAGCATGCACATGCTGCACTCAGCGCCGGACCGGGTGGGGAGTTGGGAAACCGCTTTGTAGCGGAATCCCTCGAACATGTCCAGTTGCTCCTCGCTGTAGGGACCGGGGTTCAGATCTCCCACCACCGCCGGATCTTCACCGCTGAATCTCCTGTAAATGGCGTCGGCGTATTGGGTGGCCGACGTCATATCCTCGTCCGCCGGTCGGCCGGCCATGGACTGCCAGCCCCCCAGATTGAAGGTGTGGGCCCCCAAAAACTCGGCCGAAGCCACCACCGTAAAGCCGCGCCGGCCCAACCGCTCCCTGGTATCGTAATGGGTGGGATGGACCTGAAAGCCGCCATAGGTGAAAAAGGTGGCGCACTTCATACCGGCCCCCTCCAGAGTGTCCAGCCACTCACGGACCAATCGCGGTGCTCGCATGGAATGAATGGGTGAGCCAAAGACCGCCGCCTGGAAAGGCGAGAAGTCCATGCCCGGTTCCCGGGCCTCGGGCGGGGTGATGTCCAGTCTCTCCACCTGCGCACCGAGGTCGGTTAGGCGCGCGGCAATGGTGTCGCCAATCTTTTTGGTATTTCCGGTGGCGCTGAAGCAAGCAAACAGTATTTTCATTTATTGGGACCTCCTTTATTGATCCGAACCAGGTGATATGACCCATGTCAGGTCCGGGCGTAACACCGCGGTCATGGAATAGACGCCCTCGGGAAAAACGATTTCCGCCCTATTGGTCACCGAGTTGTGGTCCAGCACTTCTCCCAATCTGTAATTACCAAATGTTATCCAGTACTTAGGAGAGGATGGATCAAAAGCCACCGTCCAGTTGGGCATGGCCTGCATGGCATATATGGGAGATCCGCTCATGCCGATACCAACGGATATTTCATCCATTTGAATGCCACCGCCCAATCGTATAAACAACCTGCCTGGATACGGTCCGGATGTTTGATTTGTGAAAGAGTAGTAACCGCCGGAACCTTCCAGCGTGATCTGGTTATAAGATGAGAGATCGGCGTTAGCGGTTTGGGACGACCGAAACAAGACCCCGGGCCGCAATTGCCCGGTCATGGCCCAACAGAAGGAATACGCCTGTGACCAAGTGAACCTGATTTGCGTGTTGGGATAGGTATATTTGGCAAACCAGGCAAGGGGCATGATTTGATAGGAACCTACATCCCGGTTGTACTGGTAGATGCATACCGAGCCGCTCTCATTTGAATCATTTCGGAATGTGAGGGTATGCTGCTCCCGGGGGGAGGTTACCTTTCCGGCGAAAAAGTAGGAAAACCCCGGGACGTTTGCTGATACGGTGGTACCCTCGAATATTCCGCCGATGATATTCCATTGGATGCCGTCACCGGAGTGAAAAACGAAGATTCCTTCTCCACTCTGATCCAGATCAAATGAAATGACCGCCGTGTCGGCGTTGTATGCGTCCGCATCTGACAAACTGATTTGGTGGACCTCGCTTAAGGGTGTGATATCGGGTGGGATTGAGCCTGTTTCCACAACGGTTCCAGTCACCAGGACATCAAATGCCACGGAATCCGGAGGGAAAGCGATCCAAACCGAACCCGCATCATACGTTCCTCCGTTGGCATTTGTGATCAAGGTCATGGCCGTGCCTTGGCCGGACGAGTCGTCCGAACTGCAGCCGGAAAACAGCAACCCCGTCAGGATGGCCGCCAAAACCAGATTGGACAAAAGACCGTTCCGGCGCCGAGGGGCAAATTGTAATATCTTGATCATTTGTTACGGTCTCCTCTCCTCCTGGTGACAAGTTATTGGTGATGAAATATTGCCTTCTTTAGGGGAGTATAGGAAAAACACACCAGTGGATCAAGGGAAAAGAGCCGGCACATGTGCCACCAACCCTGACATTTTTGAATGAAAGGATCTTTTTCATTGTTCCGATTCTTCGTGTTGGGATCAAAGAAAAATTGGCGTCATCGGAATTAAAAATGGCGCCATGCGCTATTGCCCTCGAATCCTTTCCCGATTATCTTCTATGGAAGCGTATCACAGTATGGAAGGAGTCAGGAATGTCTGGTAAGAATGGAAATCAATTGTCAAAAGTGGATAAACGGCTTCCGGTGATGGTTACCGGCGCCACCGGCTACGTTGCGGGATGGATCGTCAAAAAACTCCTTGAGGAAGGCCTCACGGTGCATGCGGCGGTCCGTGATCCGGATAACCTCGAAAAACTGAAGTACCTCAACGGCATCGCGGAAAATGCGCCCGGCAAGATCAACTACTTCAAAGCGGATCTTTTGCAGCCGGGGTCTTATGGGGAAGCCATGGCGGGATGTCAGGTCGTTTTTCATACGGCATCGCCTTTCAAGATCAATGTGGATGATCCGAAAAAGGAGTTGATCGATCCGGCGCTTCTGGGCACCCGCAACGTGCTGGAAGAAGCGAATCGAAACCCTTCGGTCAACAGAGTGGTCCTCACCAGCAGTTGCGCGGCCATCTATGGGGACAATGCAGACCTTCAAAAAACACCGAACGGCATTTTCACGGAAGAGATCTGGAACACCAGTTCATCCCTTGACCACCAGCCCTATTCCTATTCCAAGACCGTGGCGGAAAAGGAGGCCTGGAAAATCAATGAAGCACAGAACCGCTGGGATCTTGTTACCATCAATCCTACCCTGGTTTTAGGACCCGGAATCAATCCCCGTGCAACATCGGAGAGTTTCAAAGTCGTAAAACAGTTTGGTGACGGTTCCATGAAATCAGGGGTCCCCAATTTCGGTTTTGGTGCGGTGGATGTCCGCGACGTTGCGGAAGCCCATTACAGGGCCGCATTTATTCCGGAAGCAAAGGGGCGCTACATTACATCGGGACACAACACGGATTTTCCCAGCATGGCCGAAACCCTTCTTGAAAAATACGGAAAGAACTACCCCATCCCGCGCAAAACCATGCCCAAGTGGCTTGTGTGGATAGCGGGGCCCATGGTCAACAAGGCCATGACCCGAAAGGTCGTCTCCCTCAATGTCAACCTTCCCTGGAAAGGGGATAACCGCAAGAGCATTCGGGAACTGGACATGCAGTACCGCCCCTTAAAGGAATCCATGAACGATTTCTTTCAACAGATGGTGGATAGCGGTCTGCTGACAGAAAAATAACGGCCCCATGGCGGCCAATTCCTTTGCCGAGGAATCATATGAGACAACTCCTGAAAGTGCCGGAAACCGTAAGGCCCCAAAACATCAAACTGTACACCATCACTCAGATCGCCTATCTGTTCGGGGCCACGGGCCACCTGTCACTGGGATTCTTCTTCCTGTGGCTCAAGGTGTACCCCATGGTGTACTTTAATTTCATTCTAAGTGTCCCGATTTTTACTTCAGCGCTTTATCTGAACCGGCGGGGCCGTCACAGTCTGGCATTTTCACTGGCACTCTTTGAGCTCTTTTTTCATCAGGTGGGAGGTGTCTATTTCCTGGGATGGGAGAGCGGCTTTCAGTATTTTCTCATCTACCTGGCGGGTCTCGTGTTTTTTAATGCCAACTGGAATAACAGAATCCGCTTTTTTTTGATTCTCGTTGTTGCCTTCAGTTTTTTCATACTCTATCTGTTTTGCGGAAATGGTGGGATATATCAGGCTCCCGATTTCATTTACCATCTTTTATATCTCACCAACAGCCTGGCCACCTTATTCCTTATGGCGATGCTCATCAATTCCTATGTGAGAACCGCTGACAGGGCTGAAGGGGATTTGAGATCGGCCAATCAGAAATTATTGCAGAAAAACAAAGAGATAGAGAACACACTGAAACAGCGGGATCAGGCTTACAAGCAATTGGACCAGGAGCGGCAAAAATCGGACGAACTGGCCGCCTTGCTCAAAAAAATGTTCGGCCGTTACCTGTCCGCCGAGGTCATGAATTCCCTGATTGAAGACCCCTCCTCCCTTGAACTTGGGGGGGAAAAAAGAAACGTTACCCTTATGATGACGGACCTGAGGGGATTTACGGCGCTGTGCGAGCGCATGAAACCGGAAGAAGTGGTGCAGATGCTCAACGGCTACTTTGATGTCATGATGCAAGTCATTGATAATTATAACGGAACTGTCAATGAAATCATCGGAGACGCCCTATTGGTAATTTTCGGCGCACCCCAGGAAATGCCGGATCGGAACGAACGGGCCGTTGCCTGCGCCATCCACATGCAGAATGCCATGATGACGGTCAACCAAAAGAACCGCTCAAAGGGTCTGCCGGAGCTTGAAATGGGCATCGGTCTGAATGAAACCGAGGTGATCGTCGGCAATGTGGGCTCCAGCAAAAGAAGCAAATACGCCGTTGTGGGAAGCGGCGTCAATCTCACGAGCCGCATCGAATCCTACACCGTGGGAGGGCAGATTCTCGTTTCCGAATCCCTTTATGAGGGATTGGGGGACAAGCTGCGCATCGATTCCCAGCGGGATGTGTTTCCAAAAGGATCCGAGACGCCCCTCAGGATATATGAAGTGGGCGGGATTTCGGGTGATTACCATACGGTTCTCGAAGCTCATGAACCTGAACAGTCGAACCTTTCAACGCCGATTCCCATTCGATACCATTTTCTTGAAGGAAAGGATACCGAAGGGAAGGAATTTGAAGGATTCATTCATTGGCTTTCAAAGACCGGTGCCGGCCTTTCCCTCACCCAAGGGATTGAACCCCTTGCCAACATTAAGATGAATCTCAGAGACGTCAACGAGAAGCTGGCAAATAGACATTTTTATGCCAAGGCAATCCAGGCTTCTAACAAAGACAGTGGCCTCTCCCCCGTTCGATTCACTGCCGTTCCCCCGGAAATTGACGCTTATTTCGAGGCCTTTCGAAAATTTGCTGATGAAAGAGGTTAAAACCTTTCTTAATGGTTCTTGACGATACTCTCGTGCTTGGAAAAACCATTCAATATGTCGGATTTGGGGCTGGTATTCTTGAAATGCAGATCCACCTGGGGGAACGCGATTTCCACCTTATGCTCCCTGAATTTCTTCAAAATGCTGAAGCGGAGGTCTGATGCAACCCGTTTGGAACCTGTAAAATTCACCCAGAATTTGAGTCGGAAATCGAGGTAGCTGTCTTTGAAATCCTCAAAGCGGACCCTGGGAAGGGGCGTATTGAGGACATCCGGGTGTTGGCCGGCGCACTCAAGGAGCAGTTGCTTGACCTGGTCAGGATCACTGCCGTAATCGACCCCCACTGCCACAATCAGTCTTACCGCCCGGCTGTCGCGGCTCATGTTGACGAAGGGCATGGAGACAAGGTGCGAATTGGGGATCATGATGGTGGTGTCATCCCGGGTCCGTACCAGGGTATTCCGTATGGTCACTTTTTCCACTTCCCCAAGGACCAGTTCGTGCTCGATGACATCCCCCGGCCTCACGGACCGGCCGAACAACAGGATCACACCACTTACAAAATTATTGATGATGTGTTGCAGGCCGAACCCGATTCCCACGCTCATCCCCCCCGCAAGGACCAGAATGGAGCTCATTCTGACGCCGATGATATGGAGCAACAATAGGCCGTAAATGCCCCAGACGCCGTAGACCACCACGGTTTGGACGGGCATCATGACAGCATCATCCACATTCGATTTTTCCGCCACCCTTCGAACGGCCCCCTTGAGCACGGCTACCAGCGGCTTAACCACAAAAAAAAGGCCCACTGCCGCAACAATCTGGAAGAAACCGATGTCGATGTCCTGCCAGTTGAACTGTATTCTTTGGGCCATCGTCCCAATTTCCGATTGCCCGAACTGGTCCGCCAGCCACAGAAGAATGACACCCACGGCGCCAAACCATATGGCGGGAATCCCCAGGCTGGTGCCGGCGGAACGAAACAGGGAATGATCCTTTTCCTGCAGCCGGGCCAGCCTTCTCCGGATCAGATCCGAAAGTGCCAAAGCGAATTGATACAGGATGCAACAGAGAAAAAGCGTCAAAAAGATCTCAACGGACGGAAAGGTAAAACCGGCCAAAGAAAGCCCGATGATGGGAAATCCGCACCAGAAACAAAAACGGATCAGCCTGCGGGGGCCGGGGTCCCTGAATTTTCGGGCATATGACCGCAGAATGCACATCATGATGCCGACGCCTATGGGCCACAACACGCTCAGGAGACGAAGGGGCATGTTGGCCATTTGGGCGATGATACCTGCCGTAAAAAGATAAAACAGGGGGTAGAGGGGTGAGGGAACCTCGGATCTGAGTTTGATATTCCGCAATCCCCATCCCAAAATAATGGCGGCCCAGATGCCTGAAATGACCGCCAGCCTGTAAAAAAGCCCGTTCTCGGGAAACACCCCGACCGCGGTTGCAGCCCAGAAGGCCCCACACAGCGCCACAGGAAAAACCGCTTTGTTGGATATATCGATCCACTGTTCATGATTGCCGTCCGACAGGATCCGCATTCGGCCAAGCAACCATTTGAAAATGAAATAACAGATGATCCCGAACACCAGAAAAAAGACGCCTGACTGCACCCATTCGGCAGAGGAATCGGGAAGTTTGGATCTGAGCGTAGGCCCCAATGAGTGGGTCCATAGGGTCCATGTGAGCAGTACTTTTTTTAAGAGGTCCTCTTCATATACCATGAACAGGGGTTTCGTGAAGTAGACGGTCCAGACCCCGGCCATCTCCTTTTCAAGCTCCTGATCCCATTTGGCCAGCATTTCTTCCGCTTTCTTCGTCTCTGAAAGAACATTCTGAAGCGGTTTTTTGAGTTTCAATTGGGAGCTTTCAAATCCGTCAAGCGCTTTTAAAAGGGTTTGGGCGTTCTCTTTCTGTTCCCTGGAAACAGCGGTTTCAAAAACAAACCGCAGGTCTTCCTGGGCCGTCTCCACAATGGCAAGATTCATCCGGATTTCCTGAGCCATACCACGGATCGTCCGTGTCTCTCTTTCAAGACCCTTGCTCAGTTCCGAAGCCTGCTTGAAGTACATGCGTACCTCAAAGGGGTTTGATTCACTCATGCCGATCAGGAATCTCAATTGGTGTGCCCTGGCCAGGTAGTCGGCCAGGGTGGCTTCATAGGCACGGATTCTTGCCATTTTTTCCGGCAGAATTTCGTCAAAGTAGCGGCCGGCTTCAATGAGGAGTTGCTGTTTTGTTTCTACAAGCCTGCTCAGATGTGTCTGGTCGGTTCTGGCAGCGGTTGCAGGGGCAAGAAGACCCAGCAGGATAACAAATACGGATTGAGACAGCCAAAGGGCATAACGCTTCAAAGCGGGTTCCCCCCTGTCAAAGAAATGAATTGGTCAAGCGCCTTGATGGTGGATAATATGGACAGAAAAATCAAAATGCAATGAAAATCAAGTGGCGCATGAATGCCATTGACACCCGGTATCCTGATTATATACCCTTTTCTCTGCATTGATCCCCGCCAGTGAAAAGGAGATGCCCGTGGTTCGAGACATGCTGCATCATTTGGACCGACTGATAAGGCAAAGACCTGCTTCAAAGGTGGCATTGAGCGCTTTTCGAGACCTGGTGGTGCTGATGGATGGGGTAATCCCGGACATTGTGCCGGTGGCGCCCAAAGAACCAATGGAATGGGTTCGACACCGGGAAGGGTTCCCGCTTTTTGACAGAGAGGATCTGCCCGTGGATTTCGGGGCCGCATCCCGTCTGCTCAAGCGGTTTCTGAAGCACCTGTCAGAAACGGACCGAAAAGATGCGGCGGGCCTTAAAAAGGCCCTTGAGCGTGTCACATCAGATGATTTATGGGGCGAGGCCCTTTTTAGAAGGATTCTAGAACAGGATGATATCAAATTGTCACGGATTTCAGAAGATGTAAACCTGGACCCCCAGACACTGCTCTTTCTGGGACAAACAGCCCTTAAACCTTACATCCACTTGTTCCGCGAGTCAGTCTCGGCGGATCTTGACAAAACCGAATGGCACCATGGATACTGCCCTTTTTGCGGCTCCTGGCCGCTCATGGCCTTTTTTGAAAAGTCCGGGAAGCGATATCTCCGCTGTGAACTGTGCGGCGAAAAATGGTCCTTTAGCCGGATCAAATGCCCTTTCTGCAACACCCAGGAACAAGACAAACTGGGGTACTTCGAGGCGGAACAGGAGGAGGGGTTCCGCATCTATTTCTGCCGGGAATGCGGTCGATACATCAAAACAATGGACATGAGGTCTTTTGAAGAGGTGGCACCGCCGGCGCTTGAGAATCTGGCCACCCTCCATCTGGACCTGCTTGCCCGGGACCACGATTTTCATTAGGAACCAAAAGGAGACCGTATGGATATAACGCGTCGTGATTTCTTTAAGATCACAGGGGCCTCGGCCGCGGGTGCGGCGATCATGGGTCTGGGCCTTGATTTGAAGCCCGTCAAAGCCCACGGGCAAACCCTGAAACTCCGGTTTGCCAAAGAGACCACCAGCATCTGCTGCTACTGTGCGGTGGGGTGCGGCGTCATCTGCAGCACGGGACTAACGGGGGCCGGAAAAATCATCAATATCGAGGGAGATCCGGAGCATCCCATCAATGAAGGGGCATTGTGCGCAAAAGGGGCCGCATTGAGTCAACTGGCCAACAATGATAACCGCATCACCGCACCCATGTATCGGACCCCCTACGGCACTAAATGGCGGACGGTCTCCTGGGACTGGGCACTTGAAACCATTGCCGAAAGGGTTAAAAAAAGCCGCGATGCCAGTTTTGTGCACAAGAATGACAAGGACCAGGTGGTCAACCGCACCATGGGCATCGCCAGTGTGGGCAGTGCGGCCCTGGATAACGAGGAATGCTGGCTGATCCAGGCCCTCATGCGGTCCCTGGGCCTGGTCTATATCGAACATCAGGCCCGTATCTGACACAGCGCCACGGTTGCGGCTCTGGCAGAGTCGTTCGGACGCGGCGCAATGACCAACCATTGGATCGACATCAAAAACAGCGACTGCATTTTGGTGATGGGGTCCAATCCCGCTGAAAACCACCCCATCTCCTTTAAATGGATCACCGACGCCATGAAACATGGGGCAAGTTTGATCAGCGTGGATCCCCGGTTTACCCGCACATCCAGCAAGGCCGATTTCTATGCGGCCCTTCGATCGGGAACGGACATCGCTTTTCTGGGGGGAATGATCAAATACATTCTGGAAAACGGGCGGTATTTCAAGGAATACGTGGCAGCCTACACCAACGCATCCTTTGTGGTGGCAGACACCTATGACTTCAAAGACGGCCTCTTTTCAGGATACGATCCCAAGGCCCATAAATACGATAAAAGCGTGTGGGCCGTTAAGACCGATGAAAAAGGGAACCCTCAAAAGGATCGCACCCTCGAGGACCCGAGGTGCGTGCTGCAACTGCTGAAGCAGCACTACCGCCGTTACGATTTGGACACCGTATCCGGCATCACCGGAACTCCCGGGGAGGACTTGCGGAAAATCTACGACATGTACACTGCCACCGGCCAAAAGGGAAAGGCAGGCACCATCATGTACGCCATGGGATGGACCCAGCACACGGTGGGCACCCAGAACATCCGGGCCATGAGCATTATTCAACTGCTCTTGGGAAACATCGGCATGGCCGGCGGCGGCGTGAATGCCCTTCGGGGAGAATCCAATGTGCAGGGCTCCACGGATCACTGCATCCTCTTTCACATATGGCCCGGGTACCTTAAAACGCCCAAGGCCTCACAACCAACACTTAAGGCTTACAATGATAAGTACACACCCAAAACCCATGATCCCTTGAGCGCCAACTGGTGGGGCAATTATCCCAAATACTCCGTAAGTCTGCTCAAAAGCTATTTCGGAGACAAGGCAACCCGGAAAAACGATTTCGGGTACAATTGGATGCCCAAGCTGGACGACGGCAAGACCTATTCATGGCTGGATCTCTTTGATGCCATGTACCGGGGGGATTTCACGGGCTTCTTTGCATGGGGTCAGAACCCGGCGGCATCGGGGGCCGACGCCCGGAAAAACAGGGATGGGTTTGCCAAACTGGACTGGATGGTGAATGTCAATATCTTTGACAATGAAACCGGGTCCTTCTGGAAAGGGCCGGGAATGGATCCCAAAAAGATCAAAACAGAGGTCTTTTTCCTCCCCTGTGCCGTATCCGTTGAAAAGGAGGGGTCCATCACCAACAGCGGCCGATGGATGCAGTGGCGTTACAAGGCCGCCAATCCGCCCGGACAGGCCAGACCCGACGGAGACATCCTCATGGCCCTGGGCAACAAGATCAAGGGACTGTATGAAAATGAAGGTGTTTATCCGGAACCCATCTTAAACCTCAAATGGGATTACGAGACCCGCGGCCATTTTGACGCGCACCTTGTGGCCAGGGAGATCAACGGGTATTTTCAAAGAGACGCGACGGTCAAAGGAAAGCACTTCAAGAAGGGAGACCTGGTACCCAGCTTTGCCTTTTTGCAGGATGACGGGTCAACCAGCAGCGGCAACTGGCTTTACTGCAATTCCTATACGGCAAAAGGGAACATGGCGGCGCGGCGGGTTCGGGAAAAAGAGGGCATCGGCCTGAACCCGGAATGGGCCTGGTGCTGGCCGGTGAACCGCCGGATCCTGTACAATCGAGCATCGGTGGATCTAAAAGGAAAGCCCTGGGATCCCGGAAGCCCTGTCATCAGTTGGAATGCTTCAGCCAATGGCGGAAAAGGGACCTGGGTGGGGGACGTGCCAGACGGCGGATGGCCCCCAATGGAGAATCCCGACGGCACGCCCAACCCCAAGACCAAATACCCGTTTATCATGCAGAAAGAGGGGCATGGCCAGATCTTCGGGCCCGGCAGGGTCGACGGTCCCCTCCCTGAGCATTATGAAGCCATTGAATGCCCGATTGCCAAGAACCCCCTGTCGGCACAGCTCCACAATCCGGTGGCGGTGACCTACCGAACGCCCATGGACATCTACAAGAGCTGCGATCCCCGGTATCCGTTCGTGGGGACCACTTTTCGGGTCTGCGAACACTGGCAGACCGGTGTCATGACCCGATGGCAGCCGTGGCTCCTGGCCACGGAACCGCAGCTCTTTGTGGAGATGAGCAGGGAACTGGCCGGAATGAAGGGAATCAAAAATGGTGAAAAGGTGGTCGTGGAATCGGCCCGGGGCAGTCTCATAGCGGTTGCCGTGGTGACGCTTCGGCTGCAACCCTTCAAGGTTCAGGGGAATATCATTCATCAGGTGGGCCTGCCTTGGCACTACGGATGGGTACATCCCAAAAACGGTGGTGATTCCGCCAATATCCTGACCCCGTCTGCGGGAGACCCCAATACCCGGATTCCCGAAACCAAGGCGTTTATGGTCAATGTGAGAAAGGCATAAAAGGAGGTGATCTGATGAGTGGGAAAGCGATTTTGATTGATACGACCGTATGCACGGCCTGCCGAGGGTGTCAGATTGCCTGCAAGCAATGGAACCGGCTGCCGGCCACCAAAACCGATCAATGGGGGAGCATGCAGAACCCCAAGGATTTCTCCTTTGACACCTACAAACTGGTGCGGTTTCAGGAACACAACGGACCGGACAACAAGCCGGTATGGTATTTTTTTCCGGACCAGTGCCGGCACTGCCTGGCGCCGCCCTGTAAAGAGGCGGTGGACGGCGAGGTATCGGGCGGCATTATCATCGACAGTCAGACCGGAGCGGTTCTTTACACCGACAAATTGAAGAAGACCGATCCGGATTTCGTCATTGATGCCTGCCCTTTCAATATCCCCAAAGCCCAGGAAAAAACCGGATACATGTCCAAATGCACCATGTGCGTGGACCGGGTGCACAACGGCCTTGTGCCGGCCTGTGTGAAAACATGTCCTACCGGGGCCATGAATTTCGGGGACCGGGACAAGATGGTGGCCCTGGCAAAGGAGCGCCTGGACAGGGTGAAGAATCGTTTCCCCAGGGCCACCCTCACGGGGCTTGAAGACCTGAGGGTCTTTTATCTTCTTTCGGATGTGCCCAAAATGTACTATGAATATGCCCAGGTGGAGAAAATTCCCACGGGGATGGACCGAAAGACGGCCTTTAAGAAGATGGGGCGATCGCTCGCGGATCTCTCCCGGGATTGGACCTTCTTAAACCGGCTGTCCGGTTGATTGCACAAAAGCCACCATTAACGGAAAAGGCGCTCATATTCCGTTCCGGTATGAGGAAGATCCGTCATGAGAACCCTTTGCATCCGGGCTGTCATCTTTATGGGACTTGCCCTATGTCCCGGAAACCTGGCCGCGGAGACGGTAAAACCGGGAGAGCCCCTACCCTCTTTCACCCTTCCCGTTCCCGAGGATCCTTCTCATCGGGCTTATTTGGGAATCTCAGCGGAAACAGGTGATTTCAAAACCCCAGACATCAAGGCCCCCGTTGTCATCATTGAAATCTTCAGCATGTACTGTCCCCATTGCCAGGTGGAAGCGCCCATCGTTAACCGGCTTTTTAAGAAAATCGAGGGCACCCCATCCCTAAAGGACAGGATCAAGGTGATCGGCATCGGGGTGGGCAATTCCCCCTTTGAGGTGAATGTGTTCAGGAAGCGCTACAACATTCGATTCCCCCTCTTTCCAGATGGTGGTTTCAAGATTCACGAGATCTTCGGCCAAGTGCGAACACCCTGCTTCATCGGAATACGGCTCAAAGAGGACGGAACGAACCGGGTGATCCATCGAAAAATCGGCGGTCTTGGCGGATTGGACCATTTTGTGGATATGATCATTGAAAAAGCCGGTCTGGAGAAATGACATGACTTGGAAAACCTGTATGAAGCCCATGGCGCTGGCACTCATGATCGGTGTCTCGGCGGTTCCGGGGCTTTGTGGCGGCGCCTTCGGACGGTCCGATGCCTTTAAAGAGAATATCTACGATCAGGGTCCCCTAAAGCCGAAAGACAGCCGGCTCAAGGTTCGACCTGGGGATCCGGCCCCCGATTTTGCGCTCCCATCCCTGTCCGGAAAAAACGTCACCCTGTCCCAATTCCGGGGCAATAAGAATGTGGTCATCTCCTTTGTGCCGGCCGCCTGGACACCGGTCTGCTCTGATCAGTGGCCGGGATACAATATCATGGAGGACCTGTTTTTGGACCATGACGCCATTTTG
>JANQDY010000240.1 GCA_028278625.1 Thermodesulfobacteriota bacterium
TGAGGTGAAAAAAATGGCCGCCCTGTACCGCACCCGTTTTGAGCAAATGCTCATAATATCGGCTTGACCGCGTTCTGACTTTTTACGAGACCATCAATAATGGAGGCGAGACAAATGACAAAAGTTGACCGCCGCACAGGCGGCTTAGAAATCATCGCGTGTAGCAGCCAGTTTCACGGCCGTGTTGACCGCCGCACAGGCGGCTTAGAAAATGTCATTTGCAAATCCTCCCTTTTTGGTTTTGTTGACCGCCGCACAGGCGGCTTAGAAATCACATGACACTGAATCGGAAGCTCTCATGTGGTTGACCGCCGCACAGGCGGCTTAGAAATTTTTGAAAGGCAAGTGTTGATGGAACTTGGCCGTTGACCGCCGCACAGGCGGCTTAGAAATCATGGATCCGGCGCCGCACGTCGTTGATGATGTTGACCGCCGCACAGGCGGCTTAGAAACATGCGCATTAATTCGTTGGGACCGTATGCATGTTGACCGCCGCACAGGCGGCTTAGAAACGATGATCGAGGAATCACCCCGATTGCGGGAAGTTGACCGCCGCACAGGCGGCTTAGAAATATACGGATCACCCCAACCCGACACCCATTTCGTTGACCGCCGCACAGGCGGCTTAGAAAGTGGAGCTGGGGCGGGCCTGCGTCGGCTTCGAGTTGACCGCCGCACAGGCGGCTTAGAAACTGGGGACAATCGGCACGTCATAGGAGCATATCGTTGACCGCCGCACAGGCGGCTTAGAAAGGTATATGCGGATTCTGTTGCAGTTTCATTCTGTTGACCGCCGCACAAGCGGCTTAGAAATTTCTGACGGACGGCGTTGAGGTCGGGCATGTGTTGACCGCCGCACAGGCGGCTTAGAAATCAAGGAGTCAGCCATGAAAAAACTTGCCTTTAGTTGACCGCCGCACAGGCGGCTTAGAAAAATGTATCGGTGCCGTACCGATCCACCAGTTTGTTGACCGCCGCACAGGCGGCTTAGAAATGGTTGCTGCAAAGCGGTTCGAAAATGAAGTTGTTGACCGCCGCACAGGCGGCTTAGAAAAGATACGTTAGCCATTTGACTTTTGATGCATCGTTGACCGCCGCACAGGCGGCTTAGAAAGCAGGAAATCGTAAAAGACAGAGGGACTTTCAGTTGACCGCCGCACAGGCGGCTTAGAAATCACATGCCATGCTCACCGGCGATAGGGATTCGTTGACCGCCGCACAGGCGGTTTAGAAATGCTGAGATGAATCTATAGTTCCCGCCATCCTCAAACGCTTCCGCCAATCCGTCCTTGCTGCTGCTTGTTCGGGGGAGTTGACGAGGGATTGGAGGAAAAGGAACGAAAAACCACAGACGAAAAGAAATGCTGAAACAGAGATGTGTCATGTTTGGAAATCTTCAAATCTGAAAAAGCTGTCTGAACTGGTTACAAGCGGGTCGAGAGGGTGGGCGAAATTCTATTCAGAGGAAGGTGCTTTGTTTATTCGCGCTCAGGATATTAAGACTGATTCGTTGGTTCTGGATAAAGCTGCTCATGTTTCTCTTCCAGCCAAAATCGAAGGCAAACGCACCCGTACACAAATCGGAGATATTCTTTTTACGATAACTGTAGCCAATGTTACTTAAGCTGCCATGATAAAAAACCGCATAGGAGATGCTTACGTACTATCCATCCTCGCCAAAGCCTTTCGGGGCCAACTGGTGCCCCAGGACCCCAATGACGAACCCGCATCGGTTCTTCTTGCGAGAATTTGCGCTGAACGCGAAAAAACAGACGTGAAGGGCGGGACGGCAAAAAAGCACAAAAGAAAACCTCGCCCATCGAAAGGAAACAAATGTTAAAATGTTCTCGATAAGGGAACATATGTCTTGACATTTATCGGGGAACATATTGGGGTATGCATATCATATCCAGGAAAACCTTGAAGGCGTTTTACGGGCGGCCGGGCCGCAAGGGTGCCAAGGGCCTCGTTGGAGGCCTGGTATTATGAGGCAGAACATGCTGACTGGCGATCCCCTTCGGACATCAAAGCCAAATACCGCTCCGCGAGCTTTCTTAAGGGCAACCGGGTCGTCTTCAATATCGGGGGAAACAAGTATTGTTTGGTCGTCAAAATCAACTATCCCACCAGGACGGTGTTTGTGCGCTTTGTAGGGACGCATAAGGAGTATGACCAAATCGACGCGAGGGTGATCTGATGATCAACAGACTGATAAAAACAGAAGAGGATTACACCCTCGCGCTCAACCGAATCGAAGCGCTAATGGATGCTGAAGCAGACACGCCCGAGGCGGATGAGCTTGAGCTCCTTTCCACCCTCGTGGAAATATATGAGGAGAAACATTATCCCATGGATCTGCCGGAGCCGGTTGAGGCCATACGGTTTCGAATGGAGCAACTCGGCCTGAAACAGCAGGACCTCATTCCCTTTATAGGGAGTCGAAGCAAGGTGTCGGAGGTCATGAACCGTAAAAAACCCCTTACGCTGTCCATGATGCGGGGGCTCAACAAGGGCATCGGGATACCGGCGGAGGTCCTGCTCCACGAACCGGACGCCGCTTTTCCTGAGACTTTTTCAGGGCTTAAGTGGCATCGGTTCCCCGTGGGGGAGATGGTCAAACGGGGATGGCTTGCCTCGAATAACGACGCCAGTGATCAAAATGAGGAGCTGATGCGTCCCTTGATCAGCCGGGCGGGCGGGCTTGAGGCGGTCTCCGTGGCTTTTCTGCGGCAGGGGCACAGCCCCCGCATGAACGCCAAGGCTGACAAATATGCTGTTTCAGCCTGGTGCCTGCGCGTTCTGGAGCTTGCCAAAGCAAGGACGTTGAAGCGGACCTACAAAAAGGGGGCGTTAAAGAGCGCCGCCCTCAAAGAGATCGCCCGGCTGAGCTATTTCAGAAACGGTCCCATACTGGTCCGGGAATATCTTGAAAAACAGGGGATTCGCTTGATCGTCGTTCCCCATTTGCCCAGGACCTATCTGGATGGGGCGGCCATGCTTCTGCCCGATGGCTCCCCTGTTGTCGGGCTCACCCTGCGGTACGACCGAATCGACAATTTCTGGTTTTCCCTGGTCCATGAACTGGTACACATCGCCAGGCACCTGACAGGGGAAAAACAGATCATCGTCGATGACTTTGACCTGCGGAAGCACGAGCGTGACGGCCTGGATCGAGCTGAGCAGGAGGCGGATGAACTTGCCTCTTCATCACTCATTCCCAAAAGGTACTGGCAGCGCATCAGCGCTATGGGTTCCGTTTCTTCCAGAGAGGTAAAAGGGATAGCTGAAGAAATGAGGATCCATCCGGCCATTATCGCCGGACGCATACGCTTTGAGAGGGATAATTATCACCTTCTTTCAAAGCTTGTGGGGCAGGGAGAGGTGCGCAAACTGTTCAGCGGATAGGCATGATTTTATCCCGTATCCGGGTACCCATGAAGAAGATTGCAGACATCCCCGTCACTGACCGTCCCCGGGAAAAGCGCCTGCAGAAAGGAGTCCAATCCCTTTCCGATCAGTGGGGCTGGTGAACAAGACCCAGGTGCACCCTCGGGAGGTCTTTGCCGACCCCCTCACCGACCGGGCGGCCGCCATTATCATCGCCCACAACCACCCCACCGGCAATGTCACCCCCAGCAAGGATGACGTGGAAATCACTCGAGGACTCAAGACCGCCGGTGAGACCCTGGGCATCCGAGTGCTTGATCACATCATCTTCAGCCGGAGGGGGTATTACAGTTTTTTGGAGAATAATGAATTAGCATAAGGAACTTTAAACTTTCTTGGCTCCTCGGTTCCGGATTAGACCAAAGTGAGGTGAGTTAAGTAAATGGATGATTCGATTGGAAAGATTCTTGAGGTCTTAAATCAAGAAGGTCTTCGCAAGTACCCTAAGGATGTACTTGACCTGGCCCTTGAACGGGAGACGGAATTGACGCCGCATCTCGTGGAGCTTCTTGAAGGATTTCCGAATCAGCTCCATGGCATTTTTGTTGTCCACGGGCCGGGAAAACATGTACCCTTGAACCTTGTCACAATTCAAGGCCCGCAAGCGGTCCAGCTGCTCACGGTTTTCGACCCCTTCCGCAATGACGGACAACCCCAGGCTTCTGGCCAGGCCGATAGTGGATTGTACGATTTGATGACTCTCCTTAAGATGCTCGTCCCCGTTGATAAAGGATCGATCGATTTTGTAGTGGTCTACGGGTCTTCTGGCAGACTTTCAGTTCGTGGCAAGCCTCGAAACTAGCTTTCATGCAATGTCTGTTCAAGGGTCTCGGCGACCCATTGATTCAGGCTTTTGCCATTTTTCATGGCAGCGGCGGCAATTTGGCCATGAAGATGGGGTGAGAGTCTCACATTGAAGCGTCCTGAATAGGGTTTATCGGGCTGCTTACCCTTTTCTTTGCATATTTTGAAATACTCAGTCATTGATGCGGCAAATTCCAGTTCAAGCTCATCCACCGATGAGCCGTAAAATGTAATTACGGAATTGGCATTTTGGACGATTCCGTAAAACTTACGAATCTCAGGGTCATACTCAATCTTGGCGATGTATCCCTTCCAGGTCATTGTCGTTTGCATATTGGCCTCCATTACGGTCTTATCCCGCAAAGCTCCAGGAATTTTCGCAGGGAAGTCACGGCTCCCTTATCCATCACAGGGGCGGGATGAGGCCTGTGCTGCAGAAGATCTTTTCCTTCGAGTTCAATATGCACTCTTGAGCCCGAACGGGTTTCATCGATGGTAGCACCACAGGCCTTCAACAAAGAGGCCGCCTCCCGCCATTTGACGTTTCCGCTGACAGGTCTTTTGAAAACAAGTTCCAACGTTTTTCGATGCTTTCGATTCATGATCGAGTGATACCATTGAGTGGCGCCACTGTCAAGACAACGAAAAAGGTCATAATGAGCGAAGCGGCAATACAAGTGTTTTTTTAAAGATGGCGAAACCCTCGCTTGACCGAAAAGGCTTTTTTTCGTTATGGGGCTTGCCATTTGTGTGGTGTTCATTTGGAGGTTCGCCTAAGAAACTCCAAAAGAGTATTGGACCCGGCAGCTTTCAGCGCCGGAGTCGCCCCCCCATGCGGGGGCGTGGACTGAACAGACGGGCAGGCACGGGGGCCTGCCCCTACGGGATGTGGCGCGCATGCGGGTGGTGTGGGTTGTAATACCGGCCGGCTGGTGTCCCCATATGAGAGATGATGGGCCTCACCGGCGAAAGGATTTCCGAATCAGCTCCATGGCATTTTTGTTGTCCACGGGCCGGGAAAACATGTACCCTTGAACCTTGTCACAATTCAAGGCCCGCAGGCGGTCCAGCTGCTCACGGTTTTCGACCCCTTCCGCAATGACGGACAACCCCAGGCTTCTGGCCAGGCCGATAATGGATTGTACGATTTGATGGCTCTCCTTAAGATGCTCAAACCCGTTGATAAAGGATCGATCGATTTTGAGATGATCTACGGGGATGCGTCGCAGGTATGAGAGGGAAGAGTACCCGGTACCGAAATCATCGATGGCAATCTGTATTCCCAGAGATCTGAGACGATTCAATTCGTTAATGGTATGTTTTGGATCCCGCATTAAGACCGATTCGGTCACCTCGATTTTGAGACAGAACGGATTGAGACGGTTCTCTATGAGTACCTGCTCAATATGTTCCACCAAACCCGGCTTGGCGAACTGTTGAATGGAGACATTGACGCTGACCGTCAGGTTCCGGGCTTTGTGGAAGGTCTTCTGCCAGACTTTCAATTCGCGGCAAGCCTCGGTAATGACCCATTTGCCCAAATCAACAATGAGTCCGGTTTCCTCTGCCAGGGGGATGAAACGATTGGGCGGTATCATCCCACGCAAAGGATGCTCCCATCTGGCCAGGGCCTCAAAGCCTTCCAACCGTTCCTCTTTGGTGGAAACGATGGGCTGGTAATGGAGTGTGAGCCCGCCTTTGGCCAGGGCCTCACGAAGATCGTTTTCCAGGTTTACGGAATCCATCAATTCCCTGCGCATCCGTTTGTCAAAGATCAGTATCCCTTTTTGTTGCTGTTTGGCACGATACATGGCGATATCCGCATCCCGCAGGATATTCTGAGCGACGGTGTATTCAAGTATGTTGGGAACAATGCCGATGCTGGCGCCGGAACTGATTTCCGCGTTGTCAAAGGTAAACGGTTTTCCCAGGGCGCCATGGATCCGCTGGACGGTCTTGGTCAGTTCACGTTTTGACCTGAATTCCTCCAGGATGACGGCAAATTCGTCGCCGCCAAGACGAGCAACCGTATCCACTGCACGGATGCAGGTGGTGAGCCTTTCGCCGACTTCGATCAAGAGCTGGTCCCCCACGGGATGACCGAACGTGTCGTTGATGGTTTTGAACTTGTCCAGATCGATCATCAGAAGTGCAAAACAGAGTTCCGGCCGCCTTCGGCTCCTTTCCAAGGAGCGATCCAGCCGTTCCGAAAAGAGTTTTCGGTTGGGGAGACCCGTCAAAGCATCGTGGAAAGCCTGATGGGTGATTTGTTCTTCAAAAGATTTGCGCTCCGAAATATCCTGATAGATATAGATGATGCCATTGATGTGCTCACCGATCCGTATGGGAAATGCAATCATGGAAACAGGTATCAGATTTCCGTCCCTGTGACGGCGATCGGTTTCGCACTGAACCGTTTCGCCTTTGAGGATGCTGTTGCGCATGTTTTCACATTCGACCAGCAATTCCTCCGGAACGATCAGTGCGCGCATTCCAAAGCCCACAATATCAACCCCGCGGTATCCGAAGAGCGCTTCAAATCCCTTGTTGCAGTTGACCACATTGCGGTTTTTATCAATGATAACGATTGCCTGAGGCGAATTTTCGAACAATTGCGAGAAGTTGGCCCGCTGTATTCGGAGATCCCTTTCCGCCCGTTTGCGGTCGGAAATGTCCATCACCGTCCCTTCGTAATAGCTTATCTCGCCTTCTTGGTCATAGACCGCCCTGGCATTTTCCGTAATCCAAATAATTTCGCCGTTCTTTTTTCGCACTTGGGATTCAAAATTGGTGACCTTTGCGTCCCGGTGTAAAATTCGGGCAAATTCGTCCCGTCGTTTGGGATCCACGTAGAGTTGGTGCTTTATGTCTTTGAAATGGCGGATGAGTTCCTCTGGTGAGGCAAAGCCGTAGATGGCGGCCAAAGCGGGATTGACATCCAGATATCTTCCTGACGGCGTGGTCAGAAATATTCCTTCAATGGCATTGTAAAAAATGTCCTGATATTTCTTTTCCGTATCAATCGGATCGGCTCCGATTTCCGCCAGATATTGATTGACCGAGTGAGCGGGGAGGCGACCTTCATCGCAATTGTCCATGAATCGTACCAACGTCTTGGGAATAGAAGGAGATTAAACAAAAACGGTTCACTTTTCTTGCAACAATTACACCATTTTTGTGAGAAATCTGGAAATACCACGTAATATCAAATGAATGAGTGAAAATCCGATCCCTGTGCAGGGAAATATCAAAGGCCAAGGCTGAAAAATTCGCAACAAAATAGTATGACGATTCTTGAAATATTACATTTTTGTTTCAACCAATGGCAAAAAGGGATGTTTGTTTATGGTTTTACATTTAACAGACCGTCCCATTGGCGAAAAGAGGGGTTTTTGGTTGCGAAAGGCCTGTGAAGATACAAAGGGATCATTGGTCGCCCCCATGCGGGGGCGGTTTTTTCATCCGGATGCCGGATCAGGTCCCGGTGGGTTGAGACGCGGCCTGACGGCGTTTGATGCACTTCAAACCGTGCTTTTCCGCGTTCCAGTAGATGCAGTTTTTAGGGATTGACCGGCATATTTCCATGTGTTTGCCGGAAACCCGCGTTATCATGATGGGACCCTTGCGGTCCTGGCAAATGGTTCGGACCGCTTCTTCCCTGGGGACGTAATCCGCTTTTCCGGCCCGAACCAATCCCACCGCCAATTCGTCCAGAAAAACGGATTTCCCTGCGTCGGCACCGCCATACAGCACGTTGCAGACACGCTGTCCCACGGCGTATTTCCGGGACCCTTGGATGAGTTCGCCGGCGGCATCCGCGGATATTCTTACGGGATCGCATTTGTTCATTTCATAAGACCCGTATTTGGTGACAAACCGGCCCACCAAGGGGGTTTTCACATACCCGAAGAGATGAAATCCTCTTTTGATGAGGTTTAGGATATTTCCCGAAACATAATCGTTAATTGTCGGCATAATCATGATCCTCCATAAAAGTTTTTTGCACCCTGTTAATCCATTTCCACGGGCCCGCACACCGATTGCCGCTCCCCCCCGGGTGGAAGGCCAAAACGGTCTTGACCGGAACCGTAGAATCGGGTAATGTATGTTAACGATGTTAACATATCGATAAATGTTACCGCTGTCAACATTATTTTCCATGGATTTTTATGAGCCCAAAGAAAAACACGTATCACCATGGAGACTTGAGGCGGCGCCTCATCCGCACCGCCGAAGATCTCATCGCCAAGCAGGGCATGGACGCCGTCACCATGCGTCTTCTGAGCCGCAAAATCGGCGTGTCCCACACCGCGGCCTATCGTCATTTCCGTGATAAGAGCGAACTGCTCTGCGCCCTTGCGGAAAACGGATTTCTGGAGTTGGAGAAAAGATTCCAAGGGCTTTCCCCGGATTTGCGTGAAAAACCCCTTGAATGGATTGCAGCCCTTGGGAAAACATATATCGATTTCGCTCTGGAAAACCCCTCCCGTTACCGCACCATGTTCGGAGACGTGCTCATGAATGAGCGACAGAGACCCCAACTGAACCAGGCGGTCAGCCGGGCTTTCGCCCACCTGCTCAGTGCCATTGAACAGGGGCAGCAAAGCGGGGTCTTTCGATCAGGTAATCCCCAGGAGCTGGCCAGTATGAGCTGGTCCATGGTCCACGGGTTCAGCCATCTGGCAATAGACGGCCAACTTCAGCCGACCCTGACAACCGTTTCCCGCCATGTGACGGAACGGGATTTGGGGCGATTGATCCAAATGACCCTGGATGCCCTGGTGGCCGGTTTGGTGCCGGAAAATGACCGCGAGGGAAGAGAGGTTGATGGGGAAAATTGAACAGTTTGAAACCGGCCCGTTTACGGGATATTTCATTCAAACCATCCGGAGGTTCAAGATGACCGGCTATTACCTGGCCATAAGCCTTACCGTATTTGCGCAGCTATCCTACCATTTCTGCCAGAAGTCCATCGACCCGCAGGCAGACCCGTTCGTCTCCATGATCGCAACCTATTTCGTGGCCATTGTCACCACCATGATCGCCGCACCTTTCTTCAGTAAAAGCGGCATCTCCATCTCCGCTTTCCGACAGCTGAACTGGGCCAGTTATGGGCTTGGTTTTGCCATTTTCACCTTTGAACTGGGGTTCCTGTTCGCCTACCGCACCGGATGGAGCATCAGTACCGCTGCCCTTTATAGTAACGCCCTCACCGCGTGTCTGCTCATCCCCATAGGCCTTCTGGCCTTCAGAGAGAAACTCACCCTTTTGAACACCATCGGCATTGTTCTGGCCATTGTGGGTATTTTGCTCATGAGCAAAAGATAGAAAGAAGGGGCCACTGGGTTTCCTCTCAGGAAAACAATTGTATTTTGACTCGACTTCCATGCCCTGCTGACACCTGAACGCTGAAACCTGGAAATATAAAGGGCGTCCCTTTTTTTAGACCATGGAGGGAAGGTCCTCCTCGTGGGTGATGTGGAGGACTTTCGCTTCCTCAAAGGGGCTCAAATCGGCGCAGGCCGTGGAACACCCCTGAACGGCGATGAAGCGGTCGGGGTCCTCATGGGGGGCCACCAGAAGGATCTTACCTTTAAGCTTCCTTTGAAGCTCTGCCACCAAAGCCCCTCGGTCGTATCCCGGGTTACAGCCGCCGCAGTATTTTACGGCAACACGGAGGGGCGCACTTTCCTTTTTTTGCCGCGGCATCACGATTGGGTCTCTATGCCGCAGAGCCGTTTGGCCGCTTTTTGCTTCTCTTTGAGATTCACCAGACGGGAAATCATGATGCGCTGGGCCTGGGGGGATCCGGCCCCGTGCATGGATTCGGTGAGGTACCCCACGGCCGCGGTACCGAGGCAGAGGTTTTCAATGAGTCGGAGAATGCGAAGGCGGTCTTCAGTGGCCGTATCCGGGTTTGTTTTGAAGTACTTTTCCACCCACCTGGCGGTTTCGGGAGATCTCAAATCCTTTTCAGAGGGCATGGTGACCATGAGTCCGCCGGCGATATCCTGGGCCAGTCGCGAAATCTCATAGGGAAAACGGGTCACATTGTGTTTGTGCACATTGGCCAGCAGGGTATTGACGGCATAGGTGCCGCTCGGCTCCTTGTGTCCTTCGGAGGCGCAGGCAATGCAGCCGCAGAACAGGGTTTCGTTTAAGTGATTCATTTCAATGACTTTGTCTTTAATGTGTGACGCCCGCTCAGCCCCGTTATATTCGGCCACGGTTTGAGCCGCGCCGATGAGGACGTCTCCCACGCCCACCTTGCAGGCATAGCTCTGCCGGTGATAGGCGGCGAAATGCTCCACCAACTGCCCTGAAAAGTCATATTCCTTATACATGAAGACGCGATCCCATGGCACGAAAACGTCATCGAAAACCACCAGGGCTTCGTGTCCCCCGTAGATGAGGTTGCCCTGATCCATGTTTCCCCCTTCCGATTTTCGGGTATCGCAGGATTGGCGCCCCATGATGTAAAGGATGCCTTGGGCATCACTGGGTAGCGCAAAGGATACGGCGTAGTCCTGGTCCTCCTTCCGCATGCTGAGTGTCGGCATGACAATGATTTCGTGGGAATTCACGGCCCCGGTCTGGTGGGCCTTGGCGCCTCTCACCACGATGCCGTCCTCCCTTTCTTCAACCACGTGCAGATAGAGGTCCGGGTCCGCCTGCCCGTGGGGCGGCAAACGCCGATCCCCCTTGGGATCGGTCATGGCGCCGTCGCAGGTGAGATCCTTTTCCTGAACATAGGCCAGATATTTCAGGAAGCGGTCGTGATAGGAGGTCTTGTGCTTGGCATCCAGATTGTAGGTAACGATGGAGAGGGCGTTCAGGCTGTCCATGCCCACGCATCGCTGAAAACAGCACCCGGTGTGACGTCCGAGGAGTCTTCCCATTTTGCTTTTCTTGACCAGGTCCAAGGTGCTCTGATGAATGTGGGTGAAACGGTTGATGGGCTTCCCGGAGAGGTGGCTCGTGGCCACCATGATGTCCTGATATTCCGGATTGTGGGCCAGTTCGTATGTTTTTGCCACGGCATTCATGGAGGGGCGGATGATGGGGTCATCCACAACATTCTCCAGTCTCTTTCCGAACATGTAGACTTCAAGGTTCAGCTTTCGAAGGCTTTCTTCGTATTGCTCCGGTGTCATCATAGGCATTTTGAAACAGGCTCCTTCATCTCGATTTTGTGGTATTTTTTCATTTAGAGGGCTCTTTTCCCAAATGGGTTCACGGTGGTGATCCTTCTACCCGGGCCCCCATGGTCTTCCGACGGGTTATCACCAGACGGCTTTCACATGCGGGTAACCAATAATTTTCCGATCCTTCGTCAACAGAGTTAGATTATGCGTTCTTGCGGTGGCCACAATAATCCGATCGGCCGGGTCTCTGTGAAAACCACCGGGAAGACTGCAAGATTCCATTGCTATTTCAGGTGTTAACTCAATGACCTGTAACCCACTTGTATCTATCGAATTTTTCAGCCAGCGCTTCGGGTCGATCTTTAGGGTGATGCGCCCTCTGGTTACCATCATGGCGAATTCCCAAATGGAAATCGAAGCAATGGCACGTTGATCGGTCCGGGTTGTTCTAATCAATTTCATGACTTCGTCGGACAAAAGGTTTGTGGCGCTGTGAGACCATATCCAGGTGTGGGTATCTAAGAGGATCATCCCTTAATCAAGCTCCCATGCGTCATGTTCAATAACCGGATCGGTCAAATCCCCAATGGTTTCCACAAGGCCTTCCATGCTGCCGAGGAGAGGATCTTTTTCCTTTTCTTGCGCAAAGTGAACCAGTTTTGCAACAGGTTTGCCTCGTTTAGTGATAACAACCTCTTTGTGGGTCATCTCGACCTGATCCAGGATCTTGAAGCAATTTGCCCTGAATTCCGCAGCATTGATTTCCATGATCCATCACCTCTATTGGAATGTGTACATCTTAACGTGTACTTATGGTGCGGTCAATCCTTTTTTGACTCCTCAATTGATATTTGAGCTTGATACCGCTCTTTTCATACCCACGATTTCTTATCTTGCATGGCAATCAATATTTTACTAATAATACCCCTGCAACCAGAGATACCAAAAAAGATAGCGGGGGGCAGACCTTTGAAAGATAAAATCTTCGCCTACCTTCAGTTGATGCGCTTTCCCAATATTTTTACGTCCATCGCCGATGTGCTGGCCGGGTGCCTGATTGCAGAAGGGTTTGGCATGGGCGGCTGGGCACTGCTCATGCTGATCCTGTCCACATCTTTTATTTATGCCGGCGGGTGCATTTTAAATGATATCCGGGACCGCGCAACAGATGCGGCCGAACGCCCGCAAAGGCCCATTCCGTCCGGAAGGGTTTCCGTAAAAGAGGCCAAGGGTTTTTTAATCCTCTGCTTTGCCCTTGGGCTCTTCACCGCTTATCAGGCGGGAGGCCCGTGCTTCGGGGTGGCGGTGGTTTTGGTTTTTCTGGCGGTGTTCTATGATGTGGTGACCAAGAAGATGGCGGTTTTGGGGCCCATCAACATGGGTGCCTGCAGGGGCGCCAATCTGCTACTGGGCATGAGCCTTTCCTTTGATTGGCCCGGTAGTGCCTTTCTCTATCCCATAATATCCTTTATCTACGTATTTGCCTTGACCACCCTGAGTCATTTCGAAGTGACGGGGGGGCTTTCCGGAAGAGGTCGTGTGGTATGGGGACCCCTTGTGTTGGTCATCCTTTTCATTCTGGGGTTGAACATGACGGGGCAGCTTGGGGCCGATTCCTTGATCTACACGGGTCTTCTGGTGACTTTTGCGGCACCGTTTGTGATGGGCGCGCTGTTGGAGCCAAAGCCCCAGCGGGTGGGAAAGGGCGTCAAATACCTTATATTGGGGATCCCTTTGCTTGATGCGGTCTATGTTTCAGGGGTTCACGGATGGGTCCACGCCATACCGGTGGCACTGTGCCTGGTCCCGTCAATGTTTCTCTCCCGATATCTCTACGTCACATGACACGAACGATTGAATAACGCCTGATTGAACAAAAACGGGGTGAAGACAATGAATAAGAAAGATTTTTCAAAACCGGCCCTAGCATCTCCCAAGACAGGGGAGGAACTGCTGGACATTTATTTTCTGGACATGAGATCCGCCCTTCTGGAGACGGCGGCTGCCATGGACCGGATCGAGCGGGCGCAACAGGGAAAGGACCCTTTCGAGGATCCGCGCATGGAAAAGCTGATTCAGGCGGCGGATATCATAAGGAGCCGAGAGCCGGGGAGGGCGGAGCGTTTCCTGCGCCTTTTTTCCCAATGGGATAACCCGTCACAGAGGTGAAAACAGATGAAAGTCATTGAGCCCCACATTCACATGATTGCCCGAACCACCCAGGATTACGAGAGAATGGTTCGAATGCACACCGTGGCCTGCTGCGAGCCCGCCTTCTGGGCCGGCTATGACAGGACGAGTCCGGAAGCGTTTCATGACTATTTCACCCACATCTCCGAGTTTGAGCCAACCCGGGCCGCCCAATACCAAATTCTGCATTACTGCTGGATTTGCATCAATCCCAAGGAGGCGGACGATCTGGTGCTGTCCAGGGAGGTGATCTCGCTGATTCCGGAATTTCTGAAAAAGCCGACGGTCCTGGGGGTTGGGGAAATCGGCCTCAATCGCAATACGAAAAACGAGATGACCATCTTTGCGGAACAGGTGGAACTGGCACTTCTGCACGATCAGCTGATATGGATTCATACCCCGCATTTGGGTGACAAGTTCAAGGGGACCACCATGATGGTCGATTATCTCAAAGGGCATGGGAAGGTAAACCCTGAAAGGGTCTGTTTTGATCATTCGGAAGAGCATACCCTTAAAATGATCCGGGACGGGGGTTACTGGGCCGCCATGACCATCTATCCGGTAACCAAGAATTCCG
Source organism: Thermodesulfobacteriota bacterium (assembly GCA_028278625.1). The sequence goes on from JANQDY010000240.1 coordinate 14,164, forward strand.
CGGCCCGGGTGGTGGACGCCCTTGAAATATACGGGCCGGATCACATGCTGGTGGATGCCTCCGGTGATTGGGGCCCCTCTGATCCGGGCACCCTGCACGACGCCATCTTTGAAATGCGGAAAAGGGGGCATGCGGAAAGGCACATGGAAACGGTCTTCTATAACAACCCCTGCTATTTTCTGGGTCAGTGCGAGAAATTCAAGCCATCTCCCCATCTGCCGAAAGAAGCGGCCTGGGATGTTTCATGAGCAGGAAACTGCTCATTGTCCAGGTTGCGGGTCTGTCCCGGGCACTTGACATTCCGGGGCTCCCTTTTAAACCCATGGGGAGTCTTTTTCCGGGCCTCACCTGTACGGTCCAGGCAAGTTTTCGGACGGCATCTCCCCCTTCCAAACACGGTATGATCGCCAATGGCCTTTTTGACCGCGGGTTGAACCGGCCCATGTTCTGGGAACAATCGGCAAGACTGGTTAAAGGGGAGAGAATCTGGAAGGATTTCCGTGAAAGGGGCGGACGGGTCGGCATGGTGTTCTGGCAGCAGAGCCTGGGGGAGTGTGTTGACCTGGTTCTCTCTCCGGCCCCCATTCACAAGCACCACGGCGGAATGATAGAGGATTGTTATTGCCGGCCTGCCGGGCTATACCCCAATTTGTGCAAAAAGATCGGCCGGCCCTTCAAACTGCGGCAGTACTGGGGGCCCCTGGCGTCGTGGAAGGTGGGGGAATGGATTGTGGCATCGATCTCCCGAATCCTTGAATCACAGGCCTTGGCCCCGGACCTTTTGCTCTCATACCTGCCCAGCCTGGACTATGATCTTCAGCGGAAGGATCCTCTTAAGGGCGCGGATGCGAAAAAACCGTTTGGGAAGGTGAGGCATCAAATCCTTTGCCTCCTGGAGGCGGCCCAATCAAAAGGGTATGAGCTGCTGGTTTTCGGAGACTATCACATCGGGCCCGTAAGCGGGGCCGTAAAACCGAACCGGATGCTTCGGGAACAAGGGCTTTTTGAGGTGCGTCACATCAGAAAGATGGCCTACCCGGATTTTTATGCCAGCCGGGCCTTTGCCATGGTGGACCATGAAATCGCCCATGTCTACATTGGAAAGAAGGATGATATTCCCTTGGTAAAGCACCTTTTTGAAAAGGCCCCTGGGATTTCCCAGGTCCTGGATGGGGATCTGCAGCAGGCCAGGGGACTTTTTCACCCAAACAGCGGTGAACTGGTTCTGGTGGCCGAACCGGGCAAGTGGCTGGCATACCCGTGGTGGCATGAAAGAGGGGAGGCCCCTGATTTTGCGGCCCATGTGGACATCCACAACAAACCCGGGTATGATCCCTGCGAGCTGTTTTTCGGCTGGCCCCCAGGATCCGTAAGCCGGGATACGGACCGCATTCACGGCTCACACGGCCGCGTGGGCCCGGATCGGGAAGTTATGTGGGCATCCACCGTGGCGTTTCCCGGCAAGCCCAAAAATGTCATTGAATTGGGGGCCATGGTGCGTGATTGGTTATAGGAGCGGGGACGCTGTTTATATTCTTGCATTTCATTTTCAAAGCCCCAGGCCGGATTTGCTGGGTTTGAAATGTTGAAATGTAAACAGTGCCCCTTTATTGTATATGGATTGTTATCAACAGAAATTTTCAGTTTCATTTGATTATCCTATCTATTTTACGGAGAGGCTTTTTCATCCGGAGAATGATCTTTTGGCCCGGGTGTTTGATCGCAGGGATGAGGGACGACGACACCGTGTGAAAGTGTTCATTGATTCGGGGATTGAAAGTGCCGACAAGGGGTTTCATTCCCATGTTAAAGCGTATGTTGAAGGTCGTTCAGAGCGTCTGCAAATGGCTGGGCCCATTGACCTGGTGCCGGGTGGTGCAAAAGCCAAAAGGGACTGGGACCTTCTTCATCATGTGATGGGAAGGATCGCTGAGAGCCATCTGTGTCGGCAGAGTTATGTGCTGGCCATCGGCGGCGGCAGCATGCTGGACATGGTGGGGCTGGCGGCCTCCCTGGTTCACCGGGGGGTGCGGCTGGTCAGGGCACCTTCCACGGTTCTGTCGCAAAACGATGCGGGGATCGGCGTCAAAACCGGTATTGATGATCACGGCATGAAGAATTTTGCCGGCACCTTCACGCCTCCCTTTGCGGTCTTAAATGACTTCCATTTGCTTCGCACCCTTGAAATGGAGCACTGGATCGGAGGGGTGGCGGAAGCGTATAAGGTGGCCATCCTGAAAGACCAAAGGTTTTTCAGGTACCTTCAATCAAATGCAGAAAAGCTGGCCCAACGGGATGAGGCGGCCATTCAAAGGGTGATTAAACAATGTGCCGTGCTTCATCTGGAACATATCGGCAAAAACGGCGATCCCTTTGAGTTTGGCTCGGCCCGACCGCTTGATTTCGGGCACTGGAGCGCCCACCGGCTGGAAATGCTGTCCAAACACCGCATGGGTCATGGCCAGGCGGTCTCAGTGGGTATTGCCCTTGACACCTGCTATGCCTGCCGAATGGGGATGATATCCATAGAAGAACGGGACAGCATACTGGGAGCCCTGGAAAGGACCGGCCTGCCGGTCTTTAGCGACCTCCTGGAAGCCAGATCCGCTGACGGGACCCCGGCCCTGTTGAAAGGGCTGGATGATTTTCGGGAACACCTGGGGGGAATGCTGACCATTACCCTGCCCACGGCCATCGGCCGAACAACGGAAGTGAACGAAATGAATCCGGGTGTTATAGAAGCGGCTGTTTTGCACCTTAAAGACCGCATCTCGCGCCGGCGGTCCGGAAAAGGGTCTTCCCATTGAAAATCTCAAACGGTCCACCGCAGCATCTGACCTACTGCCTCAATGTGCATCCCGGAGAAACCTGGGATGAAAATTTTAATGCCATTCGAACCAAAACCATTGACATTCGCAATCGGGTATCTCCGAAAGGGCCATTCGGACTGGGGCTGAGGCTGGGACACGAGGCTGCTCTTGGACTGTGGCATCAGAGGGCCCTGGATGAATTTAAAGGGTTTCTTGAAACCGAAAACCTATATGTCTTTACCGTCAACGGTTTTCCCTATGGTGATTTTCACGGAGGCCCGTTAAAAAAAAGGGTGTACGCCCCTGACTGGCGCAGTGCGAAACGGCTTGAATATACTCTGTTGCTGGCAAATATTCTGGCGGAACTGTTGCCGGAAGGACTTTGCGGCAGCATCAGCACCGTACCGGGATCCTATGGGGAATGGATTGAGACGGATGGGGATCAGGTGAAAATGGTTCAAAACCTCATGGCCGCTGTTTTGCACCTTGACCGCATCAGCAAGATGAAGGGGAAGGAGATTCACCTGGGGCTTGAGCCCGAGCCCGATTGTTTTCTTGAGACCACCAAAGGGACCATCGGTTTCTTCTCCGGAACGGTCTTTGAGGAAGGAAAACGGTATCTCTCCGAACTGGGCAGTGTTTCGCCGAAGGAAGCCGATGCCATGATCCACAGGCGTCTGGGGGTCTGCTTTGATACCTGTCACATGTCGCTTCAGTTTGAGGATCTTAAGAAAAGCGTTTCGGATCTGGTGGCCCACGGTATCAGGATTTCTAAAATACAATTGAGCGCGGCCCTTAAAATGCCCCTTTTGGAGGAGAGCCTCAAGAGGGTCCGGGAATTCTCCGATCCGGTCTATCTGCATCAAGTAAAAGCACGGTTTTCGGGAGGCGGCATTCAATCGTACCAGGACCTCCCCATGGCACTGTCAAGCAAGGATTGGGAGACCCGGGCCTGTGACCAGTGGCGCATCCATTTTCACGTGCCCCTCTATTTCAAAGGAGACGACATTTTGGGATCCACCCAAAATGACCTGGATAAGGGGTTCTTTCATGCCGCGGCCCTTTCCGGGTGCGAACATTTGGAAATTGAAACCTATACCTTTGATGTGCTCCCTAAATCCCTTAAAACAGAGGGCGTGGTTAAGAGTGTCGCCAGGGAGTATGAGTGGGTTTTGGGAAAAATGAAGAATACAGAATCCAGGAGTCAGAATAGAATGGTTGGCGCCTCTATGAGATTCTGAATTCTGACGCCTGAATTCCTGTAATCGCATGAAACACCGTAATCTGAACCATATTCTGATACTTATCTTCTGCGTGGGCGCGGCCCTTTTCTTGGAATGGGTTACAACGCCCGGGCCGGTCACCAGAAAAATCCATATTGAAGCATTCCGCTACGGAACGGAACCCTCCGTTATCCGGGCCAATCGCGGAGATGAGCTGATACTGACCTTTTCAACCCGGGATACGGGACACAGCTTTTTTCTCCAGGACTACCGAATTGATGCAAAGATCACCCCTGCCAGCGAAACAATTGAGGTACGAGATCCCCTTGAACCTGAACGGGCCCCCACCTATCAGTCCCAACTCCGTTTGAAAGCGGGTCTCCCCTGTTTCTGGGGGCACCTGGTATCCACCTCCAGGTTTCGCTGCCACGTCTATTGCGGCCCCATGCACGGGTTTGAACAGGGGGATCTGGTGGTGCGACCCAACTGGTTGTTCTCAGGCAGTTTGGGGCTGATGCTGGCCATCCTGCTCATGGGATATTACCGAATCAAAGGGGAAGGGTTGGGGCCCGGATCCAATTCCGTGAAATTTGCCGATTTGAACCGGCGTTCCCGGATCATGGACCGGGTGCTCAAGTGGCGGTCCCTTCAGTTCACAGCGACCCTGCCGCTCCTGGCGGGACTCATGATCATCGTCCTTGCGGGATTTTTCGGCACCAAGGTGGGCGGACGGAATCTTGCGGTGATGCTCACCTGGATCATGTGGATCTCCCTTCTGGCCCTTTTTCTGGTCCCCTTGGGCGGAAGGATCTGGTGCCTGATCTGCCCCCTGCCGGTCCTGGGGGAATACCTTCAGCGGGGGGCCACCACGGAGGTGCGGGCCGGAGGGCGGGGCCCTTTGAACAACCGCTTTTTCGGACTCTTTAGAAGATGGCCCAAATCCTTGAGGGGCCCGTGGATGCGGCTGGGCGCGTTTTTGGTGATCGGTTCATTGAGCGCCTCCCTGGCGGCCCAGCCCAAATGGACCGCGGTGATGCTCATGGTCATGGTCGCGGTTTCAGCGGTCATGTCCCTCATATGGGAACTTCGGGCCTTTTGCCGATACCTGTGCCCCGTTGCCGCCTTTGTTTCCGCATACAGCGTCCTGGCACCGCTGGTGGTTCGAAATAGAGACAACACCGTCTGTAGACGTTGCCCGAACAAACCGTGTTTGACCGGAAACGAAAAGGGCTGGGCCTGTCCCTATGGCCTTCTGGTGCCCCAAATGCACGGAAATGCGGACTGCGGCCTATGTACCGAATGTTTCAAGAGCTGCCCCAGCGACAATGTGGCGCTTGCCTGGCGAAAGGGGCCTTCGGAAGCAGTTTTCCGGTCCTACGGGGAAGCATGGCAGATGATCGCACTCATGGTCCTGGCCATTTCCTATTCCCTGACCGTTCATTCCCCGTGGCCTTTTATGCGAAATCTGGTGAACCTGGTGGACAAAGGGACACCGCTTGGGTTCTCTCTTTTTTTCGCGGCGCTCTGCGCGGCGGCCCTGGGCATTATCCCCCTCATCTTTTGGCTCATGTGCGCGTGGGGCCTCAAGCTCTCGAAAAAGGGGAGAAGGGAACCCAAAGGCATGGGACCAGGTGGAAGTCTCTATGAAAAAGAGATCTTCAGCGCATCCACGGGTGCGGTCTTTAAAAAGACAATTCCCGCCCTGGTCCCCTTCGGGCTGGCCCTCTGGGCCGTGTTTTTTGTTGAAACCCTTATGGCCAACATGACCTTCATTGTGCTAAGCATCTCTGATCCTTTCGGGTGGGGGTGGGATCTTTTGGGAACCGCGGGAATGCCGTGGATTCAAATCTGGCCCAGCGGCGTGCCGTGGATTCAGTCGGCATTGGTCCTTTTGGGAGCGACCCTCAGCTTGAAAAAGGGATACAGACTGTGGCATAATGAAATTGGCAGGAAAAATAGGGCCTTAAAAGGATTCCTGCCCACTGGGGCGGTGCTGGCGGCCATGGCCTGCGGCATGCTCATCTATCTGACCAACTTTTAAGGAACATTAAATCGGAATGCGACTATCAAAATCGACACTCATTTCAGTTGCGGCGCTCCTGGCAATACTCATCGGCATCCCTCTGGCCCTCATCACCCATGAGGCCGGACGGACCGGGCAGTCGGTGACGGAGTATATCAAACGGACCCTGGCAAAAACCGACGGTGAAAAACCGGTGAAGGGAGAGACGAATCCGGTACTTCCGGGTGAGAAAATCGATTTTCTGGAAAAAAGGGTTATCGGAGATCCCGTGGGAGATACGAAACCGTGGATCACCCATTTGAAGGTGGTGGATCTGGACCAGGACGGGCTCAAGGATGTTGTGGTGTGCGACGCCAAGCGGAACCAGGTCTCCCTCATACGACAGGAGCCTTTGGGAACCTTTACGGAGACGCCCGTGGGAGACCAGGTGCGCGGCCCGGCACATGCCACCCCCTTTGATATTGACCAGGACGGTGATCTCGATCTTCTCATCGCCAAGATGGGCATGATATTCCCCAATAACGACAAGATCGGTGCGGTGGTGGTGCTGGAGAATGAAGGGGAGGGCCGGTTCCGGAACCGGGTCCTGGCGGATCGCATTGCCCGGGTCACGGATGTGGAAGCAGGGGACCTGGACGGGGACGGCGACATGGATCTGGCCGTGGGGCAGTTCGGCTATGACGACGGGGAGATTCGCTGGATGGAAAACAAGGGGAACTGGGAATTTGAGAGCCACAACCTTTTGAATCTCTCAGGGACCATTCATACGCCCGTTTGCGATATTGACGGCGACGGGGATCTCGATATTGTGGCCCTGGTCTCTCAGGAGTGGGAAGAGATCTACGTGTTTGTTAACGATGGCAAAGGGAACTTCGAACCCCGAATGATTTACGGATCCACCAATGAGGATTTCGGCAGCAGCGGCATTTCCATTGTGGACCTGGATAAGGACGGGGATTTGGACATTCTCTACACCAACGGAGATGCCTTCGATTATATTCCCCCGGGGCCGCGTCCCTGGCACGGTGTCCAGTGGCTCGAAAACAAAGGGGGCCTTGAATTCGACTATCACCGAATCGGCGATTTTCCGGGGGCCTATTTTGCCAACGCCGTGGACGTGGACAGGGACGGGGATCTGGATGTTGCCGTTGTGAGCGGGTTTAACAAATGGGACGACCCAAAAGCCCAATCCATGATCTGGTTTGAAAATGACGGCAAAATGGGCTTTACGCCCCGGGACCTGGCTTCCGATCCCACCCATTTGCTGGTGCTTGATACGGCCGACATGGATGGCGACGGGTGGGTCGATTTCGTGACCGGCGGCATGCACGCCTACCCGCCCTTTGATCGCATGAGCCGCGTGCTCCTGTGGCAGAACCGCTGGCCGGACCGAAAAATGAATGCACAAAAAACAGAGTAGTCGGTCCCGTGTTTCAGGTTTAACGTGAAATGGCGAAAGAAGAAACGAGATCCTTAAAGCGGTTTTGGGTTCCAACAGCCCTGGTGGTCGTGGCGCTTCTGATTGTGGCGGGAACCTACGGGTTTTTAAAAAGGGCCGATCAAAATGCCCTTTTTGCACGGGTCCCATCTCCGGAGCGTGTCAGCGCGGGCAACAAGACCCTTGAAGATAAAATGGACCGGGCCCACGGTGCCGTGCGAAAGGCGCTTTTAAAGGACGGCTCCGAAGCACGGTTCGGCCGAAAGGCGGGCAAACTGGGTAATTTGTACCAGGCCAATCACTTCTACGACCAGGCAATTCCCTGCTACCGGGTGGCCATGGGATTCGATCCTTCAAACGCGCGCTGGCCATACTATCTGGCGTTCATCCTGCAGGAAAAGGGGGAAAGCACCTCGGTTCAGGACCTTCTCCGGAAGACCATCACCCATTCTCCCGGGTACGCACCGGCAATCCTCAAGCTGGCGGACAATTACTTCAAAAGCGGAAACCAGAAGGATGCGGCAGAAGAATACCGGCGCCGTTTGGATCTTCTCCCGGACGACCCCTATGCACTCCTGGGGCTGGCCCGCATTGCCGTTGATCACGGACAATGGGAGGCGGCCGAGGGATATCTCAAACACGCTGTCGGAAGTAATCCCTCCTTTGGGGCCGCGCACCGTCTTTTGGCCGCGGTCCACGACCATTTTGGCCGGAAGGAAGAGATGAAAACATCCCTTGATCGCGCTGCCCAATGTACCAGGTTCCGTCCGGCACCGGATCCCTGGATCGATGCCTTAAACGACCTCTGCTTTGACGTGGAACAACTTCTGGTGCTGGGATCAAAGGCAATCACGGAGCTGGATATTGAAGGGGCGGCCAAGTATTTTGGCCGGGCCAAGGATCTGGACTCACAAGACCCGAGGGTCTACCTTTCCCTGGGACGGTTGTGTTTCATGACCAGCCAGTTAAAGGCGTCCCGGACTTTTTTTGAACAAGCCCTTCGGTTGGATCCCAAAAGCGACGAAGCCTATTTTCAACTGGGTGTCATCTCAAGAAAGGAAGGGGATCTGGGGGCCGCAAGAGCCATGTTTCAAAAGGCTCTGGGCTTTCACCCGGACAATGCCAATGTGTACAATAACCTGGGCGTCACCCTGTTGGAAATGGGAGATTTCAGGGGGGCCGAAAAAGCGCTTCAAAAAGCCCTTGACATCTATCCCGAACATATCAATGCCCGTTACAACCTGGGGCTTGCCCTATGGAGTCTGGGAAAGACGGATCAGGCGATACGGGAATACCGGTGGGTCATGAACGTAAAACCCAACTGGCCCATTGTGGCCAATTCCCTGGCATGGGTTCTGGCAACGGACCCTGATCCCGGGAACCGTAACGGCCATGAGGCTGTTAAGTGGGCACGGGTGGCCTGTGCTGGCAAAGGAGGGGAGAACCCGGAATACCTGGATACCCTGGGGGCCGCCTATGCGGCTGCCGGCCGTTTCCAAGAAGCGGTTCAGACCGCCAGAAAAGCCCTTAAGCTGGCCCAGAATGCATCAGACAGGGAACTGGTTGAAGAATTGAAAATGCGCCTGTCCCTTTATGAATCCGGACAGGCATTTGTTGAATAGGAAGGGACGTTGTTTATATTTACATTTACCTGAGTAGAGCTTTAGATGTCTGTGAAACACTAAAATATAAACAATGTCCCCAGGAATGATGAAAAAACAAAATCTGATATTGTTTGATTACGATGGGGTCCTGGTGGATTCTCTGGTCCATAACGTGGCCATTGCCGAGGATTGCGCCCGGAAAATGGGGCTCGACACGTTTCCGTCCGTTGACGAGATTCGAAACATGGATAACATGACCTTTGAAGAGACGGGCCTTTTGATGGGATTTTCAGAGGAAGAAAATCGGATTTTTCTAAAAGACGTTTTTAAGGGACTGACCGCCGGGGTGGACCGCCTCTCCATTTTTCCCGGGATGGGTCCATTGATCCGGTCTTTGAGCAAAAACCATATTGTGACCGTTCTGACGGCCAACACGGAACAAGGGGTATCTCGGTTCCTTGAGATCAACGGTCTTTCGGAATATGTGGCGGCAGTACTCGGCAGCGGCACGCCGGGCGCAAAATCCGACAAAACAAAAGCATTGATGAAACGGTTTTCCATGGACAGGGATCAGGTCTATTTGATCGGCGATACCATCAGTGATATCAGAGAGGCCAAAAGGGCCGGCGTCAAAAGCATTGCGGTCACCTGGGGATTTCAAGACAAAAATCGTCTTTTAAAGGAACAGCCCGATTTCATGGTCAACCGTCCACAGGAAATCGGGATGCTTTTTGGAGGAAATCATCATGACGGATAGGTATCTTACGGGGATTGACATCGGCACATCCGGTGCCAAGGCGAGTATTTTCGACCTTCGGGGAAACGTGGTGGGGAGCTCCTATAAAGGATATGGGTGTGAATACCCCAAACCCAACTGGGTGGAACAGGATGCCCATCAGATTGTTTCAAGCGGCATGGAAGCGGCGGGGGAAGCGCTGGCGCAATCGGGGATCGCCCCACGGGATGTGGCGGGCATCTCCTTTTCGACCCAGCGGTGCTGCACCATCTGCATCGACGAAAAAGGAGATCTCCTTCGTCCCTTGATTTCCTGGCAGGACAACCGGACGGCTGCTGAGGTAAGGGATATCCTAGAGAAAATCACCGCTGAGCGATACTATGATCTTACCTGCATGCCCCTCAACACCACCTGGATGATTTCAAAAATCCTCTGGCTCAAAAAGCAAGAGCCCCGCATATGGGACCAACTATACAAGATCGTTCAGCTGCAGGATTTCACCCTGAACGCCTGGGGAGTGGAAGGGTATTACGATGACATTTCCGATGCCGGGTTTTATGGCCTGTGGGACCCCTATGAGATGGCGTGGCATGATGAACTGCTCAAGATGTTTGAAATTGATAGAGAACTTCTGCCGGAGCCCACGCCGTCAGGGACCAGAGTGGGGGGCGTATCGAAAGGGGTCTCAGAGAAAACCGGCTTTTTGGAAGGGACCCCCCTGTGCGTGGGGGCCGGCGATCAGAACTGCGCGGCCGTGGGTGCCGGCGTTGTGGAAGACGGTCTTCTTTCCGTCTCTCTGGGCACGGCAGGTGCCACGGTGGTCTACCTGACCCAGCCCTTTCGGGATCCCCAGAGAATGGCCATGGTGACCAATCACGCCCAGCAGGGCCGCTGGCAGCTTGAAGGGTATCAGGCGGCCGCCGGCAGTGTCTATCAATGGTTCAAGAATCAAATGACCGGCTTGGACAAGGACGCCTACGAAATCCTGGACCAATGGATCGCCGATGTTCCCCCGGGGGCAAAGGGACTGGTGTTTCTCCCGTATCTTGCCAGCGCTGGCACGCCCCGATGGAATTCCGAAGCCAGAGGGGTTCTTGCCGGACTGACCCTCTCACACGACAGGGGGTGTATTGCCCGAAGCTTCATGGAGGGGATCTCCATGGAGGTAAGGGACATGATCGAAACCTTTCACCGGGCAGGGATTCATATTGACCAGGTCCGGATTATGGGAGGGGCCACCAAATCACCGGTCTGGAATCAGATTCAGGCGGACATTTACAACCGTCCCGTGGAGACGCTCATGAATTCCGATGCCGCCGTACTGGGTGCCGCCATATGCGGCGGCGTTGGAACAGGGGTGTTTAAAGACATTCAGGAAGGGGTGTCTGAAATGGTTTCCGTCCACAAGGAGTACCGGCCCAAGACGGAGAATGTCAGAATCTATGACGAACTCTATCAAACCTATTGCCTCGCCTATGAAGGTATGGATGAAAAAGGGGTGTTTCACTCCATTGCCAAAATGCAGGAATAAAGGGACGCTGTTTATATCTTTACATTTCAAAGCACTTGAAATGCACTATTGTTTGAATATGGAAATGTAAAGGACGTCCCTTTAACCGTTACAAATCTGTGATCCGTTCAGCGCCGGAATAGATTTTCATGATCGGTTCTTGAATGACCCGGACACTCATATCCGTGTGGATTTTCATGCCCGTATCCCTCACAAAACCGATGAGGGCCATGCCCCGGTCCCGGGCGATTTCGAGACCCTTGTCGGTGACGGCCGTTTTGGTGGCCACCACCGGGAAGCCGGCCCTGCACAGTTTGGCCACCATTTCAGAAGACATGCGGCCGGTTGATACCAGAAAATGGTCCCCCAATAGGATATTCTGAAGCAGCGCAAAACCGATGGCCTTGTCCAGGCAGTTATGACGTCCGATGTCTTCGATGATGCACACGGGCTCTGCCCCTGGTGTGAAAATGCCTGCCGCGTGGGCCCCTTCCGTCTCCTTATACACGGTGCCCATTTTGAAGAGGAGATTCATGGCCTCAAATACCGCACGTTTCTCTATCCTTAAAGGGGACTGAATCCGGGGGAGGGGGCTTCGGGAAAATGCGGTGCGCCCGCCGCCCGAGACGATGCGGTAGCGGGTGGTGGCCGTAAAAGGGGCTGTTGCTTGCGAAAGGGTAACATGGGCGGAAGCGGCTTTCAAACGAATGGATGAAATATCGTCAGGCCCTTTGATAAACCCCTGGCCGAACAGGTAACCGATCACAAATTCCTTCTCCATGCCCGGCAGCAGGGAGGCCGTGGCCAGTTTTTCGCCGTTTAGGATGATGTGCAGCTCGGACTCCACGATCACGGCCGGTTCGGCGTCCACGAAGTGACCGTTATCAAGTTTACGGCACGGTATTGTGATGGATATGGGCTGATGGTTCATCGAATCCGCTCCGGGTGAGAATAGACGATCATCTTCTTTCCCCTTACCAACCCGGCAATGGTGATGCCGCTTTCCCGGGCCAGGTTTACCGCAAGGGCGGTTGGCACCCCTTTGGTGGCCATGATGGGAATGCCCACGTTGCGGCATTTTGTTATCATTTCCGTGGGCTGACGGCCCGTTGAGGCGGCCAGGGTCCGGGAAAAGTCAGTATTTGCAAGAAGCGCCGCGCCAAGGACCTTATCCAGGGCATGATGGCGCCCCAGGTCCTCGGTGATGGCGATGGGTTTTTCCCCGTTTAGGAAGAGGCCTGCGGAATGCACCGCTTCCGTTTCAGCGAAGATGTCGCTTTTTAAAATGGCCTTGACACAGGCAAAAACCTGATGCCGGTTCACTGTCAGGGTTGAGGTCACCTGTTTCGGGAGGATTTTCTCCCTTTCAGTAAGGGTTACATGGACTTCGTTCCCCTTAAGGGTGAGGGATGCGATCTGTGAAGCATGGGAGATGATCCCCTGGGCCAGAAGATGGCCCACGGCGAATTCCTTTTCCATTCCCGCCATGATCATGGCCGTGGCGTACGGGCTACCGTCAATAAGGAGCGAGAGAGCGGTTTCACGGATGATCCGTTCGCAAACGGGCTCATGCCCGCCGTTTGAGCGGAACAGATCGACCGATTTGAGTATCCTGTTTTCCGGCATTTTCCCGATTTCCTTTCCTTTACACAATACCTGACTATAGCCTTTTTGAAGGAATCGGCAAAGGAATATCTTGAGATCCGTTCCCTCATAAGCAGCCGGAACTGGCAACCGACATATGTAACACTTTGACAAAAAGCCGCTTAAGGCAATCAGTCTTTTCTCGGATCGACGCCAACGATGGGTACCATCGAAATAAATCGCTGGACGCGATAGTATACTTATTGATATCGCTTGTCATGAATTTAAAAAGAATTGGGGGCCTAGATGAGTAGAGTGCGGCGGTTGTGCAGGTCCATGAACCGGCACCTGGGGTGGTACGCGTTATCCTCAACAATAACGGGTTTTGTGGTGGGGTATTTTGTCCGGCCCCGATTCCTGGCCATGCTGCTTCCCGTTGCACTCTTTTTCATGCTTTACCCCATGATGCTCGACATACGGCTTAAAAGGATCGTCGAAATCATTCACCGACCTCGAATGCTGCTTTCGGCACTGCTCGTAAATTTTGTGATTTGTCCCCTTTTCATTTGGGCCATCAGCCATGGTTTCAATTTCAACCCAACATCCGCCACCGCAATCGGATTGATTCTCTATTCATCGATTCCCTGCGGCGGAATGGTTCTGGCCTTTACCGGAATGCTGGATGGAAACAGAGCCCTGGCCGCGACAATCATGGCAATAAGCCTTCTGATGAGTGTTTTCATGGTCCCGTTCTGGACAACACTGCTGGTGGGCCAATCGGTTTCCATCCCCGGTATGCTCATTGGGGAATATCTAATGGTGATCATCATGTTGCCCATGGGCCTGGCAACGGTGACCCGCATGTTTCTTCTGAAGCGGCATGGAAAAGAGACATACGACAAGCTGACGATTCAGATAAGAGAGATGGCGGGCCTTGGATTGATCCTTCTCTGTTTCATCATGTTCGTTTTAAACGGCCACATGATCCTGGGTAACCCGGCCTTGATTGCGAGGATAATCATTCCCGTGGCCACCCTTCTTCTGATCTTGCTGGCGGGAATGTCGATTGTTTGCAGACTTGCGGGCGTAAATGAAGCGGACGGCATCGCTTTAACCATTAGCTGCAGTGCAAAGAACAATGCCCTCTCCCTGGCAGTGGCCTTTGCGGTTTTTGGCCAGGAGGTGGCCATGGTGAGCACCATCGCCGCGCTCTTCGCCCAACTGCCCATAATGATCAGCTTCCTGAGAATCCGAAAACCTGCAAGGAAATGATGTGGGCCGGTTGTCATGGATTGTGAACAATGACTCCCGAAATGCCGTCGAACCGAGGGCGTCGATTTTCCCCTTGACACTTTTTATCCCATGTTATATCAAGCTTGAAATATGTCAGGGAAGGCATAACGTGTCCAAGCAGACGGTCCTTTCGACCATAAGGCCAAAGCACGCACGTCGATGGCACGAGCACGAAGATAGAAATGATAAACCACGGAAAAAGGAGGAAGTGCACATGCGGAAAATCAAGCTGAAAATCAACGGTCATTTGAAAGAATTCGTGGTCACCTCGGAAAGGGTTCTCCTGGACCTCCTTCGGGAGGACCTTGGCCTTACCGGCGCCAAGCAATCTTGTGACCGAAAGAACCAGTGCGGCGCATGTACCGTTATTGTGAACGGCAAGGCGGTGCGATCGTGCCTCACGAAGGTCCGGAACCTGGATGGAGCGGAAGTCATCACGGTGGAAGGGTTGGGGACCCCTGAAAACCCGCACCTGATTCAAGAGGCGTTTGTGTTGGCCGGAGCCATTCAATGTGGGTTTTGCACCCCTGGAATGATCATGGCCGCCAAGGCTCTTTTGGATGGAAATGTGGATCCAAGCAAAGAGGAGATCAAGCGCGCCTTACAGGGAAATCTTTGTCGATGTACGGGATATCAAAAGATCATCGAAGCAGTACAACTGGCGGGACGGTTTCTACGAGGCGAAACCACCCCGGAGCAGGTGCGACCATCGCCGGATCAGGGGCAAATTGGCGTCAGTCATCCCAGGCCTTGGTCCATGTTGAAAGCATGCGGCGTGGCACAGTTTTCCGCCGACATCTCCATGCCCGACGCTCTGGAATTGGCGGTAGTGAGAAGCCCCCATCATAACGCCACCATCACGAAGGTGGATTTTTCCGCGGCAAAACAAATGGCCGGGGTGGCCGGTGTGATGACGGCAAAAGACATCAAAGGCTCCAATTCGGTGGGTCTCGCAGTGAAAGATCAACCAATGCTTTGCACGGATCAGGCGCCCGTGCTGGGGGCGGCCATCGCAATTGTGGCCGCGGAAACCAAGGAGCAGGCATTGGCGGCGGCCCAGGAAGTCCAGGTGGATTACGAAGTTCTTCCGAGGATCTCCACGCCGGAGGAGGCCTTTGCGGAAGGAGCCCCTTCTGTTCACCAGGGCGTGCCCAATCTCTGTTTGTCGCGAAAGCAGATCAAGGGCGATGCTGAAAGGGCCCTGGCCCAGTCGGCCGCCGTGGTTGAAGGTCAATTCGAGACCCCTATCATCCATCAGGCGCCGCTGGAACCGGAGGTTGCCGTTGCCTTTGTGGAAGGAGAAGACGAGGATGCCCAACTGGTGGTCATCGGCCGATCCATTCAGATCCATGACCATGCAGCGGTGCTTCAGGACGCTCTGGGGTGGAACAATATCCGATATGAAGAGGCCTTTGTAGGGGGGCAGTTCGGCATCAAGGTGGACATTACCTCAGAGGCCATTGCCGGGGCCGCGGCGCTTCATTTTAACAGACCGGTCCGTTATGTTCCCAGCCTCAAAGAATCGTTCTGGATGACCACGAAACGACACCCCTTTAAAATGAAGGTGCGCCTGGGAGCGGACGAAAAAGGGAAGCTGACGGGTTTCGTGATTGACTTTACATTGGAAAACGGCGCCTACATGTCAGTTGGACCGATCATCATCGATCGTTCACTGGAGATGTTGAGCGGTGCCTATCATATTCCCAATGTCTATGCCGAGGGTCGCCTTGTCTACACCAACAACATCTGGGGCGGTGCGGCGAGGGGTGCTGGGCCGCCGCAGATAAACTATGCCCTTGAATTGGCAATGAATCTGCTGGCTGAAAAAATGGGCATGGACCCCTTTGAATTCCGTCAGATCAACGCACTTCAGCCCGGTGAATCCATGTCCACGGGACATGTGGCGCAAGAATGGGCGTTCAATGAATGTCTTGCAAAGATCAAACCGGACTACGAAAGGGCGAAAAAAGAGGCCGATGCTCAGAAAACCGGACGTCTCCGTCGGGGGGTGGGGTTGGCCGGATGCGCCTTTGGCGTAGGCCAGGCAGGTGACACATCGAATGTGGCTGTGAATCTGGACCCGGACGGGGGTGTTACCATCTTTGGTTCCGTGGCGGATCCGGGAGAAGGAAACGACGCCATGCTTTCACAGATCGCCGCTCATTTGATGGATCTTCCCCAGGAAAAAATCAGGCTGGTGACAAGGAATACGGAATTGACCCCCAATTCGGGGATATCCGCCGGCTCCCGTCAGACCTATATGTCCGGCCAAGCTCTGGTAAAGGCCATTGAGGCTTTGAAATCGACCATGGAAGAGGCGGGGGCCAAGACCCATCAGGACTTGGTAGATGCGGGCAAACCGACCCGGTTCATGGGCACACAAACCATCTCCCTCACGGGAATGGATGAAGAGACCGGCCAGGGAGAGGCGTGGGATTCCCGTATTCATGGGGTCCAGTTGGCGGAGGTAGAGGTAGACACTGAAACCGGTGACGTGAAGGTACTGAAAATGGCCGCCGTGGTGGACCCGGGAACTATCATCAATCCGCTGGCCGTGATCTGCCAGTTGGAGGGGGGCATGGACATGGGGGCGGGCATGGCCCTAAGGGAGGAATATGTTCATGGGGAAACCGTGGATTGGAAGACGCTGAACTTCCCCACAATGAAGACGTCCTTTGATATGGAAGTTTTCTTGCTGGAAACCCCCCGGGAAAATGGGCCCCTCGGATGCACGGGCGTGGGTGAGTTCACCCTGGTACCCACCCATCCGGCCATCGCAAACGCCATCGAAGACGCCATAGGGAAAACCATTTACCGAATTCCCGCTACGCCCGAGCGGGTTTTGGCCGCCCTTGCTCGGTAGGGGCGAAAAAAGGACGTTGATTTTCAATGGGACCGGTGGATCAATTCAGGAAATTGTTCTCCCGGTCCTGCCACTATCCTTTGGTCTTGGTTTCTTCCCCGGGAAACCTACGGTGGCAGGGCCGGGCACCGGTAAAGCGTTTATGGAAGGATGGGATTTTTTCCATGGTCGTGAATGGAAAAAGGGTTCTGTGGGTGAGCGAAAAGAAGATCTTGTTGGACCGAGAGGGATTTCTCAAAGACCCTTCACTCTGGTCCGAAGAAGTGGCCGAGGTCATGGCCCGTGAGTCGGGTCTCGATTTTTTGGACGAACACCAGTGGCAGGCCCTTCATTTCATGCGTGATTACTACAAACGGGAAGGAAAGGTCCCTCTGAACCACAAGATCAAACAGGGGACGGGACTGGGCATGATGGAATTGGAGGGCATGTTTCCAGGCGGCATTCGTTACGGCCTTCGAAGGCTGGCCGGACTGCCCAATGTCAAAGGGTGTGGCGGCGGCAGTGCCTAAATCCCGGAGGATGCGGATGATCTATCTGGACAACGCGGCCACCACCTTTCCAAAGCCTCGTCCGACGCTGGATCGAATGGTCGAGATCTATGCCCGGACAGGGGTTTCCTCCGGCCGGGGCAGTTACGATATGGCCGCGGAAGCCGAGGAGCGGATTCAAAGGGCCAGAGAAAAGGTGGCCCGCTTTTTTGGCGCGGCCCCTTCGGACCAGGTGGTCTTCGCGAACAATGCCACTGATGCCTTGAATTTGCTCCTTCAAGGTCTTTTGAGGCCCAAAGACCATGTTGTCAGCACTCGTCTCGAACACAATTCCGTGCTTCGGCCCCTGTACCACTTAAAACAGCAGGGTCTCATCGAAATCGATCTGGTACCCTTCAATAATGCCGGTTTTGTGGCGTCCGAGCAGGTTGCCGGCATGATGCGCCCCAATACCCGTCTTGTCGTCATGACCCATGCCTCCAATGTCCTTGGGACTGTTCAGCCGGTTTCGGCCATCGGACGCATCTGCAAAGAACGGGGCATTCCCCTTGTGATCGATGCTGCGCAAAGTGCGGGGAAGATTTCCATTCATATGGCCGCCTGGGGCGTGTCGGCCCTTGCCTTCACCGGGCACAAATCACTGTACGGGCCCACCGGGATCGGAGGGTTGGTCTTTGATCCGGCCCTCAACATCGAAGCCACCCGCTTTGGGGGTACCGGGGTGGACTCCGCCAGTCTGGCCCAGACCCCAAGCTTACCCCACCGTCTGGAGTCTGGGACCCTGAATCTGATGGGCATTATCGGTTTGTGCGAGGGACTTGACTTCGTAATGGAAAAAGGGATCGAGGCGGTGCGAAGACGGGAAATGGACCTGCTCAGGATGCTTCGGGACGGCATGAGGCAATTGGATGGGCTTGTTGATATCCACTGCGCCGAGGATCTAACGGACCACGTGGCGGTCCTGATGGCCAACATAAAAGGTATGGATCCGGAAGACGTAGGAGCCATCCTGGATGCGGACTTCAAGATCGCCGTCCGCGTCGGACTCCATTGTGCCCCCTTGGTCCATGAGGACCTGGGCACCAGCCCGAGGGGTGGGGTGAGATTCAGCCTGGGCTGCTTTAACCGGAAAGGGGATATTCAATCCGCCATTGAGGCTGTGACGCGAATCGCCAAGGGCCGAAAACGCGGTTGAAGGGGTTTTCCATTCCGAAAATTCCGGCGACAACAGACCCGTGCTCCAAGCCCGGCCAACGCTTTTTGAAGCATTAATACCTCACCAGTTGCTTTGCAAGAGACGACAGGTGAACCGGAACCCTTTTGGACTCCGCCAGTGCCAGGGTCAGGTTGATGTCTTTGTAAAGAAGATCGAGGGTGCCCCCTTCCACATATTGATCCTTCCAGGCGGCGACCACATCCCAGTTTTCGATGATCCAGCTGTTACCCGTGCTCTCCTTGATCAGGCCGAAGAGCTTGTCAAGATCGAGATCCAGGCTTTCGGCAAGGGCCTTGGCTTCATGGGCCGCACACATGTGGATCAAGAGGAGCAGGTTGTTGATGAGTTTGGCGCATTGCCCGGACCCGGCGCCTCCCATATAGTACAACTCTCTGCCCATGACCCGGAAAACGGGTTTATGGGTTTCAAAAACCTCCCTGGAACCGCCGATCATGATGGTCAGGTCTCCCGATTCGGCCCTTTGCCTGGCCCCGCTGACCGGGGCGTCCAGCATGTGAACTCCCTGGTCTCCGGCCTTTTCCGCCAGTCCCATCATGAGGACCGGATCGATGGTGGACATGACCGCAACGGCATCATCGGGCCGGGCCCCCGTCAATATCCCGTGGTCCCCCAAAATCACCTGTTTCACCTGGGCGGGCGTGCGGACAATCACCATGATGAATCGGGCGTTGCGCGCCATTTCTTCCGGGGAACCGGCGACCCTTGCCCCCTCCTTTTCCAGAATGCCCACGGGTTCGGGATTCGTGTCCAGCACAAAGACCGGGTAACCGGCTCTGATGAGATTCCTGGCCATGGGGAGGCCCATTTCACCGATCCCTATGAGTCCGACGGGAAGGTCCATTCCACAGTTCTCCTTGTTCTGGGCGGATGCCCTTTTTTGCGTCGCCATGCAGTTCCGGCGCCCGGGCAAGGCGCATCACAGGCCCGCCGCCGGA
Organism: Thermodesulfobacteriota bacterium; assembly: GCA_028278625.1. The sequence continues at coordinate 33,908 of JANQDY010000240.1, forward strand.
TACGCTCTAACCGGATATCAAAATGCCGTTGAGCAGCGGGGTCGGATCTTGGACAGTATCAAGTCCGGCCAGCAATTCCCACGTCTCTGTGGTTCCTTCCTCCGTGAGCACCCCAAGGGTGTATTTGTCGTAAAGGGCTTTGAATTCCCGGTCGGTCAGGGGGAACCGGGGGCCGCCGCGGGCCTGTTCCCGTTCCCGGACCACGGTTTCCCCGCTGTTTAAACGAACCTCCAATTTGGCCGTGCCGCTCATGAATTCAGCCGGCCACTCGGGATGAAGGGTTACGGATGTTTTTGTCCACGCCTGTTGAAAGCGGGGGTCCTCCAGCTTTTCCCTTGTGAAATGATGGCTGTCCACGTCTCCGTCCACTAAAAGGGCCGCCATGATATGATGAAAGCTGAACCGGGCGTCTTCCGTGTCCGTGGGGAAAGGCCGGTTACAGGTGAAGTCCACCGGACCCACGTGGATTCCAATGTGCTCCACATCCGCAGCCGACAGGGCACGGTCCGCCAGTACATCCAGCATCATGTCGATGTGCCTGTGGGTCAAAAAACAGCAAGGGTATTTTTTCACCCAGATTTCGTGGACCCGCCAGGGAGGGCGTCCCAGGCCCTCCGCCACACGGACCGGGTCCACGTCCATCCCCGCGCACAGGTCCTGAATCCATTTTTCCAGGTCCGGATTTCCGGTCAAACCCCGTTGGGCCAGCAGCGCTGCCGTGAGCCCGTCCCTGCAGGCGCCCGCGGATTCGATGTAGTGGGCATCCGTTCCGAAATTGATGATGAATCCGCTTGCCCGTCCCAATGCAATGCCCACGGCGTTTGTCATCTGATTCTGATTGAGGTTGAGCGCTACGCCGGCGGTCACGGCCGCACCGACCACCCCGTAAAAGGGAAGGTCCGTATACCCTTTACCGGACAAAGTAAACATGCCGACCCGGTTCATGATTTCGAGTCCCAGGGAAGAGGCCCGGATCATATCCCTGCCGGAAAGCCCCAGCTTTTCCATCAGGGGGAAAATGACCGGAAATACCGTAATATCGCTGGTGGCCGACGGAAACTGGTCGTCCTCCAGTTCCGCCGCATGACAGGTGATGCCGTTCACGAAAACCGCATCTTCCAGAGAGCACCGAACACCGGTCCCAACAATGCCCGCTTCCGGTGCACCTCCCCGGGATAACACATAATCGACCGCCTGTTTGCCGGCCCTTGTGCGAGCCCCTAAGAGCATGGCGGCCACGATTTTGGATGTGAGGTGCTTTGTAAAGGTAACGGTTTCTTGTGGAATATCTTCAAACCGGGTTTCACAGACAAATCGGGCCAGATCATCCATCAGGGGCATGGGGAACTCCTCCGCGGCGGTCGCTTTTCCATTTGGGGGATGAGACATCTCCTTATTGTGGGGCAAGTGTAGGAAAACCGATGTGTTGGGTCAAGGGAAAAGGGCCCCCGAACCGAAGGATCCATGAGCGCTATAACCGATAGCAGGCCCCTGATTTCAGAACCGTGACATGGGCTTCCAGTTCCTGTTCCATCCGTTTTTGTGAATGGGCACAGCAATCGTGACGGCTCAACAGCAATTTTTTAAGGCCTGCGCCCCTTAACACTTGAATGGTTTGATCCAGATCGCGATCGGTAATTCTTCTCCACGGTGGTTTTCCCGTCCCCCATATCATCTGAACCTTCAACCCCGGTTTCCGTAAAGGACTGTCGGTCACCGGCAGGTGCAGTCCACCACAGACGGCATAAACGGGCGTGTTTGAGATGCGCCTGACCATCTCAAGGATTTTATGAATGGTGGGATGGCCGCACCCGGTTACGACCACCAGCCCTCTGTTTTTGAGATGGCAGACCAGGGCCTGTTCCTCTGTGCGGCCCATTAGGAACAGGCTTCTGGACAAAGGCCCCGTGGTGGCCATGCCCGCCCCGATCAACCGGGGCCCTTCCACGACCCGTGGTTCAAACCCGTCGGCCGAGGCCCTGGCCGGCAGGAAGCAGGGCTTGTGGTTGGGGGGGCCAAAACAGGCGGGCCAGATGAGCCGATTCTCACGCACCGCCTTGAATCCTCCCATGTGATCCGGGTGCAAATGGGATATGACCAGGGCATCCACATGATTTAAGGTGAAATTGAGCCTTTTGGCATTGTCTTTAAGGCCCGGTTCCTCAGGTCCAAACCCAATATCATACAGAACCGAACCCTTGTCCGTCTCAATCATGTAGGAGATCCCCGGTGCGCCTTGAAAACCCGGCTCGCTCTTTTCTTCCAACAATACGGTCAGCTTCAGGTATTCAAGTTCAGGAAGCAAAATGGGGGAGGCCCTCTCCAGACGCTGCCGGTTCAGGTTGCGGACCATGGAAATATCTTCGGCAAAGCGATAATTTCTAATTGACAGGACCGGTAATAAAACCGGGGAGGCAATTGCCAATGCGGGCCACCAGGCCGGGGATATTCGAGGGGTCATGGGTTTCCTTTCTGATCCGATGTTCGATCTTTCATTTCAGTTTCAGCCATTACTTCCTTCCTTAGAGCAAATAGGATGCCGAAAAAAAATTCATTTAATTTCAATAAATTAAAGCTATGAGATATGGAATTATGAAATACGACAAAAAGCGATTGACATATACGGTATTTAATTCCATATATTGACGTATTTGTTGATTCCTTTTCCAGGCAATAATTATGACATTGAAACAGGCTGATTTCTTCAGGGAAGCAACGTTGCGCGTTTGCGGCAGCCTCAATATTGAAACGGTTATGTGCCAGAGCGTCCTTTTTCTGAGCCAATTCATGCCCGCTGATCAGCTGATCCTCACCTACTATGATCAAAAGCTGAACGGGATACGAAGCATTGCCAGGGCCAGTGCCCAAGCCTGCCGGACGGATGATCCCCTGATTCAAATGCCTCCGGAGTTTGATTTGGGTGAAAGAATCAAAGGGCTGCCCCGAACACATATCTGTCATGACACGGAAAAGGAGCCCATCAACCACAGACTTGCAACGGTCTATGGCCTTAAAGGATATTCCCTTCTGCAAATGTTTCTTGAAACCCGGGAACGGAAATTCGGCCTCGGTCACCTGACCCTTTGTGCCAAGGGGAAGAACCGATACAGCCGGGAAGACCTGGATCTCTTTACCCTGATCAAAGAACCGTTTACCATGGCATCCGCCAATGTTTTGCAGCACCGCAAGCTGCTTGAACTCAATCAAACCCTGGAAGACGACAACCGGTATTTCAGGCGGGAGCTGCAGGATTTGGCGGGCCACGCCATCATCGGAGGGGAAGGGGGGCTGAAAAATGTGATGGGCCTGGTCTCCCAGGTTTCATCCAAAACCAGTCCGGTCCTTTTGAGCGGGGAAACCGGCGTGGGCAAGGATATCATTGCCAATGCCATCCATGCATTGTCCCGTCGGTCCAATGCCCCGTTTATCAAGGTCAATTGCGGCGCCATTCCGGATACCCTGATTGATACGGAGCTTTTTGGCCATGAAAAGGGGGCCTTCACCGGTGCCGTCCGCAAAAAGCGGGGAAGGTTTGAAAGGGCAAATCATGGAACCATCTTCCTGGATGAGATCGGCGAACTTCCCCTTCAGGCCCAGGTCAGGCTCCTGAGGGTCCTTCAGAACAAAGAGATCGAGCGGATCGGCGGGACTGAACTGATTGAGCTGGACATTCGGGTGATTGCGGCGACGAACAAGAACCTTGAAAAGCACCTCAACCAAACCTTCAGGGAAGACTTGTGGTACCGTCTGAATGTCTTTCCCATTTCCATTCCGCCGCTCAGGCAAAGGAGAATGGACATTATCCCGCTGGCCAACCATTTGATCAAAAAGAAATCCATGGAATTGCAGCTAAACCTGTCACCCAAGCTCTCCATTGCAACCATTGACCGGCTCATGGAATACCGCTGGCCCGGCAATGTCCGGGAATTGGAGAATCTCATTGAACGGGCCCTGATCATCAACGAGGGAGAAGTGCTGGAAATCGATCCATTCTCCCATACAAAAGAGACACCGTCCCCCGTCACTCAGAAACCCCCACAAGACTCGCTAAGACTGGACGACGTCGTCACCGGACATATCGAGAAGGTGCTGAACATGACCGATGGAAAGATCCACGGGCCCGGCGGCGCGGCGGAGATCCTTGACGTGAATGCCGGTACCTTGAGGAACCGGATGAAAAAACTGAGCATACCCTTCGGCCGCAAGCGGAAGCATTGGAGCGCTTAAGGTTAATTGGCGCCTGTAATTGTTCACGAAGCCTTATTCACATACGATTGTGTTGGGATAGGTCTTGATCAGTTGGGTAATCCTGGGTGAGAATCGATAGATTTTGGCGACAATGTCCATAAAATCTCCGTAAGCCTTGGGGTCATAGGGCATCAAATTGGCGTTGACCGATCCTTCATGGGTTGATTCAAGATCGGTGAAGCGCATGGGATCTTTACAGGAAAAGGAAAGACCCCTGAAGTCGATGGCTCGGATGTTTTGGTTTTTGCGAGTCCTGTAATAGATTTTTCCGCTCTTGGAATCATATACGATTTGCCATTTTGTATACCCCCCTATTTTTGCCACATCGAGCATACGGAACACATTATCCACATGGGTGTTATTCTCTTTCATTTCATAGGCCACGCGGACAAAGCGGTCTTTGCCTTCACTTCCCTGGCCAGCGGTCCGGTCGCCTCCGAACCCCTCATGTTTTTTCAAATGGTCGATGCATTCGGCATAGGCATATGTGTCCACAAAGGCCTTGACCGGCAATCCCTTGCCCGTGTGCAGTATGGTTTCATTGTTCATGAAATCAATGGAGACGCATTCCCCGTTTCCGTCGCAGACAAAGTAGTGTAGACCGAATCGGGATGTGGGGGATTCAATCCTTATGGCTTTAACCACATTGAGCACCTGATCCACGGTTTCACAGGTATCCAGAATATACTGTTTCCATTGGACCTGTGCGATGGCGGGGCGTGCATCCTTTTCAGGGTATTTTGCACGGGGAAATATGAACCCCTGAACCGACAGGCCCGCTTCATTGATACCGAAATTGGGCAGATCCCACCCTGCCTGATTGATGGTGACGCTCCCGAAACGGGAGACCCATTCTGCCGGGTTTTCAGCGCCCAGATAGGCGATCATGGCTTTTTTGGATATCCCCCTTTTGTTTACGATGATAATGCCTTCCGATCCGGGCCACTCAAAATTTCTCGCAAATACGTAATGGTCTCCTTCTTTCATGTACAGGCCCGTGCATGAATGGCTGAAACCGTAAAAGGTTGTAATGAGCGTTGCGACAATGACGCTCATCAAAAGGCAAGGGCACGATGAACGAATTCCTCGGGTTAATTTGTTGGCCATGGTAGGGGTCTCCAAAGAGTTACCTGATTTTCATATGAATATACCATGAGGAAGATTGATACATCACCCATTTGGAGGATAGGGAGAATGAAAGGGGGAATGGTCGGTTCTCTTTAAAGCGTCTGTTTTCTGACACCATATCCAAAGAGGGAAAAGGGATTGTATGTTTTATCTTATTGTTATTGTTACGTTAATATTAGATGTGTTTTTTGTGGGGTTTTGCATGGTTCTTGCATATCTTGATAATCCAGGTGTTTGATTTCATGAATCTATTAACCCTTGTGAACAGAAAGGGAGAAACCCGTTTTGAATATTATCGATTGTACGCCCATTGCGCAGTTTGCCATCGATCCGGATCATAGAATTACCCATTGGAACCATGCCTGCGAATTGTTGACGGGGTATGAATCAGAGGAGATGGTCGGAACCGATGGGCAATGGATCCCCTTTTATCCGGTTAAACGCCCGGTTCTGGCCGACCTCATCGTGGATGATCAAATCGAAAAACTGGAGACCATTTATAAAGGGAAGAAGGCCCGGAAATCGGATGTGATACCGAATGCCTGGCAGGCCACCGACTATTTTGAGAATATGGGGGGGAGGCACCGTCATATCTTTTTTGTGGCCGCGCCCGCCATCGATTCAAAAGGGAAACTGGTGGGTGCCGTGGAAACCCTTCAGGATATTACCGAGCGGGTTCAGACGGAAACGGATCTCGTGTCCAGTGAAAAACGGTATCGCATGCTCACTGAAAAAGTGGCCGATGGGATTATCCTTCTGCAGAACAATAGATTGATGTTCGCAAACCGCGTCTCCGCAAAAATTCTCGGGTATGACAGTCAAGAAAGGCTGATCGGCCAGAGGATCGAGGTTTTCATCGCCCCTGATTACAGATCGGCTTTCAGGAAGATGAGCCAGGGCTTCAAGACCGGGGAGTTTCATGAAAAAACGGTCAAGATGAAGTGCCTGAAGATGGACGGCACCGAGATCTGGCTGGAAGCCCACAATGAATTCATTCAATGGGAGGGAAAGCCGGCGGTTCTGGCAACACTACAGGATATCACCGAAAGCAGAACCAGGGAGATGGCCATGCACGCGGAAGCGGCATGCCTCAGAAAAGAGAATAAACGGTTGAAAGCCGCTTCCCGGGATCGATACCGTTTGGGAGATCTCATCGGCAAAAGCCACGCCATGCAGGAGGTGTATGATGTTATCCTCAAGGCCGCTGCAACGGACGAGAACGTTATCATCACGGGGGAATCCGGAACGGGAAAAGAACTGGTGGCCCGGGCCATATATGAGATGAGCGATCGAAAAAGGGGCGAGTTCGTGCCGGTGAACTGCGGTGCCATCCCTGAGACGCTCATGGAAAGTGAGTTCTTCGGGTACAAAAGAGGGGCCTTTACCGGAGCCGTGACCGATACCCACGGATACCTGGCACTTGCCCATGGGGGTGTTCTTTTTCTGGATGAGGTGGGTGACCTCCCCGTGATGATTCAGGTGAAATTGCTTCGCGCCATTGAGGGGAACGGATACACGCCGGTTGGAAGTTCCCGGACCGAGCCGTCCGATTGCCGCATTGTGGCGGCAACCCATAAGGATCTCAATGAACTGGTCCGTAACGGCCTGATGAGGGAAGACTTTTTCTATCGCATGCACGTGATTCCCGTTTGTATGCCCGCACTGAGAGATCGAAAAGAGGATATTCCCTTGTTGGTGGAGCATTTCCTTAAGAAGCACGACAAAGACGGAAAATGTCCTCCCCTTTCTGGGGGGGCCATGGATATTCTCGCCGATCATGACTGGCCCGGCAATGTTCGGGAACTGGAGAACTTGTTACGCCGGTATCTTGCCGTGGGGCAGTTTGATTTTCCGATAATGGAGGATTTCTTCCGTCCCATGGAGAAATTCGCAACCAAGGTCACGGGATTGTCCAAAATGAGTCTGACGGCCGCGGTTCTGGATTTTGAGAAACGGGTGGTGGTCAATGCCCTTCATCAGAATCGATGGCACAAGGCCAAAGCGGCTGCCTTTTTGGGCATTTCAAGAAGAACGCTTTTCAGGAAAATTAAAACCCTCGAGCTATCCTAGTCCCGTTTTGGGACATATCTGTCACATTTCATTATTTTCGAGTATTATCAATTTGTTAAATTCCTCCATCAGACTGCGGGGTGACAAGGGTGTCCCGAATGGGCCCCCGACCCTTTCTTCTGAAAAAGACCTAAAAACTTTATAATTCCGCTTAGGTATGTTGTTTTGATACCGTCTTTCCGATCTTGGCATCCATTTTGCTCAACTGATCGCCGAAGCCTATAGGCGCCCGTTAACGCATAGGAGATGCCGATGCACATTTTGATGGTAGAGGACAGCGAATCCATGGGATGGATCCTGTCAGAGGTCATGGGAAAATGGGGGTATCATGTCCAATGGGTCCTGACGGGCAGAGAGGCCTTGAAAGAAGTCCGACGGGTCCCCTTTGACTTGATCCTCATGGACATTTCCCTGCCGGACATCCGGGGCCAAGATCTTATTCCGTCCCTGAAGGCTGCTCAGCCCGAAACGGGAATCGTCACCATGACCGGCGACAATTGCCGGGAATTGGAGGCAACCATCCGAAGAGAGGGGATCGTTTGCTATATGATAAAGCCCTTTAAATTAAACGTGTTGAAAGAGGTTCTGGACCATATTTCAAAGAAAAATTGCCATGGGAAAGCCGGAAATGGGCCTTGCCGGGAACCCCATGAAAGTGACGGTCCGGGTCGGAATTAATGAATTTAGCAGAAGGAGTCAGAAGATGAAAGGTAGATCACTTGCATTCAAACTCATAACAGGCGGCATTTTGGCGGTTTTGATCCCGCTGGTGGTGGTGGGACTTTTTGCGGTGGACAAAGCCTCCAACTCCCTTGAGGGGCTGGCCAAAGAACAGGCCATGAACATTGCCCACGATCTGGCCACCATGACGCGACTGGTGCTCCAGGAAGAGATCAAGCTGGTTCAGGAACTGGCAGCGGGATATCAATTGAGAAGCGCTCAAAGAGCTTCCGCCGCATCCGAAGGGAAGGATGGCGGATGGATCGAAAGCCTGAGTGAAAAGCTGGGCCGTTCCCTTGGGAATCTGGGAAAAGACTATGAAGCCATCGTTGTGACCGATGGATCCGGTACCGTGATTGCCGACAGCAACCAGGGAAAACTAAAGGGGATTTCCATTAGAGACCGTGACTATTTTCTTGCGGCCGAAAAGGGAGAGGCCAATGTGGGTACGGTGGTTAAGTCCAAAGATTCAGGCCTTCCGGTGATTCCGGTTTCCGCGCCCATGTATGATGAGGATGGAACGTTCAGAGGGACCGTCACGGCGGTTCTGAATATCGGTTTTCTCACAAAGAACATCACCTCCGTAAAGGTGGGCGAAACCGGTTACCCATTTATGGTGGATAAAACCGGTCTCACCATCGCACATCCCAACAGACAGCATATTCTAAAAACCAATCTGGCCAAACAGAAAGGAATGGAAACCATTATGGGGAACATGCTGGCACAAGAGAACGGCGTGGATTCCTATGTTTTTGAGGGGATCAACAAAATCGCGGGGTATGCTCCGGTGGGTCTCAAAGGATGGAGCATCGGCGTCACGCAGCCCACCGATGAATTCAAGGGTGCGGCCTATGCCATTCGAAACGTGGTTTTTCTGGTGGGCGGAGGTTTTTTACTTCTCACCGTTCTGGCGGTTTTCTTTTTCGCCCGCAGCATCACACGGCCCATCATGCGAGCAGCCGAAAGCTTAAATGACGGATCCGATCAGGTGGCGGCCGCTTCCACCCAGGTGTCCGCTTCCAGCCAATCCCTGGCCGAAGGGGCCTCGGAATCGGCCGCATCTTTGGAAGAGACGTCCTCTTCTCTGGAAGAGATGTCTGCCATGACCCAACAAAACGCCGGTCATGCCAATGAGGCGGACAGTCTCATGAAGGAGACCAACCAGGTGGTCACCCATGCCGATGGGTCCATGGCCAGGTTGACCCAATCCATGGAAGAGATATCAGCGGCCAGCGAGGAGACCCAGAAAATCATCAAAACCATCGACGAGATTGCTTTTCAGACGAACCTGCTGGCCCTCAACGCGGCTGTGGAAGCGGCCAGGGCCGGCGAGGCCGGCGCCGGGTTCGCCGTGGTGGCCGACGAAGTGAGAAATCTCGCTCTCAGGGCCGCCGACGCCGCCAAGAACACGGCGGAGCTCATTGAAGATACGGTGAAGAAAATCAATGACGGCACCGAAGTGGTGAGTGGCACCGGTGCCGCATTCGGTGAGACCGTCACGAGGGTTCGAAAGGTGGGAGACCTGGTGAATGAAATCGCCGCCGCTTCAACGGAGCAGGCAAAAGGGGTGGAGCAGATCAATCAGGCCATTGTGGAGATGGACAAGGTGACCCAGCAGAACGCTGCCAATGCCGAAGAATCGGCCGCGGCCTCTGAAGAAATGAACGCTCAGGCGGAACAGATGCGCAGTGTTGTGAGGGAACTGGTGGGCGTTATCAGCGGCAACCAAAACCGTAATGGGAGCGGGAAAGCCGCATTCAATGCCCATTATGAATCGGCTCCCCCGCTGATGGAATCGGGACGCAAAAGGGGCCGTAAGGCGAGGCGTGAATTGGAGGAAACCACCCAAATGGGGTTTGAAACGCCGCACCCCTTGACGGTGATGAATTGAACTGAACGCAATAATCAGGGGCGGGCCGTGGCGGTTCTCGGAAAAAAACCCGACTGTTCCATCAGGTTAAGATCTTCTTTGAGGGCAGAACCTCTGGTCGTGAGATAATCACCGGTCATGAGCCCGCTGGCGCCGGCCATGAACATCAGGCCTTCCAGGGACTTGAGATTCTTTCGCCGTCCCCCGCAGACCAAAATGTCCTTGTCAGGGAGGATCAGGCGAAAGATCGCCAGAATCTTGAGACACCGCAACGGGCCCAAAAGATGACGGTTTTCCATGGGGGTCCCCTCGATGGGGGAGAGGAAATTCACCGGAACCGCATCCACGTTCAGATCCTTCAGGGTAAGGGCCAACTCGATCACCTGTTGGTCGGTTTCGCCCAGCCCGAAAATCCCTCCGGCGCATACGGAAAGACCCGCTTCTTTGGCCGCAAGAATCGTATCGATCCTTGCTTCATAGGAATGGGTGGTGCAAACCCGGGGAAAAAAACTGCCGGCTGTTTCAAGATTGTGATGGTATCGGGTGACGCCTGCTTGACGCAAAAGAGCGAATCCGCGATGGTCCATCAGTCCGAAAGAGACGCAGGTGTTAAGACCGGTGGGCTGGAGAAGAAAGAGCGCTTCAGCGGCCCGTTCCACTTCCCCCAGAGGAAGCCGTTTTCCGCTGGCCACCAGGGAAAACCGATTTATGGGTGATGCGGCCGCTTCCAGGCCTCGGTCCCGGATCTCCTCCGGCGTCATGAACGGATATACCGGGGCGTTGGTTCTCGCATGGATCGATTGGGAACAGAACCGGCAATCTTCACTGCAAGCTCCCGATTTTGCGTTGCATATGGCGCAAAGATGGACGCTGCTGCCGAAAAAATGCTCCCGGATCATATCAACACCCGGCAGCAGGTTATAAACATTCCGGTGGGGCAATTGCGCCAGATCTTCTAATCGATCCGGGTCGACGGCACTTCCGTTTATGACCTTCTCAGCCAGATGCAACGATTCTTTCCTGTCCAACACCTTATCTCTCCAAAAACCATTCCTCACAGATCTTTTGAAGGGTCAAAAAGTCGATCTGGGAAAGGGGTGTTATTTCCGCCAGCACTTGAACCCGCCCGAATTGTTCTATGGCCTCCCGGTTTGACCGGTTGCGCGGGCCATTTAGCACCACTCCCAGCACTTCTATCCGGTTTCTTTCGAGCTCCCTTAGGGAGAGCAGGGTGTGGTTAATGGTTCCCAATCCGCTTCCGGCCGTAAGGACTACGGGAAAACCGAGTTTCTTAATGAGATCGATCATATGGTGTTGATCATTTAGGGGGACGAGAAGGCCTCCGGCCCCTTCGACGATCAGCCTTCGACCGTCTGACGGAATGGGGGCCGCTATCCTTTCAAGATCAATACGGATGCCTTCCAGGCGGGCCGCCGCGTGGGGAGAAAGGGGGTGTTTAAAAAGATAGGTTTCAGGGTGAAATCGGTTTTCGGGGAGCGCGGTCTTTCGGGCGACCCAGCTTCGATCCGTCCCCTCTTTTAGGCCGCATTGAATCGGTTTCCAGTATTCGGCCTTAAGGCCGGCCGTCAGAACGGCTGCTATCAGGGTCTTTCCGATCCCGGTATCGGTTCCGGTGACAAAGACACTTTGGGGAAATGATACGGTCATTTTTTATTCTCCGCTCCAAGCAAGGCCCTGGTCAGTCGATCCAGCTGATCACGACTGTGCGCGGCGGAAAGGGATAAACGGATGCGTGATCCTCCGGGCGGAACCGTGGGCGGACGAATGGCCGAAGCCAGGATGCCGCATCGTTCCAGCTTCTGGGACATGGACATGGTGCCGGTTTCGTGGCCCAGGATCACCGGAATGATTTGGGTCACTGATCCTCCGGTATTAAATCCTCTCTTGTTGAGGGCCGTGCGGAGCCGGTTTGCCTGGGCGTGAAGCCGGGTCCTCTCCCTGTCCAGGCCGGGGATGAGATCAAGGGCCGCGTCAATGGCACCCAGAACGGCCGGCGGCAGGGCCGTGGTATAGATAAACCCCGAACAGCAGTTGACCAGGTAGTCTCTCAATTTCCTTCTGCACGCCACATAAGCGCCAAAGGATCCGCCGGCCTTTCCAAAGGTCCCCACGGCGAGATCCACTTCTTCACCACAGGTGAGCCCCATGCCCCTTTTGCCCATGACGCCCGTGGCATGGGCATCATCCACCATCAACCAGGCCCCGAAATCCTTTGCCAGTTCGGAAAGCACACCGATGTGGGCGCAATCGCCGTCCATGCTGAATACGGATTCGGTGGCAATGATCAGGCGCGAATGGCCTTTATGCATGTTCTCTTCCAACAGGCTTTTCAGATGGTCCGGATCGTTGTGTCTGTAGGGAATGACCCGGCAACGGGAAAGCATGGCGCCTTTGATCAGGCTGTTGTGATTGAGCCTGTCCGACAATATCAGGGATCGTCTGTCGGCCAGGGCGGGGAGGAGTGAGATATTGGCTTGATAACCGCTGTTATAGATCAGAGCGGTTTCGGTCCCCTTTAGGGCAGCCAGTTTCGATTCAAGGGCCATGCAGCAATCCATGGTGCCGCAAATCAGGCGGGAAGCCGTCGCACCACTCCCGTACCTGTCAGTGTATGCCATGGCCCGTTCCCGTAACAGGGGATGCATGGAGAGTCCCAGGTAGTCGTTGGATGAAAAGTTGTCCAGCACCCGGCCACCTACCATAACCCTGGCCCCGGGCAACGGGGAAACCGCCCTCAGTGTCCGGAGCCGGCCGGTTTGTTCTCGTTGGGCCAGGGCGTCATCAATAAAGGCAGTTTTATTCCGCGTCACGGGCTTCTTTCCCCACGACCCGAACCACGGCCCGGGTCAGTTGTCTTAGATCTTCGGGGGAGACAATATAAGGGGGCATGGTATAAACCAGTTTGCCGAAAGGCCTCAACCAGATGCCCTCTTCCACGAGCCGGGCCTGAACCCGCCTCATATGGACCGGTTTTTCCAGCTCAACCACTCCGATGGCGCCCAGAACCCTTACGTCGGTTACGCCGCCCAAATCACGGCACGGCGCCAGGCCCTTTAGCAGACCGGTTTCAATCTCCCCGATCTTTTCGCGCCAGGGCATGGACAAGAGCAGCTTTGTGCTGGCAACGGCCACGGCGCAAGCCAGGGGATTTGCCATGAAGGTGGGACCGTGCATGAACACGCCTTCGCCGTCGGCTTCAATGCCTTTGTTGACCGCCTCCGTGGTCAGAACGGCCGCCAGGCTCATGTACCCGCCGGTAAGCGCCTTTCCAAGGCACATGATGTCCGGGACAATTCCGGCTTTTTCGCAGGCGAACAGGGTCCCGGTCCGTCCAAAACCGGTGGCAATCTCGTCCAGAATCAGCAGGACGTTCTGTTCTTCGGTCAACTCCCGGATGCGCCGAAGATAGGTGGGATGATAGAACCGCATGCCGCCCGCGCCTTGAACCAGGGGTTCCAGAATAACCGCGGCCAATTCATCGTGATGGGTTTGGATCAGTTTTTTGAAGCCCTGAATATGCGCTTCGTCCCAATGGTCATGAAACCGAGGGGTCGGCGCATCCGCAAAATAGTGCCTGGGCAGCATTCCCGCGAAACGCTCATGCATGCCATTTGCCGGATCACAGACGGACATGGCGCCGAAGGTGTCGCCATGGTAGCCGGAACGGACCGTCAGAAGCCGGTGTTTTCGAGGTCGTCCCAGGGCCTGCCAGTATTGGAGGGCCATCTTGATGGCCACCTCCACGGATACGGAACCGGAATCGCACAGAAAGACCTTGTTGAGAGATCCGGGCGTCAAAGACACAAGGAGACGCGCCAGTTCAATGGCCGGCCCGTGGGTCAATCCTCCGAACATAACGTGGGACATCTTTTGGATTTGGTGTTGGACCGCCCGGTTCAGAACCGGATGGTTGTAACCATGGATCGCCGCCCACCAGGAGGACATGCCGTCCATGAGCGTTGTGCCGTCTGCCAGGATTAAACGCACGCCTTCGGCCGAAACCACGGGGTATACCGGTGTCGGATCCTTTAGCGAAGTGTAGGGATGCCAGATATGGGTTCGATCAAAGGCCAAACCCTCATGGTCGAGAAAATTTCCCATTGGCCGTTAATTCCGGTAATGAATGTCGCCGGACACGACCCGTGTCATCTTGCCGTCCGCCTCTTCAAGCACCAGGGCGCCACATTCGTCCAGGTCACGGACCCGCCCTGTCAGACGACGTCCCCCTGAGTCAACGGCTGTCTCTTTTCCGACGATTGCCGTCAACGCCTTGTAACGCTGTAATATGGGGCCGGATCCCCATCGTTTCTGCCGTTCATACACCGTTTCCAGTTTGTCGAGATAGCTTCGAACCAAGCCGGCGCGTGAAAATCGCCTGGTGGTCTCAAACGCCAGGGAAGTCGCTTTTCCCTTTAGATCTTGGGGAAATCTCCATCTGTGGACATTCAGCCCCAATCCGATGACGGCGAAGTCGACCTCGTCCATTTCCGAACCGATTTCCGTGAGAATTCCGCCCATCTTTTTTCCGGAAACCATTATGTCGTTCGGCCATTTGAGTCGGACGTCAAGTCCGGTCTCCTGGGCAAGCGCTTCGGCCGCGGCCACGGCAATGAGCGGCGTTAAAATGGGCGCCTCCTGAAGGGATAAATGGGGACGGATGATTAGGGAAATATAGATCCCCCGTGAACGCGGCGAATACCAGTTTCGTCCCAGTCGGCCCCGCCCGCCGGTTTGGCGTTCGGCGATGACGATGGTTCCCTCGGGAGCGCCTTGGGTCGCCAGAATCTTGGCGTCCGTATTGGTGGAGGCGGTTTCCGGGTGATAGACAATCTCCCGCTTTCCCCAGACGGATGTTTTCAATCCGTCCCTTATTTCGGTCGGCAGTAGTAGTGGCGGCGCGTTTCGCAGTTGATAGCCCTTGCGCGTCGAGGCTTCAATTTCGTACCCTTCGTTCCGTAACTTGGCAATGTGCTTCCAGATGGCCGCGCGACTCATTTTCAGCCGAAGGGACAGCTCTTCTCCGGAGGTCCATGCATCTTGATGGGTTCTCAGGATTTCCAATATGATGTCCTTGACGGCCACTGGTTTTCCTCGATCGCTTGGATCACACAAACTGCTGTTGTTTAGGGATGGGTTTAGCAAACCGGAATTGTATTGTCAACCAATGTTGAAATTCTAGTTGACAATTTAATGAATCATAACCGATCAGGTTCAGGAAGAGGCATGATGCTCAAGTGAGGATCAGCCGCTGGGGGTCGCAGGTGTCGCGCAGGATGGAGAGCTCCGCTTCAGTGGGGGGGATGGCTTCCGTTGCGCGCGTTACATCGACGGAAAACGCCATGTTGTCCAGGATTTCATGGGGAGTGACCCCCGGATAATAGCGGTCCAGGTACATTTCCCCGGTCTTGTCATCAAAACGCATCACGCCCAGGTTGGTCACCACCATGCGTACCCCGCCGGGCCTGAGACCGGCGGCCTCGCGGGCCTCCGGGCCGTCAAGACCCCCTGGGCTGGTGAGATAGTCAAGCTTCTCCGGGAATTTGCGTTTTTGGTGCTGCATAAAGGCGATGACACGGGGCACGAAAGAGGCCACGTCGCACCCTCCGCCGGATCCGGCAAAGCGTATCTTGGGCCGGTGGTAGTCGCCGATGCAGGTGCTGTTCAGGTTGCCGTAGCGATCTATCTGGGCCGCGCCCAGTATGGCCACCACCTTTTGGCCGGTAATGGGGTTTTGCATGGCGGCAAAGGCATCCAGGAGTTTTGCGTTACTTGCGGCCTTGTACATGATGCGGGGATCGGCCACCGCCAGGGGGATCTCCGCCAGCAGGGAATCGATGGCTCCGGTTTCAAAGAAGATGACGCTGTCGGGGGCGTGGATGTGTTTGGCCGCGGTGGCCGCCAGCATGCTGATGCCGGTTCCGCAAAACACGATGTCTTGGTCGGTGATTTCCCGGGCCGCCTGCAGGGTCATCATTTCCCGGGGGGAGTAGGGCGTTTGTTCTTCCATGACTAATCTCTTTTAAGACCCACGGCATAGCCGGTGACCGGGTCCGCCTTTATGGCATCAAGCCGCTCTTTTCCAACAAACTCCAGCAGATCCTTCTGCCCTTTCAGATCGTATATGTGACGTTTTTGGAAAGCGGCAAAGGCACCATCGTCCCTGGCCGCGTCCGCATAGTCTCTCAGATAACGGGGGTCGTAATCATAGCGACGGTAGCAGGCCGTGGGATATGCCCCGTGGGGCGCCAGACAGACGGCGCTCGTGTAGATGAAAGGGATCTGCACCCGGTCGGGATCGGCTCTTAAAACGGACGTCTCCACGATCTCCTCGCAGGTAACGATGACCGCCTTTGAGGCCTTGGCCTGCTCCACGTCCAAAAAAGTGAGTCCCGCGATGCTGACATTGCCGTCTTTGTCGGCCCGTTGGGCATGGATGATGGTGACGTCCGGGTTAATGGCCGGCACGCAGAGCACCTTCCTTGCCCCGGTCCAGCCTTCGAAGGGGTTGTCCATGACCACCAGCTTATGATTGGGCAGGGCCGGGTCCGTTGCCCGCACTTCCCGGCTGAACCCCCAGCGGGTGGTGATGTGGCTGCCGAAGCCGGAAAGGCAGGGGAGAAAGGGAACACCCATGGCACCGGCCTGGAACCTCAAGGCCATCATGTAGTTGGAGTAGTCCTCTATTTCCAGGTGCCCGCGTTCGGCGGCCAAGCGGAAGCGAATGCAAGTGGCCGCGGTCTTGCCCACACCGCTGTAGGCGATTTCAAGGCGCCTAAGGCAACGGGCCCCGATCAGCTCGTCCACCGCCTGCCCGTTGGAGTGGGCATAGAGATGCAGGTCCTTGATCCCGGCCCGGATGATTTCATACACCGCGGCCATGGGGTTTCGATTCAGGGTGAATCCGCCCACGGAGATGTGGCAACCATCTTTCACGTATTTCTTCACCGCCTCTGCGAGAGGCATGGTTTTGTCTCTTTTGATGCTCATGGATTTTTCCGTTCCCGTGAACCCGGCGCTGCCCGATTCCGTCGCAAGCTACCCTCAAATACCACTTTTTCCATGGCAATTTCCACCTTTTTAAAAGGCGCTCCGGTATATTTCCTCCATGTCCTTTTCCGTGAGATCCCGGGGATTCGGCACAAACAGACGGGCCTGCTGCATTGCCCCCCGCAC
Source organism: Thermodesulfobacteriota bacterium (assembly GCA_028278625.1). The sequence continues at coordinate 51,138 of JANQDY010000240.1, forward strand.
CAATTTGGGCAAATCCTCCTCCGGAATCCCGTAATCCCCGAGCTTGGGGGAAACGTCGATGGCCGCCATGAGCTCGTAGACCGCCTCCACCGCCATGGCAGCGGCCTCGTAGGGAGGGAGCCGCTCCACCTTCTTGCCCATGGCCTCGGCGATCCTGGCGAATTTTTCCAAATTGCCCACCTTGTTGAAATTCATGATGTGGGGCAGCATGATGGCGTTGGAGCGGCCGTGGGACATATGGTATTCGGTTCCCAGGACATATGCCGAACCGTGCACCGCCCCCAAGCCCCCGCTGGCAAAGGCGGCGCCTGCGAGATTGGCCGCCAGAAGCATATTGTAACGGGCCAGCATGCTGTTCCCCTTGGCATAGGCTTGGGGAAGATGACGGGCGATCATGCCGATGGCCTGGATCGCGAGTATTTCGGCGTAGGGAGTTGTGTTCACCGAGACATAGCTCTCGATGGCATGCACCAAAGCGTCCATTCCGGTGTCTGCGGTCACGAGGGGCGGCATGGTGAGGGTGAGTTCCGGATCCAGTATTGCCAGGTCCGGCAGCAGGTAGTCGCTGTAGACCACTTTCTTGGTATTGTCTGCCTCATCGGTGAATACCGTCACCCGGGTGGCTTCGCTCCCCGTGCCCGCCGTGGTGGGAACCAGGATCAGGGGGGCTCCCTTTTGGGGCACCGCGTCCATTCCCACGTAATCCAGCACCGATCCGGGGTTTGCGGCCAGTATCGCAACCATTTTGGCCGAGTCCAGAGAGCTGCCTCCCCCGAGGCCCAGGCACAGGTCATAGCCGCCCTGACGGAACATCAGGGCGCATTGGTCGATAATGCCGGCCGGGGGTTCGGGCAAAACCCCGTCAAAAAGCCCCGTTTCAAAGCCCGCTACACCCAGCGAATCCTGCACCGCTTCTGCAAGTCCCGCCTTCACCACGCCCTTGTCGGTGACCACCAGGACCTTTCGGGCTCCCAGTTTCCCGGCCTCCTGGCCCACCTGGGATGCGGCTCCCCGGGCGAGAACGGTTTTCCTGCCTGCCAGGAAAGTGCTCGGTTTTTCCATTTCATAAAAGGTTGTCTTCATTATCAACTCCTTGCATGTCCGAATCTTTTTTGGACCCATTGGGTAATGCTTCCAACGATCCCCTTGGGCAGAAAGATGATCATCACCAGGAGTGAGATACCGAAGATTATCTCCGATACCCCCAAGAAACCGGTATGGAAACTGATTCGGAAATATTCTTCCAGGGAAACCATAATGGCACTGCCGGCCAACGGGCCGAAGATGCTGAACATGCCGCCCAGAATCGCCTTGAAGCAAGTGGCCAGGGAAATTCCCACTCCGCTGATGGTGTTGGGATTTATGTACGTTACGTATTGGGCATAGAGCACTCCGCCCATTGCGGTGAGCCCGGCGCTGAGCAGGGTGATGCCCATTTTGAATCGGATTACGCTCACGCCCAAAGACGAGGCGGCCAGTTCGGACTCCTCGATGGCTGTGAGCGCTAATCGCATTCGGCTTTTATCGATGCGCCGCCATATGTAGAGGGCCAGTAGCAGAAAGGCGAAGGTGATGTAATAGAAATAGCGTTTATCGGTGAACTGCAAATTGACCCATCCCTCCGAGGATTTGAGGGTGCAGCCCAGTGAGCCTCCGGTGATCTCCCGCAGGGCCACGATGGCCAGGCTGATCACTTCTGCCATGGCCAGGGTGACCAGTGCGAAGTAGTCCCCGGTCAAGCCGAAGCGGAAGCAGGCATAGCCGATAATGGAAGCCACCACCATTGCCGCGGCCACTCCCACAACCATGCCCAGCCAGGGGGAAATTCGGTAGTAGTTGAACAACAGCACCGGGATATACGCCCCTATGCCCAAGAACACCCCGTGACCCAAGGAGACCAGGCCGAATCGGGCCATGTAGGCCCAGGCGGTGGATACGAAGCCCCACAACAGGATCAGGGTGCCGATGTGGATGAGATAATCGGAAGTGGCGAAAAACGGCGCCGCCGCCAGCAGTAGCAGCACCGCCACCATGATCGCCCCGGTAACTTTGCCTTTTGGTTTCATACTCATGCCTTTTCCCCCATAATGCCTTGAGGGCGCACCATCATCATTACAATGAACAGCACCAGTGCTAGTATGTCGGCCACTTCGGTGGATGCCAGCACCGCGGCTATGGAGGTGACCACCCCTATGATGAAAGCGCTGATAAAGCCTCCCAGGAGGTTGCCCATACCGCCGAACACCACGATCACGAAGGCCATCAGTGTGAAGCTTGCCCCGAAGTGGGGATGCACCGTATAGATGGGTATGAAAAAGGCCGCCACCACTCCGGTGAGGGCCCCGCCCGCGGCCAGGGTGATGTAGTAGATGCCTTTGGGATTGATGCCCATGCTCTGGGCGATTTCCACATCCTGGGCCACGGACCGGATGGCCAGGCCATAGTAGGTTTTGTGCAAAAAGAGATAGAGAATTCCCAAAGTGGCGATGGCCCCCAAAAACGCAAGCAGGTAGGATGTGCGGATGAAGATGTCGCCGAACTGGATGATGGGCATGGAGATGGGGATGCCCCGGTAGTCGGCGCCCCAGATCACTTGAGCCAGGTTTTCGATCACGATGATCAAACTGGCCAGGGCCAATAGCTGATTCAGCCGGGGAGCCCCCAAAAGCGGGTTGATGATCAACAGCTGCACCAGCATGCCCAACAGACCCATGACCACGATGCCCGCGGCCATGGCCGCCAAAAGCGGCATGTGCCAGGCGGTGTGGAAATAGTAGATGAAGTAAAATCCGAGCATCACGAACTGGCCGTAGGCCATATGGATGATCTTGACGACTCCGAATATGAGGTTGAGCCCAAAAGCCAGCAGGGCCAGGACTCCACCCAACAGGATGCCGTTGATGAATGCCATCAATAGTTCTTCGAGCATGATTACAGCCCCAGATAAGCGGTTTTGATGTAGGGGTTTTTGTCGAATCCGTTTCGGTCGCCCTCGAACACAAGCTTTCCCGACTCCACCAGATAGGCGTAGTCGGCAAGTTTCAAGGCCTTGTTGGCGTTCTGCTCCACCAGTAGGATGGCGTAGCCTTCCGCCTTCATTTTCCGGATGAAGTCGAACACCATTTTCACCACCAAAGGCGCCAGGCCCAGGGAAGGTTCATCCAACATGATCAGCTTGGGGCAGGTCATGAGGCTTCGGGCGATGGCCAGCATCTGGCGCTCGCCGCCGCTCAAAGAGCCGGCGGCCTGCTTTTTCCGGTTGTTCAGAATGGGAAACAGGTCGAAAATCTGTTTCATCTGGCTCTGGGCCTTGGGCCGGGCCGTGCGATTGTAGGAGCCGACCTTGAGGTTATCCTGCACCGAAAGATCGGGGAAGACCCGTCCGCCTTCCGGCACCAGGGAGATGCCCCGCTCGACCATCTTGTGGGCCGCCAAGCCGGCCACCTCATTTCCCTGAAACGCAATGCTGCCCCTTCGGGGCTTTTTCAGGCCCAGGATGGTTTTGAGCAGGGTGCTTTTGCCGGCGCCGTTGGGTCCCACCACGATGACGGTCCGGCCCTGATCCACTTTCAGGGAAATCTCCGCAAGGGCCTGGAATTCTCCGTAATACGTATCTATTGCCGTTACTGTGAGCATGATGATGACCCTTTTCTTATTCTACGCCCAGGTAGGCTTCGACCACCTGCTTGTCGTTGGACACGCTTTCCGGGTCGCCGTCGGCGATCAACAAGCCGTGGTTAAGGACAATCACCCTTTCCACCAGCCGCATGAGAACGTGCATGATGTGCTCCACCCAGATGATTGTAACCCCCAGTTCTTCCCGGATCCTGACCAGAATCTCCGAGGCGTCATTGAGCTCGTCCTTATTGAGTCCGCTCAACACCTCGTCCGCCAGAAGAACCTTCGGTTTGGTGGCCAGGGCTCTGGCCAGTTCCAGTTTGCGCAGATCGCCAGCGGTCATCTTTTCCGGATAGGAATCCGGGTCGGAACCAAGACCCACGAATTCCTGTAGCTTCACCGCCTCCGCTTTGATATGCGGTTCCTGAAACCGGACGTTGCCTTCTTGGCCGAACAAGACCCCCAGCATGATATTTTCAGCGACGCTCAAGCTCTTGATGGGCTGGGGTATCTGAAAGGTGCGGGCGATGCCCGCGTGGCAGATGGCGTTGGGATTCAGCCCGCTGATGGTCCGGCCGTCATAGACCACCTGACCCGCGGTGGGCTTCAGCGCACCGGAGATCATGTTGAACATGGTGGTCTTGCCGGAACCGTTGGGGCCGATGAGGCCCACAAAGCTTCCTTCGGTGATGCGGAAAGAGACCTCCTTTAAAGCCGTGATCCCTCCGAAACTCTTAGTGATGTTCTCTATTTTAAGCATTACATCCCTCGGGCCTTTCTCCCTGACTTCAGGCCGGAAAGCGGGAAAAGCCTTGGCCACGGTGGGGAGCCGGGGAAGTTCCCGGCTCCATGGATCTTACTTCTGGGCGAAGGGACTGCCCTCGGGCAGCGGTATCACCGGGGTTATGGTCTGCAGCGCATCGGGCCAGGCAATG
>JANQDY010000082.1 GCA_028278625.1 Thermodesulfobacteriota bacterium
TCGGCGATATTAAGAATCCCGCCGCCGCCCTCCCCGAGGGCGGAATTGCCGCTTACGGTTGAGTCTTCAAGCGTAAGCGTAGCCGTGCCGCTTTCGCCGAGGTTAAGAATCCCGCCGCCGCCTAGGGCGGAATTGTCGCTTACCGTGCAGTCTGTAAGCGTAAGGGTGCCGCCTTGGTTCCAGATCCCGCCACCGTCATCAGCGGAGCCGTTCTGTAAGGTAAGGCCGGAGATCTGAACGGTCACCCCTGTCCCTATCCAGAAGCCCGAGCGCAAGGTACCCCCGCCGTCAAGGGCCAATTTCGCCGCACCCGGACCGTTTATCACCACGCTTGCTGTAATAGCGGGCAGATCCGAAAGGTGCTTGATGGTGCCGGTGACACCCGTCAGAGAGACGGTGTTGTGTCCGCCGACGGCGTTTGAGTCGAGAATGGCCTGCCGCAAGGAGCCCAGACCGCTGTCGTTTGTGTTTGTTACCGTAAAGTCGTCCGCCACTGCCGCAGAGACCCCCCAGAAGAGGGTGAAAATCGCACCCATCATCACCCAGAACACGCCCCATGGAACCTGAGCGCGCAGCCTAGCGCGTATTTTCATCCTCTTGTCCTCCTGCTCCTGTGACACGTAAATATCTGCCGTCCCGTGTGCTTGAAGCCCAAAGCCTGATCATACGTGCACGTACTGACGACCATGACGGAATCTTGATGATAAGACATTGCTTTTTCAGACGTCGAACTTAGAGAAAATCGTCTTGTGGGTCAAGAGAAAAGTAACCACAACATGTTTGGTGTTGGTGTTGGTTTTGAGTGAAGCAAGTGGTGGCTGGAGATGCCTGGCAGAGGGGTTGGTTGAGGATTAGGATCCTTCAAGCGGCGGAGAAACAGGGCGTTTCCATGCATGTCCGGACATAACGGCACCTCAAAATCCCAGGGTTTTTGAAAATTATGAAGCGTATGCCTCCATCGGGTATTCCGGATCACGATAGAGGTAATCTTCGAAGAGATGCAGCTGGGAATCAGGAGCATTAGCGTATCTTTTTTAACCGCCAGTGGCGATAAAAAATCCTTACCATTTTCATACCGATTTTGAAAATCTTGCACGGCACTGTCTGCCATATATCTGGAACCAGGTTGAGACATGGTCAGCCACAATAATATGATATGGTGGTGTGGTGCCAACGCGCCATTTGACAAGCAAAGGGTCTGAGCATCTTATCGATAATCCCCCACCAGCACGAAAGCGCCCCAGTAGCCGGGATGGGGAAATCGGTTTTTCACATGCTGCATGGCGGCTTTGAGACTCTCCGCCTTCCCTTTGGTTTTGAACTCCCGGTAAAACTGCTTTACCAGCAGGGCCGTTGAGATGTCGCTCACCCGCCAGAGGCTGCTCATGATGGCATTGGTTCCTGCGTAGAGAAAGGCCCTGTTCATGCCGATCACGTCATCGCCGCTGGTGATCTTGCCAAGGCCGGTCTGGCAGGCGCTGAGCATCACCAGGCCAGCCTGGATGTCCAGCCCGAATATTTCCGATGCCCGCAGGTCCCCGTCGTCCCGTTCGTCCTTGGCCAGCTTGACCGAGGAAAAGAGGGGGTTCACCGGATCAAACTCTCCGTGGGAGGCCAGGTGAATGATGCCGAAATCGGAGATGTTCTTAACCACCCACCCTTCGGTGGCCTTATCCCCTGTCAGCATCGTCACATTGGGATACCGCCAGCCGATGGAGGCAACCTCTTTTTCAGCAAAGGGAAGGGCAAGGGCCGGGTTTTTGAGATCCGGGTTGCCAACGGCCAGGACTTTCGTGCTCTTTTCCATATCCCGGTATTTTTCGGTGTGGCGAAGAACACTGGCACTGGGGAGCGCAAAGATAGGGATCTGCTCCATCAGATATGCCTCGCCGTCAAACAGGGTGGCAAAAGAGAGGTGATGGAGGATGTGGTGGGGAATCACACCGACGGTTTTGACGCCTTTGAGCCGCTCTTTCAGGGGCGTCAGAAGCCATTCGTGGAGTTCTTTTGACTGACCCTCCGCCGGTTCCAGGTTCTGAAGGGTTCGGCGGTAGTCCAGAACCGACCGGGCCAGGGTTTTGCGGCCCAGGGGCGTTCTGAAAAGTTCCACCCGGTCCTGAGTGATGAACCAGCAGAGAATCTCATGGGGAAGCAGATAGTAGGCCAGTAGCGCCGTTCCCGGGTCAACCAGTTCCTGAACTTCCGTAAGGGTCAAGGGATCAACCGAGACAATGGAAGCCAGGTCCGGATTCTTGAGTTGGATTTCCAGCATCAGATCCCGGTACCGGTCCCTGGCCCGCTGAAGGGCCTTTTCATAAAAGGCCCGCTCGTCGGGGTCATTGCTCTGGGCCACCAGAGTTTCGTATTCGGCGATCTCCGCTTTCCGGGCCCTTTCTCCATCATAGAGTCTCTGGTTTACCGCGCCGTGAAGGGATAACCGCTGATTTCCCAGAAGATCGATAAGATTTCTGGCCCGGGACCGCTCGGCAACATAGAACGCCTGAGCATCCATGCCCATGTTTACCAGCAGGCCCACAAGGGTTTCATAGACGGCCATTTTGTTGGTGATAAACCCATCCTTCAGCTGATCCAGCTTGATCTGGGTCCGCATCCCTTCGATCACATCGACGGAGGCCTCCAAAAAATCCCGGGCCGCCGATCGGTTTCCCCCCTCCATTTGCAGCCGGGCCAGTCCGTAAAGGGCCCGCCACTCCACCTCACGAATGGCCATTTTGCGGGCCAGTTCGAGGGCTTCCTGAAACCGGGACCGGGCCTCTTCAGGCTTGTTCAAGGCCATGAGGCAATCCCCGTAACCCACCAGGATCTTGGCCTGGTTGATGCGATTGCCGATGCTTTTCGCCATCTCCAGAGCTTCGGCAAACAGGGGAGCCGCCTTTTCCGCCTCTCCCATGCGAAGGCGCGTGAGGCCCAGATTCTTGAGATCGTAGGCAATGGCCCATTTGGAATTGATCTCCCGGTCGATTGCAAGGGCCTGATTCAAAAATGAAAGGGCCTTTTCATGGTCGCCGGCATCCCGGTAAACCAGCCCCATGTTGTTTAAGGTGGTGGCCTCCTCGTCCTTTCTGCTGTGAAGAGTCTTTGCCAGGGCAAGGGCCTTTTCCAGTTCACGAAGGGCAGCCGGATGGTCTCCCAGGGTCCACCAGATGAGACCGGCGGTATTGAGGCTGTTCACCTGCTCCAGGGTCCAGCCGTGTTTCCGGGCCATTTTGGACACCACCTGCCGGCCTTTAAAGGCATCCTGGTACCGGGCCTGAAACCAGTGGTTGTTGGCCTGTTCCATTAAGACACCTGCCAGGACCCTGTTTTCTTTGGGACGACCCGTATCTTCCTTTATCAAGCGCTTGAACGCCTTTTCATATTGGTCGTGGGCACCTTTGAAATTCCCCATGAGGCGGTCACAACGCCCCGCATCCAGAAGTGCCTGAGCCATTTGATCGGTGTTATTCAGGGCTTCATAGAGGTCATAGGCCCTTAAATAATGGGTTTTGGCCTTGGCGTATTGGCTCATCCGGAGATCGTAAATGCGCCCCATGCGCATATGCTGTCGCGCCAGGTGTTCCGTTTTGTCCAGGTTTTCACTGATCTCCGCAGCGGTTCGAAACTGGGCAAGGGCCCGGTCATAGTCCGTGGCATTCTCAAGAACAATGCCCAGGTCGTTTAAAGCAGCCACCTGCAGATCCTCCAGCTCCAGGTTGGCCACAATGTCCGCCCCCTCTTCGAGAGCGGGGACGGACAAATCGTATTGCTCCATGCGGGCGCGGATCAGTCCCAGTTTTATAAGCGCTTCCGCCTGCTCCTTGGAGTCGGGCTTCTTCTCCGCCCAGTATTTGACGAGCGCTTCGGCATATTGGGCCGCTGTTTCATAACGGCCGGCACCGTAGGCGCTTTCCCGGGCATAGGTCAAAAGTTGCGGTTCATAGCGTGCAAATTCTTTCACCTCCCTTGCCACCATGAGCCCATTTTCAAAGAACGTTAGCGCATAGAGGGGCTCTTTTCTTTTAAAGGATGCGATGCCTTCCCTCACATATGCCTTGAAACGCTTTTTGGCAAGATCAAGGGCCTCTCCCTTTGTCATGCCCCAGTAACCCAGATTGATCCAGGCCTCCTCCCCCCCCTTTGCTTTACCGCTAGCAAGGGCCTTTAAAAGGGCCTCCTGAAGCGGTTCTTCTCCATAAGCCTCAAAAAAGCGCGGGACCACCTCCGAATGTTTCGCGGGCCGGCGGGGCAGCAGCAGGGAGGGCACCCCCATGAGCGAAAACATCTGCCCCAGCAGATACATGTCCCGGGTGGCGGCATCCGGTGCCATGACCAGGGATGTGTCTCTAAGCTGATCGAAAAAAGCGAAAAGGGGGATTGTTCGTCCTTGGTCCAGCCCCATGGCAGGCCCGTATGCCGGCACCTCTTTGGGTCTCGTGGGAACCGTATTGGCCGTATAAAGAGGGCCGCCCAATAAAAGAGACTGGGCCCCCGGCAGCGCACTGATGATGTCTTCTTCCAGAGCTGAGGCGGGAATCCTCTTAACCTGGAAACCGGATGGGATCCCATAGGCGGCGGCAATCTCCACGATCCTCTTTTTAAAGGGTTTGCGGTTTTCAATGGATCGCACCAAATGGGTGGCGCTCAGAAAGAATGGGCCGGCGGTTCCAGTGGGAAGCGCCAAAGGGTTTTCGTAAATGAGGAGTGTAGTGCCTTCAAGGCTCTGTGAGAGATTGTGGTCAGGCCCATACGACTTTACGAGGATATCGTCCTGGGTCACATAAAAGACGGTCCAGGTCTTCGTCCGGAGGTCCTGTTCAAAGAAGCGAATGGCATATGCCTCCGGCGGGAGATTCTCCATCATATCGATGGCCTCCACGGGATAGGGGGCAAAGAGCGCGGCAACCCCCGGCGTCTTTTCCCTGGTTGCCGTTTTTCTGATCTCTCCCGCGGCCTGTTCATAAAGGGTCAGAAGCGCCTGATAGCGCTTTATAAGGGAGCGCTTTTCTAGGGGGTTGTCACCTTTTCCCGTTCGTGGCGTTTCCGCCACGGCCGCATCCGCCACGCGCTCCATCTCGAAACAGAGGCTCAAAAAGAACAGCAGCTTTTCCTGAAGGGCCCGTGAGCGGGTCAACTGGCCGGGCAGGGTCACAATCCTTTGAAGGGAGGAATCCTCCGTCTTTCCCGATGGTTTGTAAAGGAGGGATTGCTCCTCTCGAATGCGCTCCATGAGGTGCCGTTTTTCACCCTCCTTGGCTTTTTTTAATGCGGTTTTTAGGCGCAAAAGCGTCATCAGCCGCGGAAATACCCGGACCAGTCTCTCCCTTTCAATGGAAGAAATCCGGGCTTTCACCACCGGGGCCATCCGCTGAAAGCGTTCAATCTCCGAAAGACGTTCAAGAAGATTGAGGGCCCCTTCAATATCCTCTTCTTGAATCAGGGATGCCACCATGGATGAAAAGGCATGTCTGATTTCACCGGGGGCGCAGCCGGCACCGGGCAAAGGGACTTCCTCCAGAATCTCGAGGGCTTCCTCCGGATTGTCCAATAAGACCAGGGCCCGCCATTGGTACTGGGGCAGCAATCCCTTTCGTGCCGATTCAAGGGCATTTTGTGCATAGGTCTTCGCATGGGCGGGCTCGCCAAGGGCCTTGGCCACGCGGGCCTGATTGATCTGGAGGGCCGCCAGAAGGGCCAGTGTTTTGCGATTTTGGGGCCCATTTGCCCTTTCCCTCTTTTTGATTGATTCAAGCCCCAGGGTGAAATGGGTTCCCGCCCCTTCAAGATGGGTCATCTTTTCGGCGGTCGCTTCAAGGGACGCATCAGCAGAGGCCCTTTCATGCTTCAGCATCAGCGCCCCCATCCGGTTATGGTAACTTGGCAGCACCAGCGGTTCCAAAACATCTTCCGAGCGTCTCAAAAGCCTTGATGTCTTTCTGTCCATCATCGCCGTTTGGGCTTTCAACGCTTTGTAATCAGGTGTGCTTTCAGGGATCCTTGTAAGGACCGTTGCCATGTTGACCACGTTCATGGCGGCGCTCACCGGATTACCGAGTTGGAGAGCCAGTTCGGCGGAACGTTTGAACGACTGAAACGCTTTTACAGGCTGTTGCAAAGCAAAGCGCAGCTGCCCGTCCCGGTGGGAGATGAGGCCGACCCCGTAAAGATCCTTGTCGCTGATGGTCTTTCCCGGCCCATAGGGCTTGAGCTGTCGGTCAATGGCATTCTGGGCCTTTTTTAGAACGCCCAGTTCCGTCTCGATACGGGAAATAAAAGCATCCGCCAGGCGCTTTTCCTGTTGGCGATTGAATCCGTAAACCGCCTGGGAACCGGAAGTCTTGTCCAGGGCCAGGTCCAGGGAAACATCCAATAGGGCACCGCCCGTATCCTTCCCCTTGGCCCGGGCCTTTTTTTCCTTGGGGGTCACGGTCCCGTATCGATCCAAAAGCCCTTCCATCTCGCGAAACTGCTTCAGGGCCTCCTGAAGGCGCCGCTCCTTCTCAATTCCCGCACTCTCGCCGGCTGCCATGTAGATACTGTAGGCAACGGACCGTCGGTTGGCGGCAAGGTTTTGGGTATTGCCGAGGGCCAGGTTCAACTGAAAGGCCTTTTCAAAGGCTTCCGAGGCTTTGTCCCACTCTCGCGCTTCCTGGTACGCCAGGCCGAGTCGGTCCAGCAATTCGGCCTTAAGGGATATCATGCGGCCCGGAAAGGAAAGGGCATCCCGTGCCCGGGACAACATGAATAAAAGGGTTTGGCCGGTTTCGTCCTTTTTGCCCGGTATCCATGGGGAAAGCTCCCTGATCAACTTCTCCTGATCGCCCATGATGGACGTCATGCGGGCTTTGTACTGATCAAAGCGCGGGTCAGAGGGCGGTCCGAAGGATGCTTCGGTGGCACGAAAAAGGGCCTTGTTAAGGTCGCTCTGCCGCTGAACCAGCGCTTCAACCGCTTTGACGTTCTTTGTTCTTTTGAGCGCCGGTGTCAAAATCCGGTCGAAGATATAGGTATTGAGCTTTCCCATCAGCTCCGAGGCACGGCGGGGATCGATCCGTGTTTCAACCAGGTCAAGGGCCCGTTTATAGGCGTCAATGGATATGTGAGGGTCATCCGCCTGAAAGGCGGCACCCCCCAGCCTGCGGTAGAAGAGGATCTCCGTATCCTCGTGGTCGAAAGGGACATTGGATGCAAGCCTTTCCAGATAGCGCGAAAGGGCCCTGTTGTATTGCTTAAGGAGAAAGTGGATGTTCCCCAGATTGAGGGCCAGATTTGCGCCATTTTGAGGATCCTGTTGCGGATTGTTCAGAAAATAGGCCCTCTGGTAACTCAAAAGGGCCTTTTCAAGGCCTCCCGATTCGCCGTAGACCGTCTCGGACACCTCAAAAATATACCCTAACGTCTGATGGAAATAGGGGTTCTGGCCGTATTTGCCAATGGCCCCTTGAATGCGTCTTTTGGCTTCATCCAGTGGCCCTTTCCCGTCCTTGTAGGTGAGGCAGAGCCCCACCAGGTAAAGGAGCACGGGATTATCCGGCTCTTCCGCCAGTTTCGCCCTGTACTGACTCAGGACCGAGTCGATCTTTTTCATGCTGGCGGCGCATTTGATGTAACCGCGATGGGCCTGAACCAAATGGGGATCTTCACGAATGAGATCGCCGTAGATTTTCTGAGCGGCAGGGATTTCTCCCAGATTGTACAAAAAATCGGCCGCTGCCAACGATTTCTGGAGATAGGCGGCCCTCGCCAGCCCGTAGAGCCGGTCCTCATAGGGCCGGTAGGCCATTTCCTTTTCGTAAAGGTCCAGGGCCTGACGGAAAAGCTCTTCCCGGTACAGTATTTCCGCCAGTGCAAGCCGGGCCGCGGCCACCTGCGTGGGCGGCGGTTCCTCCGCTCCGGGTGTGGTTCCTTTTTCCCCGTGCCGTTCCGCCTTGTACCGGTTTAAGACCTCCCGATACCACCGTTTGGCCTGGGGCCAGTCTCCTTTTTGATAGGCCATATCCCCCATTCGGTTGAGAGCCCCCATGGAAAGTGCGGGCGCATCCCTCCGATACGTTTCCGAAAGGCGCGCTAGAGCCTGGAGATCGTCCCGGCCTTCCTTATCTCCAGAACCGGACAGATGGATATCGATAATCCGCTTTATGGAACGATCGGCCCATACGGTATCGGGGTAATGGGTGATGACCGAGAGGTACATGGGAACGACACCGGAAACCCGGGCCACACGGCTGCTCTCATGGGCCTTCTGAAACAGGGCCTCGGCTTTCAGTTCCGGAGAGAGATCCGGCATTTCACTGACCCGACCCAGCAGTGTAATTGCTTTGTCCAGGGAGGCGGCGCTTCTACCCAACTCCCCCAGGAGCGTGGCTTTGGCGATCAGTGCTCTTGCCTTTATCCGCGACAGATCCCTTTTGTCCATGCCCGGCACCAGGGCTTCCGCGGACGATTTGATTCCCTCAATCCCTTTGAGGGCTTTTTTTAGGATTTCCTTCCGCCTAAAATCATTAAATGCCCCATGCCACGCCTTCCTGGCCTTTATTACCGTCAGGCGAACGGCTGACAAATCCGCTGCGGGCGAAAAATCACCAAAATCCTTCAGCACCCTCTGATAGGCGTTAATGGCCAATTCCTCCTGCCCCATTTTTTGGTAGAGCCACCCGATTTCATAGGCGGCAAGGGCCCCGACCTTGTTCTCTCTTCCATAAGTTTCCAGAACCTTGTACCAGGACAAGAGTGTAAGGGAATCCTCCCGGGGAATACGATTTGCCAGAAGGCGGGCCAGGGCCATCTGATCCGCGGCATTTTCTTTGCCTGGAATCTGCCCGCCCAAGGGGAGGGACCAGACATTTCCAATACCATTAAGGGTTGAAAGGAAAAGCATCTCTTTAGGGGTGGGCATTGGCTGGTAGGCGGAGAAAGACCCGGAAGTGAGCGGATAGGCCCATCCCTCCGAATCTCCGGGAAAGGCCTGCCATATGGCCGCCCTGTCACTAAAATCGATGATGCCGTCCCCGTTGGTATCCGTGTCAACCCGTGAAAAATAGATGGATTTCCCATCGGGCGCCCAGGCGGGATAAAGGTCCTCTGAAGGACCGCTCGTGACCGCAACCACCTTTCCCGATTCAAGGTGAAGGACGTAAATGTCTCCGCCGGGGTCTTTTTGAAAGGAGACAAAGGCCAAACGGCCGCCGTCCGGGGAGACGGCCGGGAAGGCCCCTTCCCTCAGCACCCGGGCCCCTGGACGCTCCCCATTTTCATCGTCCCGGCTGCCGGTTTGGGGGGCCAGTTCAATGACCGCCAGGTGCGGCAGTGCGTCTCCGGGCATAATCCTTTGAAAATAGACCCTTGTACCGTCTGGGGAGAGGACCGGTGCGCCATCCGCCGAATCCCTGGTGGTGAGCCGTTTGGGCGCTGTTTGAGGACCATCCATTTCAAGTAGATAGATGTCTCCCTTGGCATCATAATCGGTTGCCGCAAAGGCTATTTTTTGGGCATCTTTCGACAATGACGGCCCGGAGATGCTTCCCATGTTCTCAAGCCGTCTTATGGGAAGGTCGCCGGTCCCGGAACCAAAGGGAGTGAGCCACAAGGAGGATCTTCCATCCCTTTCCAGAACATAGGCCAATGTCTTGCCATCGCCCGAAAGGGCAGCGTAGAGAACGGGATCCGACAGAAATGTGACCTGCAGGGGCCGGTTAACGGGCAGGGCACGGGGCATTCTCCGGTCGACCGGGTTCGGGTTCTCAAGGGGTGAATCCAAAAGGGGTGTTACCTTCTCCCGCGGCTCTTTGGGCTTGATCACGGCACAAGAGAGAACGCCCGCAAGAACCGGCAGCAAAAAAACGGTGAGGATTCCCGTTTTTTGTGCTGCCCTCTTCCGCCACCGCTTTAACGGGTGGTCCATGAGCCGTCCTCCTTTTGCACTTTTTCACCAGGAAGGGCTTTTTCACGGTTCAGTTTTCCAAAGACCCGTTTTATTTCCGGGAGATCCTTTTCCGTAAAGTTTGCGTTGGTCTCCACCACCCGCATCATCACCACTTCCCTTGCCCGGTTTACCTGCTCAACCACCGAGAGAAACTCATCCTTTGGATACCGGGCCGAAAACGCCTGAAGATCATCGGGGGCTTTTTCACGGTTCATGGGAAAGGGTGTTAGAAGCCCCACATTGTTCTCCCCCACCCATCCCAGACGCTTGAATGCGTCCACGTCATCTTCGTGAAAGGCCAGGGTCTCCATGGCGGTGACCGCATTTTCGTATTCGCGGCTTTTCCTGGGCGGCGTTTTGATCTTTCCGGTGGGATCGACGCCTCTCACGGACGCCACCAGAAGGACGTCGTCCGAAAGGGCGTTATAGGAGCCGAGCACCTGGTTCTCCAGGGCCGTTCGTTCGCTGACCACGTTGACATCCACTTTGGCCAGGGTGCAACCCGTACAGGTGGCGATGATCACCACCTTCAATATGGTTCTTAAAAGGGAAGCGCTTTTCATTTTCCATCCTCCATAAAATCGATGGCGCCCCCCGGCTCCACCAACAATTGGCTGGCGGAAAGAACCTTCAACCCTTCCAATAGGGGCAGCAGGCGGCCGGAGAGTTTTTGTATCTGATTGCTGATGGGCAGAGACGCCATATTGAGGCGCTTTACGGCCGGGAGACGTATACGTGTCCCTGCAACGGAAACCTCCCCCGCAAGAGAAAGGTTGCCGTTTTTGACAATTACCTCGATCCAAAGGGGCGTCCCTTTCTTGAGGAGTGCCCGCTGCTGAACAATGCTTTCATTGTTTTCGTGGGGGTCCATGGCGTAAAGAAACCGTTCCAGGGTCCTTGCACCGATATGGGTCAGCCTGAATACCACGTCCAGGTTTCCCATGATGGTTCCCGCATGGGCGGTAATGGGAACCTGAAGGGACATGCGCCCTGAAATCTGCGTATCCTCCTTGGTATCTCCCGCGTTAATGGGATTGCCGGAGCTGCCGCCCGAAAGCAGCTTTTTCGCATCCAGGCCCGAAAAAGCCCCGTCCATCTTCAGGCGGTAAAGGCCTTCATTCTTGAAGACGCCCATTGCCCCAAGGAACGTTCCCCCCATCATATCCATCTGGAAATAATCCACCGAAGGGAGCGATGGCCCAAGCCGCATCTGCACCTCCGCGTTGCTGACCCCTATGGGAAAAGGTCCTTTCATAAAACGGGCTTTTTCAAAGGAGAGGGTCGGCTTTTGGGACAGGCGCCCTCTTAGGTCCTTAAGGAGCCTTCCGGACAGAGGATTTCTTATATGCCTCGAGGGCATTGGCTGTTGCGGCTCCAGCACCGATAAAGAGAGCGCTTTTGCGGGCCTTGGCGTTTCTTTTTTGAGAGGCCCGAATAGAAGCCCGTACGATTTATGAAACGCCAGATGGGTTTTAAGGCCGCTGATTGAAAATTTTTCGGGGATCGCCACATTCACCCCGGGACTCTCCAGGTTCAAGGCCAGGGCAACGGATTTGCCACCACGCAATTCCAGTAACAGATCCCCTCTAAGCGGCCCTTCAAGGGCCACCTCTTTGGCCGCCCCTTTGGTCAATGCCTTGAGATGAGAAACCGACTTTACGGCGACACCCGCCTTTATTCGTGCCTCCAGCATCTTCAAAAGGGCTGAGAGTTCCGGTTTTTCCCTCCTTTTGAGCAGGCGGTTCAACTTGTTGAGACGAACCTCAAGCGTTTGCTGCAACGCCATGGGTTTCACGTTAAGAGATTCACGGAGTTCCAGGGTATTGAGATCCCGGCTTGCGGCATCAAAGGAAAGATCAATGGCAAGGGGTTTTGTTAACTTCCCCAAAGAGGGGAGCCGGTTGATCTCCCCCACTTTGACGCTCCCTTTTGTGGAGAAGGACTTAAGACCCTCGGCAATATGGATGCTGAAAGGTTTCTCTGAATGAATGCCTTTGGCGGCCAGCATTTCACCCGAACCAAGGGGCAAGGTAACGGCCAGGTCGCTAAACCGGGCCTCGAGATCCATTTTTTCAAGGAACCCTCCCTTGAGAAGCCGTTTATCCAGGGAAAGGGTGCTGTCGGTGATCATCTTGGTTTCAGCATCGGTGGGCCGTCGGCCCTTAAGGTGCCAACGGGTCTCCAGGCCCCCTGAAAACCGCCCTTTGGGTTTCCATTTGGAAGGTATCAGGCCCATGGTCTCTCTGAGATCCACCTTCAAGACACCTTCGGTTTCAAATGACGATCTGCCGGAATCAAAAGCGGCCATTTGAACCTTCAGTTTGAGAGCATCTCCTGAGAGGACCTCCCCTTCCAAATGGGATGCGTCCACTAAAACGGGCTTTAGCTGATGGAGCAGTACGTCCTTCAGTCGGCCTTTGAGGGTCAGCCCGCTTTTCAAGGGTTTGGGCAGGATCTCGGCCATCTTTAAGGGGGCCATGACGATGTCGGTTTCCAGCAGATTCACCCGGGCCTTTTTCGTGGGGGGCAGGTCAATTTCAGCCAGAAACCGGTGGGATAAATGTTCCGTACCGTCATTTTTGTCGGACAGGATGACGCCCCTAAAGAAACCTGACTCCTTAAGAGTGACATGACCCGTCAGGCCCCAAAGGGCCTCAGGGGATCGCGCCAGATCATGAATGGCCACATCGAGGGAGGAGATCTGGCATTCCTTGAGAGATAACGGCCGGTTCCCGGAAAGCCGTACATCATTGGCGGTTAAATGCATGTGCGTTTCAAGATCTTGGGGAAATTGGTTTTTGAGCAAAACCGCTGTTCGGGGAAGGGAGAGGGTCACCTTTTGAGCCCGCAACCGGTCTTCTCTGAGCGCCAGATGAAGCTCCGGAATGTTGGCGACCATATTCTCCGTGACCAGGTTGGCCGATCCATCGGGGAGGATCCCTTGTAACCGCACCTTGTCGATTCTAAGATCGGCGCCCGGGGCCACGTCCGGGAAAAGCCCTTTGGCCATGGTTTTCATCTCATCCACGTCAACAAAAACCTTTTCGACGGCCAAATCCACATTTAGGCGGTTCTGATCCTGCAGTTTCAGCCGACCCCCATAGGATAGGCCGCTCTTTTTCATGAGTTGGATGCTTGCGCCATCCAGTTCAATCTCTTTTTTGGCGGGTGACACACTTCCCTTTTGGAGCAGGGTCATGGAAACGGGACCGATCTCTTTACCTTTGAGAGGCCCTCCGGCAGCCGAAACACCCTCTAAGGCAAGGTCCATATCAAAAAGGATTGTCTCATCCGGCTGAAGCTGTGCATTTGTTCGAACTGAGATTTCACCGGATACTTCAGGAAGGGTGTGGGGCATAAAAGGCTGCGCCACTTGGGCCAAAGGGGCGAGATCGATCTTCACTTCTCCCTTGAGGCCTTTTGCCGCCATGTTGCCCGAAAGTACCAAATGGAGTCCCGGCAGTTCGCCATTCATCCCGACCGTTGCACCCTTGAGATTGAGGGCCCCGCTTTCATCCACCAATCCATCAACATGGACCAAAAGGGAGAGGGGCGGCATCTCCTTTCCGTTCATGGATTGACGGGTGTTCATTTCAAGATCAACGGGGCTTTTTAGGAGCGAAGGCATGTTCAGATGCAAGGCACCGTCCCGGATTTCAAGCAAACGGTCTTCCATGCGGTCCTCGACCCGCAATCCGAAATTGGTCAGGGTGATCTGGGCATCGAGATCTCCGGGCAACACCAGGGAAGACGGGGGGGAAGAGGGGGGGGCCGCTGCCTTGGGTGGCGCGGAGGTTGTTTCAGCCGTCTTCTCCGGGGGGCGAAGTTGAGCCAGGAATCTTTCCAGATTGATCCGGCCGTCCTTTTGGCGAATGACATTTGCGTTTAGCCCGTCTGCCGTCAAATGGACCAGAAGGCGTCTCGGGTCCAGTTCAACATCGACGGCAAGGGAAAGTCCATCAATTGAGAGAAAAGGCCCTTTTCCGAATTCGGGATCCTCGGCCGCTTCGAACCCTTTAATTCTGATCCCTTCTTTCCATGTCCATTTGAGATCACGAACCGTGACGGGACGATGAAGGTATTCCGAGGCCCGGGTCTCCAATTGGTGGCGAAACCATTTTGTGGAAACCACCCTGGGGGTGAAAAACACGCCTGCCGCCACCAGAACCAGCAGTAGCAGCAGCACGCCGGTTATCCACAGTACCCATTTTAGGATTCGACGAAAACGCGACATAAGCCTTTTGCCCAAGGTATCACAATACGGATTTCACGGCGATTGTACCACAGCCCACTAAAACGCCACAAGGGTTACGCGAAATCCCGCGCCAACAACCCCTTGAACCAATTACATTCCCCATGCTATATGTCTGTGTTATCAAGGTAAAACGTATAAAACATATGTGGGGGCGGCCCAGTGAAGGAAATATTGTTCAATGAGATTGAAGGATTGCAGGTGGGACATGCCCAAGACCTGTCAGGGCCCACCGGTGTGACCGTTGTCATCAGCAAAGGGGGGGCCGTGGTTGGCGTTGATGTGCGGGGCGGTGCGCCGGGAACCCGGGAAACGGACCTGCTTGACCCCGTCAATCTGGTACAGGAGGCCCACGCGGTTTTTCTGGCCGGAGGAAGCGCCTTCGGACTGGATGCGGCCGCGGGCATCATGCAGTATCTGGAGGAAAAGAAGGTCGGTTTTGACGTTCAGGTGACACGGGTGCCCATCGTGTGCGGGGCAGTGCTCTTTGATCTGATGCTGGGAGACCATCGAATCAGGCCGGATAAGGAAATGGGGTACCGGGCGTGCGTCAATGCGGAAACCGGCGGTTTGCCACAGGGGAATGTGGGGGCCGGTGTCGGGGCCAGTGTCGGTAAGGTCCTCGGTATGGAGAGGGCCATGAAAGGGGGTCTCGGCAGCTTTGCGCAGTCAGAAAAGGGACTGAAGGTGGGGGCCCTCGTGGCGGTGAACTGTCTGGGCCATATCCTTGACCCAAAAACAGGCAAGCGGCTGGCGGGACCCTTATCGGAAGATAAGAGCGCCGTCGAGGATACGGAGGCGATCATGCTCAATATGCTCTCCCGCAAGAAAGATCCGTTCAGCGGCAATACGACCATTGGCGTGGTCGCCACAAATGCCCGTTTTACCAAGGCTGAAACCACAAAACTGGCATCCATGGCGCAAAATGGCTATGCAAGAACCATTCGACCCGCCCACACCATGTATGACGGCGATACCATCTTTGCCATGTCCACGGGAGAAACAGCGGCGGATCTGACGGTTGTGGGATTTATGGCCGCAAACGCCATGGAAAGGGCCGTGGTCGCCGCGGTCAAAAACGCAGGCACTTTGTGCGGACTTCCCGCCCATGAGGACCTGCACCTTTTCTAATATCCTCTTTTCTCGTGCGCTTTTGGAAATGACATCAGGGCACGGGTGGCGTTCTATCTTAAATAGGATAGGGCTTCCGGCAGCGGCGCATCCTTGCCGCTTTCCGTTTCGCCGTAATTGTGGTCAGCCAGGAGTCTCAGGTCTTCCAAAGTGCGTTTATCGCCTCGGAACTGAACGTGATCCAGCCCTTTGGTGATCACATATCCACCGGCGCTCAACAGCTCGAGAATGCTTCCCGCATCAAAGGTCTGGTCATCCACCAGCATTTTCACATGGGCCCCGTGCTGCTGAACCACCTTTGCCACAAGTGTTGACGGTCGGGCGTGGAAACCCAGGTTTCGGGGGACCGGCAGATCATAGGTGACTTCTTCCAGCATACTGCGCAAAAGGGCTTCGGCATATTCCCGGGCCGCATGAAAGCTTTTCATCTGGTAGTAAAGGGTGAAAAAGAGCGCCTCCTGCAACAGCCTGGTAACCGGAACCAGGTCTTTCAGCTTCCGTACCGGCGGGGAGGATAGCAAAAGATGCCTTTCATAATAATGGGCCAGTAGGGTCCCTATCTTGGAAAGGTTCAGTTGAACTGAAAAGTTCTCGCGTATCTTTTTGAGTTCCGGGAATTCAGTTTCAATACTGTGATTCACAATGTAGGAGTCGTACCAACTCACCAGGTTGTGCAGTCGGGTACTCAATCGTCTCAGCTTCCCCTCGTTGAGATGACGGGGAATTTGAGTTGACAGGTCATGGGCGTTTGTTTCAAGGGCCTTTTCAATAAATTTCGCTTTGTCCCCAAACGCCAAGAATCGATGGAGAATTCTTTTGGCGGTTAAGGCGCTCTCCATGTCCGCCGATTCTTCAATGGTATGGGGAAGGATAACCTCCTTTTCATGCTTAAACCCATATGTGGAGGAATGTTCCTTTTTGGAAAACGCCATACCCAGCCGTTTGGCCTCCTTTGCCAATTCCAGAAAAATAGTGACAATGAGACCATTCAGGAAAGAAGAGACCGATTCGGCCTTCTTAATGAACTCTTCTGAGTGCGTGAAGGTTTCCGCATTGAAATCCTTTTTGAGCTCTTCAAGGAGAAAAGCGGCCTTGCCGAAATTCTTGGCGCTGGCGGTGAGTTCCCGGAAATAGATCCAGTTCAGATTGTTCCGCGCCCGGTATCGATCCAGGAGGTGTTCCACATCGGATGCGTCCTTGATCACATTGGCAAGATAACCCATGTGCAGGCGTATGGAATGCTCCTTGTCCGCCTGTTCAACGGCATGATGAGACAGGGAAAGAAGTGGTTGAACAACGGGTTCCAGAAATCGGGAAAAGTCTTTTTCACTGATGATTTTCTGTTCCGTGGGCATCTGTTTGTATTTTACAGCATCCTGAAGTTCTGCTTAGATCCTCTGAGTATCTGCGGACAAGGTACCAGTCAAAAATAGTGTTGACAAGTACAAAGAAGATGAGCCGTCACGGATTTTCTGTTGCCTAAAAGAGGAGCTGTGTTATAGTCAGTGTCAAATTTCACTGTAAACTGAGGAATTAGCGTTCTCCCAAAAGAAAAGCGCTTTTGGTGTGAGAAGGGGCATGAAGAATCTCAAAATCATCTGTATGTTTTGCGTCTGTCTTTGCCTGACGACCGGTGAAATTTCCGCATATGTCATGCCTTTGGAGCAGATCCTGTCACGGCTTCAAAAGAGATTTGCCACACAATATAGCCTGATCATCGAACAGGCCACCCATATCATTCAATCCCGGGACCCCCTTCGAGAGGAAGTCATAAGAGAGAAAGTATGGATCAAGGTCCCTCGCTATGAACGTACCTTGGAACTTTCGACAACGCCCACGGCCGCCGCGGATCTGAGCGCCCCCCGGAAGAACCGTAAGAACACAAAGGACGGCAAGGTGACCCAAGAACCGGTGGATCGGGTTTTCAGGGCATCCAATGGCGACGCAGCTTACAGGTGGCTTTTGATGGACAATAAGAAAGGTGAAATATCCGCTTATCTGTCCCAGTTGGGTATTCAGATCTGGGATTTGGGCTATGACCGCTGTGACGGTGTGGTGGCTTACCGGGTGGGCAGCCGAGAAGCGGAAAGCCCAAAATTATTGGTGGACAAGGAACGGTTTTTCCCGTTGTTGCTTTCCTACCTGCTGCCGGGTGATCCGGGGGGTAGGATGGTGACGGTCCGCTTCAAGGACTACCGAAAGAACGATGCCGGATGGTACCCCCATGAAATCACCTATGACCTTGAAGGTGCGCCCACGGAAGTCTATTTTATCCTGAATCTGACGGCGAACCCTCCCATTGAGACATCTTTCTTTGAAAGAAGCATCGAATCCAACCCATCCACGCCCAAACCTTTCGTAAACCAGGATCAATCGGATGATGAGCGCCTAAAAAGAATCATGCGGAAGCTGGAGAAAAAGTACCAATAGCGCCAGAGGGCTTTTACATGTCATTTGATTCAAGTGGGATTGATGAAAGAGAGATCAGGCGTGAAAAGGAAAAAGCCCGGCGTCTGAGGCGTACCAACTGGTGGTATGCCAGGGTTCAAAAGGGCGAATGCTATTATTGCGGACGATCCGTGGGGCGCGAAAACCTCACCATGGACCATGTGGTACCGCTGATTCGCGGCGGAAAGAGCAAAAAGGGAAATGTTGTTGCCGCCTGCAAAGAATGCAATAACAAAAAGCGGTATTTGCTACCGTTGGAGTGGGAGGCATATCTGAAAGAGCTGGACAAAAGGCCTCTTTAGACCCGTTTCACGACCACTTCCGGAAGGCCGTCCAATTTACCAAACGCCAGCTTTCGGTCGGCCCGCCCCGAATTGACGGCGATCTCCAGATGGCCGGTGCTCCCAATCAATGCCAGCAATTCCCCCTTCATCCCATCAGCAAAGGTTTTCACGATCCCTTTAATGGTTTCGCCTGCCACTTGAATGACCGCCTTGCGGTTCCCCAAAAACCGGGTCAGGGCTTCCTGGTGAATGTTGGTGATAATGTTCCCGAAATGATCCACTTTCAAGGTCCGGCCGATCAAGGCGTCCTTTTTTCGGACCGGTTCCATGCGGGCTAACATAATGGGGTCCCTTATAATCTCACCCATCTTGTAAGGGTCAACGCCCAGGGTAAGGTGCGCGGCAACCGGAGAAAAAACATCCCTTCCGTGAAACGTATGGGAAATAGTGGGCAGGAAATATTCTCTTTTGGTGAGGTGGATGATCACCGCATCGGGATCAGCGCTGATAACGGGCCAGAAAAGCCCGTTGTCAGGCCCCACGAATAAATGGTTTCGGCTCTTGACCAAAATCGGTCTTCTGTCCGTTCCCACTCCCGGATCCACCACTGCCAGGTGTATGGTGGCGGGTGGGAAAAAAGGAAACGACGCCCGCAGGGCATGAGCCGCCTGGTAAATATTCCCCGGCCCTACAAGATGGGTCAAATCCACAAGGGAAGCCGTCGGATTAAGGCCCAAAATAACCCCTTTCATAATCCCAACATAGGGATCCTCGAACCCAAAATCCGTCAGCAGGGTAATGATTCCCATCCGATTTCCGGCCTTACCGATCATGTCATATTTCGTTTGTGAGAAAACCGCTTTTGATGGTACGTTAGACAATGGAGTATGGCAAGTCAAGGGAGCAAACTGTATTTTCACATGAAAGGCGCCGGCAATGCCTGAAAAACCACCGGCGATTATTGAGCAATTTTCAACTTTGACTGATCCTCGTATCTGACTGAAGACAAGGAATAAACTGATTGATATCATTGTGATAGCAGTGTGCGAATAAGACACTGCCTCAGACAATTGCGAGAATGCGAGTGGCGAGGTATCACCGAGGGGTCGAGCCTGCTTCTGCTCCTTAATCATTTCCAAAAGGAGTCAAGAGCAGACAGAAACCTTATGCGTTATATGAGCCCATGCTGACCGGCCATGGGTTCGAGACTGCTGCAAAAGAAGGATTAAAGCATGGTGCGGTGCCACTGTCCATCTCACCAACCCTTTTGATCGAAAAAGGAAAACTACAAGGCGCTAACAAGGAGGTTCTCAATCACTCTTGCTGTTTTTTCGATTTCAGATTCTTCTGCGAGGGTATCCAAACGCTTTTGGTTTCTGATTTAATCTTGAACCTTGATCAGGGCTTTACTGTCAGCATTTGCAGCGTAATCGATCCCTTTGTGGCCTTTGGGGCCTCAATAATTGTCGAATTGGAAGTCTGCTTGTCATATGACGTATTCCAGCCACCTTGAAGAATTATCGCTTTGGCTGTATTAAGGGTAATCGATTCTGTGTAAGTTCCTTGTGCTATCTTTATTTTAGCCCCTGTTTCTGCTGCATTAACCGCCGTTTGGATTGAGGTATAGCAAGGGGTTTTGCCGCCACATAACCCATCTATGTTTACGAAAATGTAAGACGTAGCAATACCAAACTTCGTAACAAAGACATCGGCAGCACCCGCGATGCTTCCTTGAAAGGGGTTTTTGGTGGGAAAGTTGTCGGAAACGGTTGTGCCTGTGACATAAGCATTTCCTGAGCCGTCTACGGCTATTGAGTACGCCTCTTCCCAATCACTTCCACCCAGACAAGTTGAGTAAGAGAGAGCGCTGCCAGAAGAGGTTAGCTTGGTTACAAAAACATTATCGTAGACTGGGTAGGTTTCCTGAATGGGGTATTTCGTGGGAAAATCTTCAGAGTCGGTGACCCCCGTGACATAGGCGTTCCCCAAGCCGTCTACGGCTATTCCCGTCCCTCCAAAAAACTCCTCTCTACTTCCTCCCAGATACGTAGAGTAGGAAAGAGCGCTTCCCGATGCGGAGAGCTTTGTTATGAAGGCATCGTTACGACCAGCAATTGAAGCTTGAAATGGGTTTCGGGTGGGAAAGTCGCTGGAGCAGGTTAACCCCGTAACATAGGCATTTCCCGTGACGTCTACGGCTATTGCGTGCGCTTCATCCCAACCACTTCCCCCCAGATAGGTTGAGTAGGAAAGAGCACTTCCCGAAGCGGAGAGTTTCGTTATGAAGGCATCTAAACCATCAGCGCTTGCGGCTTGAAACGGGTTTTTCGTGGGAAAGTCGCTGGAAGAGGTTAACCCGGTAATATAGGCGTTCCCTGATGCGTCTACGGCTATCCCGTTTCCATAATCGTTGCGGCGCCCTCCAAGATAGGTGGAGTAGGAAAGAGCGCTTCCCGATGCGGAGAGCTTCGTTATGAAGGCATCATATCCACCGACCAAAAGAGATTGGGTTCCCTGATAGGGGTTTTTTGTGGGAAAGTCACGGGATTCGGTATATCCCGTAACATAGGCGTTTCCTAAGCTGTCCACGGCTATTGCGTGCGCCATATCAGTCTCCATTCCCCCCAGATAGGTGGAGTAGGAAAGAGCGCTTCCCGATGCGGAGAGCTTTGTTATGAAGACATCGTTACGACCAGCAATTGAGGCTTGAAATGCGTTTTGGGTGGGAAAGTCGTCGGCGCCCGTTTCGCCTGTGACATAAGCATTTCCCGAGCTATCTACGGCTATTGCGTACGCCTCAGTCCCACTTTCACTTCCCCCCAGATAGGTGGAGTAGGAAAGAGCGCTTCCCGATGCGGAGAGCTTTGTTATGAAGATATACCGGTTATCTTCCATTACCGTTCCCTGAAAGGGGTTTTGGACGGGAAAATCGGTGGAATCAGTATATCCCGTAACATAGGCGTTCCCCAAGCCGTCTACAGTTATCCCATATCCGATATCGTCACCATTGCCTCCCAAATAGGTGGAGTAGGAAAGCGTGGGGTCAATGACAAGGGGATAGGAAGGATTGTATGAGGCAACCTGGAAACCGTAGGAGAAGCTTCCGGTTTTGGATTGCCCGACAGTGTCCTGGATATCAAAGCTCCCATCCACTACCTTTTTCCCTTCCATCTCCTGGTAAACGTACGGCTTTGTTTCCCTAAGTTCCCCAAAGGCAGTGGATATTAAAAGCTCCCCTTCCCCGTTTATCGAGAGTCCCTCTATTCCGTTGTAGGTCAACAAGATATCATTTGGATTTCCCCCCGGATTAACGATAAAATCGTACTCGATGGCCTCTCCCTCTCCAAACACCTTCAAGTCAATCCGTCTGTAGACGTCTTTGTAGACGATTCCTTTGTAAGTGGGAATGCGTGTCTTCCACTTGCTCTTGTCATTACCCACAAAATAGTTGACCTCGCCGGTTTGACGTTCCAAGCCTTCAATCAGAACACCTTTCCGCGCATTTTCAAACCGTAGGTTGAACACCAACCGTTCTCTTTTTCCCTCTCTTGCTTGATGTCCTTTTTCTGCACCTGGTGAGCGGTTTGCTGCGGCATCCTCTTGTCCCCGAAGAAGATCGAATACGATCCCCTCATCTGTAAAATAGAGGGTCTGAGCCGATGTCTTGACATAGAACCTGACCTTGGGATCAAGCTGTCCCTTGTTCTCGATAAAAAGGAGCGGCAGTTTTCCGTAGTCCTTCAAGATACTCTCCTTGTCTGTTTTTCCAGGAGCGGCACTTCCTGAAGTAGAGAGAAGTAATACACAAAACAGAAACAAGAAATTTGCCATTAGGACACTTAATCCATGTTTTGTCTTCATCATGTCTCCTTCACGGGTTAGCGCCTGTCACACAAGCAGTATATCCAAGAATGCCGTCGGACGCTGCGTGATCGGTTGATCGCCCTAATACGACAGATCATAAAGGCTTCAGAAGCAATCTCTGCTCCTTCAATTCCTCTAATGCCTCTTGTTGACCAACTATTTGAAAATACACAGGGTGGTGGTCAAGGACCGGGAAAAAGCCCAATTCCACTCGGAGAAAATAGACGCCGCCCGGTTTGACATCAATTGTTACCTCAGCCTTGTTCGCACCTCGTGCCCAGAATTTCACTATTCCCGGTTTCACTACATATGGATAATAGCTTCCCATTCTCAGCCATACGATGGCCTCGTCGTTGGAAAAAATTGTTATCTTCTTGTTTCCCAAGCCCTCCTTGAATACCTGGTACAAATAGACCATTCCTTCCTGCGGGGGAGGTTTGACCAGTTCGGAGAAGAATGCTCCTTGTCCAACAGTACTACGGCCACAACCAATTACAGACAAACTGAGAATCAAAACCAATAATAGAGGCACTAACTTGTTTTTCATCGCCAACTCCTTAATTGACATTATTTCTCGGGGAGGACACGTCTCAATCCATCAAGGTCCTTAAGGGCAACCGCTTCATTTACTTGAACAAAAGAGACTTTCCCCATTGAAAAGTCAAATTTTATGTAAAGTCTTTCACCAGCCTTGCAGTCAACATTGACTATCTTGGGTCGAAAATCAGCAAAAGTCGCCACGTATTGCCTGGGGCCTGGATCGATGATTTGTGGATAATAGCTGGCATTAGCCAAAAACACCATGGGCATGTCTTTGGTGGAAATCTCCACAGTTAGTGCGCTCCCTCCCCAAGACAAAGAACGATATAGGTATACGGTGGCCTTGTCCGGAGGAGGATTTTGTATAACCTCAAAACTATCCCCCAACTTCACTGGCCTCATTGAACCACAACTACTGAGTAAAAAAATGCACACTAAAAAAGAAAGAATCAAAAAAAGAAGGCTAGTCCGTTTCATGCGATTCTTTTTGGCCGCTTGGTACATCGCTTACCCTCCCAAATCAATGAATTCTTCTCATACGGATTCTATCAAAAGTTTTCTTGGACGATCCCATTCATTCCGTCGACAAAACCACCTTACCCGCAAACTATGTGTGATGCCAGGTCTCTCCCCATATCTTTCAATTATTTGGCTCTACGTCCATCAGGGTTTGACCGTAACCATTTGCAGTGTAAGCGATCCCTTCGGGGCTTTTGGCGTCTCGATGAACGTCGAATTGGATGTCTGCTTATCATATGAAGTATTCCATCCACCCTGAAGCACTACTGATTTTGATGTGTTCAGAGTAATCGACTCTGAGTAATTTCCCTGTGCTATCTTTATGGCAGATCCTGATTCTGCTGCCTCAATTGCCACCTGGATTGAGGTGTGGCACGGGGTGTTGCCGCCACACGATCCATCCTTGTTTACATACAGGGTACAAGCCATATCAAACTTCGTAACAAAAGCATCGTAATCTGTATTAACGATGCCACCGCCGTAGGTTCCCTGATACGAATTTTTCGTGGGAAAATCAGTAGAACGGGTAACTCCCGCAATATAGGCGTTTCCTGCCCCGTCTACCGCTATTGCGTTTGCATCATCGTCATTGCTACCGCCCAGATATGTAGAGTAGTAAAGCGCTTTTCCCGAGGCCGAAATCTTGGTTATGAAGGCATCATTAAAACCGCCAGCGTTGGTTCCTTGATAAGGATTTTGCATGGGAAAGTCGCTGGAACTGGTTCGTCCCGTGACATAAGCATTTTCCGACCCGTCTACCGCTATTCCGCGTGCCCCATCGCTACTTCTGCCACCCAAATATGTTGAGTAGTGAACTGTAGTTCCCGAGGTCGAGAATTTGGTTATGAAAGCATCAGATTCCTCTCCTTCTTCCCATTGAGCCATGGTTCCTTGATAGGCGTTTTTTGTTGGAAAATCGGGCGAAGAGGTTTCACCCGTGACATAAGCATTTCCTGATCCGTCTACCGCTATTCCGCCAAAAGATAACCAATCCTCTCCAATTCCTCCCAAATACGTGGAGTAATAAAGTGCTGTTCCTGACGCCGAAAGTTTTGTAATGAAGACATCAGGATAGTCTGTGCCGATATAAGCGCCTTGATAGGGGCTTTTCGTGGGAAAATCGGTGGAAAAGGTTTCTCCTGCGACATAAGCGTTGCCTGATCTGTCTATTGCTATTGCGTTTCCTTCATCAAGTTTGCTTCCTCCCAGATAGGTGGAGTAGTGAAGTGCAGTTCCCGAAGCTGAGAGTTTGGTTATGAAGGCATCACAATTATCATAAACATGCAATCCGGCTTTGGTTTTCTGGTAAGGGTATTGCGTGGGAAAATCGGTGGAATTGGTGTATCCTGTGACATAGGCGTTTCCGATGCCGTCTACCGCTATTGAGTGTGCCCCATCGCTCCAACTTCCCCCCAGATAGGTGGAGTAGAGAAGCGTGCTTCCCGATGCCGAAAGTTTGGTTATGAAGGCATCCCAATATCCGCCAGCGTAAGTTCCCTGGTATGAGTTTTGGGTGGGAAAGTCTTTGGATTCAGTATATCCTGTGACATAGGCGTTCCCTGAGCCGTCCACGGCTACTCCATGCCCGCTGTCCCAATCGCTTCCGCCCAGATAGGTGGAGTAGAGAAGCGTGCTTCCCGATGCCGAAAGTTTGGTTACAAATGCATCATATTCACCTGTGGGATAATCACCAAGGGTTCCCTGATAGGGATTCTTCGTGGGAAAGTGGGTGGAATTGGTTCTTCCCGTCACATATGCGTTTCCTGAGCCGTCTACGGCTATGCAACTTCCTTCATCGTTATTGGATGTCCCCAGATAGGTAGAGTAGGTAAGCGTGGGGTCGATAATAAGGGGACGGGAATGGTCGTAGGAGGAAACCTGGAAACCGTAGGAGAATTTTCCGGTTTTGGATTGCCCGACAGTACCCTTGATATCAAAGCGCCCATCAACCATCCTTTCTCCCTCTATCTCCTGATAAATGTACGGCCTCGTCTCCTTGAGTTGCCCAAAGGTAGTTTCTATCAGAAGCTCCCCTTCCCCATTCGTCGAGAGTCCCTCTATTCCGTTGTAGGTCAACAAGATATCATTTGGATTAGCCCCCGGATTAACAATGAATTCGTACTCGATGGCCTCTCCCTCTCCGAACACTTTCAAGTCAATCCCGCTGTATACCTCTTTGTAGACGATCGCTTTGTAAGTAGGAATGCGTGTTTTCCATTTACTCCTGTCATTACCTACAAAATAGTTAATCTTGCCGGTTTGAGGTTCCAAACCTTTAATCAGAACACCTTTCCGGGCATTTTCAAACCGCAGGTTGAACACCAACCGTTCTCTTTTTGTCCCTCTGGCTGGACGGCCTTTTTCCACTCCGAGTGTGCGGTTTGGGACATCTTTTTCTCTGCGAAGAAAATCGAAAACGATCTCTTCATCCGTAAAATAGAGGGTCTGAGACGATGTCTTGACATAAAACCTGACCTCGGGATCAAGCTGCCCCTTATTCTCGATAAAAAGGAGCGGCAGTCTTCCGTAGTCCTTCAGGATACCCGCGCTATCTGTTTTTCCAGGAATGGCACTTCCTGAAGAAGGAAGGAATAATACACAAGATAGAAAGAAGAAACTTGCTGTTAGGGCATCTAATCCATGTTTTATTTTCATGATGTCTCCTTTACGGCGGAGCGCCTGTCAAAATGGGAATCTATGCGGTCACTGACATCATATGAACGGGAAGTCATATCTCGATTTTCCATTTCATGTAACCCTTAGTCGTTTCATACGAACCATGTATCCAAAAGTGCCGTTTAAGCTGGATGACTGATCCCCTGAATAGAACACAACGGAGTGGGCAGGTCTCCCGATTCCATGTGGCTTGGTGAATAGCCCTCAACAGTATTCAAACAGAAATCGCCATTTTATACGGCTTAGTTCATGTTAACACCTCTATACCTAAGACATGGTACCATGTCAACTCCTAGTGAAATAATGAAGAAGGGAGCTCACATAGCCCAAAGCGCCTCTGAATGTCATATCCAGAATAATTTGGCCAAATGTAGGGAATTGCCAAGATTGAAGTTCGGAACAGTGTGGCGAGTAAAAAGTCCTGAACAGAGAACACCATTATCGCAAAACTCATTGGAACAGCAGAACCCAAATTCTAGGCGTTTTCGGCTAGAGCTTACGTATATAGTGCCGGGCCATTCCGTTTGAAGGATCCAGTCCCAGAGCCTGGGTTAGGGCAACTTTCGCCTTTTGCGAATCTCCTTTGTGAAAATGGGTAGCGCCCAAAAGAGCATACAGATTGGCGCTTTGGGGCCATATGGATATTCCGCTGTTCAGGATTGCGACAGCCTTGTCGTAATCCTTCAGGTTGAAATGGGCAGCCGCCAAGTTGAAATGCCCCAGACGGCTTTCGGGATCAAGCTTAAGGACCTTTTCAAACGCCTGAACTGCCTGGGGCAACTCCCTCATGTGGAGATGGATGACCCCCAGATTGAGGTAGGGTGAAGGATAATCAGGGTTTCTCTCGATGGCCTCAATAAGGTACTTCCTGGCCTTTTCATACTCCCTCAAATTGTCTATGTAGATGACCGCAAGATTGTCATAAGCCCCCAGGAATGTGGGGTCGAGGGCAATGGTCTTTTCAAACTCAATCCGGGCCTTTTCATATTCCCTCTTGTCCAGGTAGGCCTTCCCCAGGTTGCCATGTACCCTGGCCCGGTTCGGACTTTTTGCCGCATTGTCCTCCCATAGGCTGACCGGATTTTTCCAGACAACGTTTCTCTCATGGGTCCAATAGGCCAACACCACCATGAAAACAGCGGTCGCGGCCATGGCAGCCCTTTTCAGTCGTTGATGTTTGATGGACAAGATCCAGCCGGCAAATAGCATGACCGGTCCCATGGAAGGCAAATAAAGCCGGTGCTCGTAGACCAGGTCAAGGGGAAGGAAGGACGATTCTATGGCCAGGTTCAAAAAAAACCAGAGGATGGCAAAGGACAAAAGTGGATTCCGCCGGGCCCTGGCCACGGCGAAAGCCACAAGGACGGCCAAAAGGATTAAAGATATGAAAGTCGAGGGTGGGGAAAACAGCCCCGTTGAAAGAGGAAAATCGTAGTCCACGTTCAACCGGACCGGATTCGGCCAGATGAGCAGGGTGATGTAAAGGACAATCACCCTGAATTGGGTAATGCACCGTTCATATGGGTGCCAGCCTCTGTTACGGGAATCCTCCATGATTTTGGTCGCCATTTCGGGCCCCATATAGACAAATGCCAGCAGAATGAGCAATCCCACTATTGCAGCGGCCCACCAAAGGAGCCTTTTCCTGTTTCCCTTATGGGATTTGTCGGTGAAAAAAAGGAATTCATAGAGGAGGATCACAAAGGGAAACACGGCGCTGTTTTCTTTTGACCCGAAGGCCATCACAGCACCCGAAGCGCACAGGCCCAATGGCCACGCACGACTCCAGCCGGACCTTTGCCTGCCCAGAATGTAGAAGAAAAGGGAGAGGAGGGAGAAGAGGGCCGAAAGGCTGGCAAATCGTTGGACAGTGTAGGTGACGGCCATAATCTGTACGGGGTGCACCAGCCAGACCATTGTCCCCAACAGGGCTGTGGCAAAGGCACGGTCCTCCCATTTCCTTTGGAGGGAAGGGAGTGTGAGGGTCTTCAGGGTCACGAGAAATAGCAAAAAGCCGTTCAGGGAATGGATGAACACATTAACAAGATGGTATCCGAAGGGGTCCAGTCCTCCCAAATAAAAGTTGAGGGCGAATGTAGCCAAGCCCACTCTTCGCCATGACTCCGGTTCGATGATAATATCAAAGATCTGGCCCAGACGGGTGACGTGTACCTTAGGGTTGTCTCTAAAGACCACATCGTCATAGACGAATTCCGCGGTCAATATGTTGGAATAGAGAAGAAGAGATGTCCCGAATATCAGCAGATATACCGGCAAGTATAACCATTCATAATTTGATCTGGAAAGCTTTTTCATCTGCGTTAATCGACGATGTGCTACTTCATTGAATCCCCGGATGGTCTTTGAGGAGCCGGTGTTGCCAAACCATTTCAGCTTTCGCCTTTCTTCTCGTGCTTTTCATTCCCATTCATGATCAGGGCTGCACGACCAGTTCCTGCAGTTTCAAAGAACCCTTGGTGACCTTTGGTGCCTCAATGAACGTTGTCCTCGGGCTCTGAGATGAAAATGCTGAGTCCCATCCTCCTTGAATGGTCAAGGATTTGGATGCCTCTAGCGCGAGAGTCTCTGTGTAGGTTCCGCTGGCCACCCGAATGAAGGAACCGGATGTAGCTGCATCCAAGGCCGCCTGAATGGAGGCGTGGCAGGGGCTATTCCCTGCACACGTCTCATCACTTTTATTGACGTATAAGATAGAGGAAAGAAGGGCGGTGGTGAAAGAGATCGCGCCTCCATAGGAGACGGCGGCACTGTTTTTGGCGTAAGCTCTCACATAGTAGAGGGTATTGGGCAAAAGGTTTCTCATATTGGTGGTGAAAGCACCGGTTGCGATTGCTGCACCCTCTTCTGTTTTACTGTCTGCTATCGTCGGTGTGCCTGTGATGCTCCAACAAACCCCGTGCTGGGTAGGATTGGGAGAACCGAGATCCATGATATATCCATTTCCGGTTGCCGTTTTCGTCCCGATGTCAGCGACTCCTTGAGTTGTAACAAATAGTGAGTTGAGTTTTGTAACAAAAGCATCGTAACCACCAGCGAGTGAGCCCTGAAAGGGGGCTTGGGTGGGAAAATCGCTGGAAGCGGTTTCTCCCGTGACATAGGCGTTTCCGGAGCCGTCCACGGCTATACCATTTCCCTCATCGCTACCATCTCCCCCAAGATAGGTGGAGTAGGAAAGAACGCTGCCCGAGGAGGTCAATTTGGTTACGAATGCATCAGAGTGGATACCAGCGAACGCTCCTTGGTAGGGGTTTTGAGTAGGGAAGTCGCTGGAACCGGTTTTCCCCGTGATATATGCGTTTCCTGATGCGTCTACGGCTACGCCATTTCCCTCATCGCTACCGTCTCCCCCAAGATAGGTGGAGTAGGAAAGAACGCTGCCCGAGGAGGTCAATTTGGTTACGAATGCATCAGAAAAAAGACCGGCGGCGTCTCCCTGATAGGGATTTTGGGTAGGAAAGTCGGCGGAGTAGGTAACTCCCGTGACATAGGCGTTTCCGGAGCCGTCTACGGCTATGCCATTTCCAGTATCAAGACCGTTTCCTCCAAGATAAGTCGAATACGTAAGGGCACTTCCAGAGGAGTTAAACTTGGCTGCGAAGGCATCACCCTCACCGTTGTGCTCTCCCTGAAAAGGGCTTTGGGTGGGAAAGTCACTGGAACCGGTAACTCCCGTGACATAGGCGTTTCCGGAGCCGTCCACGGCTATGCCATTTCCAGTATCAAGACTGTTTCCTCCAAGATAAGTCGAATAGGTAAGGGCGCTTCCCGAGGACGCAAGTTTAGTTATAAAGACATCACGGCCATCGGCGTGGATTCCCTGATACGGATTCTGCGTAGGAAAATCGCTGGAAGCGGTTTCTCCTGTGACATAAGCGTTTCCGGAGCCGTCCACGGCTATACCATTTCCAATATCGTCATCACTTCCTCCTAGGTAGGTGGAGTAGGAAAGAACGCTGCCTGAGGACGCGAGTTTGGTTATGAAGATATCACGGCCATCGGCTAGGTTCCCCTGATAGGGATTCTGCGTAGGAAAATCACTGGAAGCGGTTTCTCCCGTCACATAAGCGTTTCCGGAGCCGTCTACGGCTATGCCATTTCCAATATCGTCTGCACTTCCTCCTAGGTAGGTGGAGTAGGAAAGAACGCTGCCTGAGGACGCGAGTTTGGTTATAAAGGCATCATCGGCACCGGCCACCATTCCTTGATAAGGGTTTTCCGTGGGAAAACCTATGGATTTGGTAGACCCTGTGATGTATGCATTTCCCGAGACGTCCACCACTATTCCATACCCCCGATCCCACCAATCACTGCCCCCCAGATAAGTTGAGTAGGAAAGGGTGAGATCAATAATGAGGGGATAGGAAGGATCATAAGAGGTGATCTTGAAACCGTATGAAAACGTCCCGGTTTGGGTGTGGTAGGCAGGACTCCTGATCACAAAGTCCCCATCCACCACTCTTTTCCCCGCTATCTCTTGGTAGATGTAAGGCCTCGTCTCCTTGAGTTGCCCAAAAGCGGTTTCAATTAGAAGCTCCCCTTCCCCGTTTGTCGCAAGCCCATCTATGCCATTATAGGTTAACAGAATATCGTTGGGGTTCCCCCCGGTGTTTACAACAAATTCGTACTTTATGCCTTGGCCGTTTCCATACACTTTAAGATCTATCGCTCCATAGATCCCCCTGTATATGATCCCTTCGAAGGTTGGTATGCCTGTTCTCCATTTGCCCCTGTCTTTGCCTACAAAATAGTTGACCGTTCCGGCTTGAAGTTCCAAGCCTTCAACCAAGACCCCTTTTTGGGCATTTAGAAGCTGCAGGTTGAACACCAATCGATCTCTTTTTGCCCCTCTGGTTTGATGGCCTTTTTCTGCTCCGGCTGGCCGGTTTGCGGCATCCTCTTGTCCCCGAATAAGGTCGAATACGATCCCCTCATTCGTGAAATAAAGAGTTTGAGCCGGTGTCTTGGCATAGAATCTGACCTTGGAATCAAGCTGCCCCTTGTTTTCGATAAAATAGAGCGGCAGTCTGCCGTATTCTTTCAGGATACTCTCTGTATCTGCTTTTTCAGGAGCTGCAATTCCTAAAGCAGAGACGAACAATATATAAATCAAGAAACCTGCTGTCAGGACACCAGATCCACGTTTTGTTTTCATGATGTATCCTTGTTGTAGAGACGCTTGTCAAAATGGGGGACTATGTGACCAGGGGCGTCATATGAAGTCAAGGTGATATCCCGATTTTCCATTTCAGCAAAACCCTTGCTCCTGCCACAAAAACGATTCGTCCAAAACTGCTATCCATAAGCTGGATGACTGATCGGTTGCTCCACTGAATACATAGGGGTGGGCAGGTTTCCTGATATTATGTGATGTGGTGAATAACCCGCCAGCATCATTATTCAATCAAAAATCGTCCCCTATTGACTAGTCAGTTTTTACAATAAAATGTATACTTGAGAGAAGGCATTATGTCAACGCTTAGTGAGGGGTCAAGGGCACCCTTGTCCAAGGGACGCCTTATAAATAAAAAATGAAAGCCAAAAAGACCATATTCATCCTATCGGCCCTCTTCACCCTCCTGTTGATGCTCTTGATTGGTGCCGCCTTCCATATCTACGCCCACCCTCCCCTTCTAAGGGATATCATCCAAAAATCCATATCCGGTGCCACCGGCGCTGCCATCTCCATTGGCCATCTGAGTTACTCGATCAATCCCATAGAGATACGGGCCAAAAAGATCGTTGTTCGCTCCTCCCATGGAAACCGGAACCTTAAGGCGGAAATAGAAGAGGCTTTTGCTCTTTGCCTTCTGGAAGGGGATTTCGCCCGGAAGACCCTGGTCGTCAGCGCTTTCAAGGTCAAAGGTGTCAAATGCCGGATACTGGAGGGGAAACCGGGTGTTTCAGCCGATTCAGAAAATGGTTCACCCTCCTTTCTAAATTCCATTTTAAAATCCATGTCCAGGCTTTTCGTCTCCATTTTTCTTTTCAGGGATATTCGGCTGGAAACCGCCGATATCAAGGCAGGTTCTGTAACGGCATCTTTAGGGGGGCACCATATTAGGGTTTCAGACGTTAACGGGCATCTCAATAGGGATCATCAACTGGACATGGCATGTAATATCGCGGTTGCATCCCCTTTACATGAACTTACGGCTTCGGTTTCCGGTTTTCGGGTTGTCACCGGCAGCCCGCTATCCCTTAAAAAGCCGTCCCTGG
Organism: Thermodesulfobacteriota bacterium; assembly: GCA_028278625.1. The sequence goes on from JANQDY010000082.1 coordinate 31,871, forward strand.
ATCTTGAGGTGACTTTCAAAAATGGAGAATTGAGCGGCAAGGGGACAAGCGTGAAAAGCATTCAAGCTGAAACCTCTATCCATTATGACCACGGCGGCCAAAAGCTCCTTTTTCACGATCTAAATCTCATACTTGGGGAAATTAAGCTGGCTGATTTTGCGGCAAAGGATGGAAAACCCCTTAACGTCACGATTCAGGCCGGCGGAGATATTGATTTGAAATCCAAAAAGGCCAGTTTCGATCAACTGTCCCTTGACGCCAAAAACATCTTCTATCTGCAGGGGAGTTTGGATGCGGAGTTTGGAAATGAACCTTACTTCAATGTGAATATCCAAAACGGACGGATGTTTCCCGGTGAATTGACGAAACTCCTTTCCCAAAAAGTTCAAATGGGCCTCAGAGGGATAGGGGTTTCCGGGCCCGTTCATGTGGCCGGCATGTTTGGCGGAAGAAAAAAGAAGGACCAATGGCTTTTTGATTCAGACGTAACGGCCGAGGCCAAACAGATGCCCGTGTCTTACGATAGCGATGGCATGAAAATAAACGGGTTGGTCACCTCCCGCATCTCTTTTAAGGGGCCCCTCTCCCGTTTGAATCTCCGAGGAAAACTCAAAGGGGATGAATTGCAGGTCGAAAACAAGAACCTTCTGGTCAAATCCGCTCAAGGGGCTTTTGACTTTTCCGGGAGTTATCCTGATTTGGACATCAAGGGTCTTTCCTTTTTCACGCCCCACATGAACATTACCCATGAACAGAAATCATTATCCGTTTCAAACATTCGGATCACCGCAAAAAAAGGGCACCTCAACCTGGCTGAGCGTTCAATAAAACTTCCTGAAATAGGAATCAGTTCCTCTCTTCTGAACAATCTGGGAGCCTCATTTAGAATGTCTCAAAAGGGGCTCGTGCTAAAGGCCAACGGGAAATCCACTGGATTGATTGCCGCGGCATCACGGCTTGAGCTGCTGCCCAAGGACTGGACTTTCAAAGGGACGGATACCGTGGATGTGACCGCTTCCGCTAAAAAGAACGGCACAATTGCCTTTTCAGGAGAATTGGGTTTAGAGAACCTTTCATTTCAAAGCCCTGAAGAGACGGCTTTGGGCGAGAGCATTTCCATGGGGGTCCGTATTTCAGGGATTGTGGGACCCGCATCCTCCCAAATGAGCGCCTCCGCCGAAATGTGGGCAGATGTGGGAGAGGTGCTCATGGACCGCTTCTATTTTGACCTCGCGGAAGACCCCATAAAAACCGAGTTGCGCGGTCGCTACCAAATGGCCAAAAGAGGCATTTATCTGGATCAGCTTTCCCTGAAAATGGGTCAAATGGCAAAAGCCCTATTGACGGGCACGCTTCTACGGACCGAAAATGGGTACCAGGGCGATTTTTCCCTCTCTTTTCCGGAAACGCCCCTTAATCCGTTATTCGAAAAACTGATCCTGGAACCGTTTCAAATGGAGAATCCCGCCCTCTCAAAGGTCAGAGCAGACGGCGTGGTCTCTATGGAGATGGCGGTAAGGGGAACAAGGTCAAAATGGGGTGTCACGGGGTCCTGTAACTGGAAAAAGGGAACGCTTGCTTTTGAGGACTCCCATGTGGTCTTCAATGGCGTTCAGTTGTCGCTACCCATCTGGCTCACCCGGGGCATTGATGAAAAGGCTCCCGGCAATTTGGCGGGGCGTCTGTCGGTCGACGCCATGCAATTCCCTTCACTGCCTCAACAGGCCCTTAACATCCCGCTCAAAGCCGGTCCCAATCGACTCTCGCTACCGGCTGCCACCTCCCTGACGGTTCCCGGCGGCACCCTGCACCTGGGCCCCACCCGCGTCATGGGACTGATGACATCCTCTCCCACGGTTCACACATCGCTCAGTTTCGACAATCTTCATCTTGGACCGCTTCTCTCCAAAATATGGCCGCAGCCCATAAAGGGGACTGCCCAAGGGAGTCTTAACCCGGTTCGGATTATAGGCGGATCCCTCACAAGCAAGGGGGAAATAACAGCAGACGTCTTTGACGGGACCGTCACCCTGTCCAATGTGAATGCAAGGGGGCTCTTTTCGGCCCTGCCGGTCTATGGGCTGGATGCCCGCTGGCATCATCTGAACCTGGCCCGGATGACCGAGGGGACTCCTTTTGGCAAGATAGAAGGGATTCTGAACGGTTATGCCACCGATCTTGAGGTCTCTAACGGCCAGATCCAGAGATTCGATCTTCTTTTAGATACCGTCAAAACGGACGGTGTCCCTCAGAGAATCAGCGTAAAGGCAGTGGATAACATCGCACGCTTAGGTGGCGGGCAAAGCCCTTTTGCAGGCATGGCAGGCATACTGGTCTCCCTGTTCAAGGAGTTTCCATACAAAAAAATCGGCGTTCATGCCTCCCTTGAAAACGACCTGTTCAGGATTAACGGCACCATCCATGAAAACGGCAAGGAATACCTGGTCAAAAGAGGTTTTTTTTCAGGGGTGGATGTGATAAACCAAAATAAGGGCAATAGTGTCGGATTTAAAGACATGCTAAAAAGAATCAAGCGGATTGCCGATAGCAAGGGTGGCCCCATTGTTCGATGAGATGTTAAAATGGAGGGTGTATTTGCCATGAAAATTGTGACGAGACCTTTGTGGATGACGCTCACGTTCTTTTCACTGATGGTTTTTGCCTGTGTCACCATCAACATCTATTTCCCCGCCGAAAAGGTGGAATCGGTCGCCGGGGAAATCGTGGATGAAATCAGGGGGCAGAAACCGGTAAACCCTAAAGATGATAAAAGCAGTCTTCTAAAAGGACCGTTGTTGGCTTTTTTCACCCCTCTTGCCGTGGCCGAGGAACCCTTGACCGTTTCAAATCCCGGTATTCGAAAGCTGAAACAGCAAATGAAGGCCCGTTATGCCCGCATGAAGCCATACTACCAGAAAGGGATTCTCAAGGAGAATAACAGCGGGTATGTGTCCCTGGCGCAGACTTCCGGCTTGAGCCTTAAGGAGAAGAGAACCTTGAAAGGCCTGGTTGCCGCCGAGAACAGCGACCGCAAAAAACTCTACATGGAAGTCGCCAAAGCCTTGAAAATCGATCCGAGCCAGGTGAACCGCATCGGAGAGATTTTCGCCAAGGAGTGGCAGAAACCGATCCGCTGATGCCTCTCTTTTCTAAGGGCTTTCAAAGAGGGTCCATGGGTGGCCCACAAGATTTCTCAGGTAGGGCGACTGCCAGGCAAACTGGGGATAATCCTTAAGGAAAGGCCACCACGTAAATTCCGACCCGTCCGGATGCCCCATGCGCGCCCAGAAACTCATTTTTTCCGCCAGCTCCGCCGTGACGACTTTCCCCTCGTTGGCGCCGAATGGCCTGGGAGCCTCGGCACCCGGTACTTCGGGAATGTTCGTTATTTCCATGCGGGCCATAAGGACAAATCCCCCCGGATTAACACGGCCCAACGCCTGTTCAAACTGGTCGGCCTCAAATGACATGGCAAGTTCCGCATCCACCTCGCCCTTATGCTCTTCCATGAGGGCGTACCAGCGCATTCGACGGGCGGTTACGCAGTTGGCGTTGGCCAGAAGATATGGCCAGTTGGACAACGTCTCCCACAAGGTGGGTCCGCATTCCTCCCGAATCATTTTAGAATCGTCAACATAGTTTTCCCCATCGTAGAAACCGGTTCTGGAGCGCGAAAATGTAACATTCAAAAGGCCCAGTTCCAGTTTTCCAATCTCGTTCTTCTTGATATCGCCGATCAGCCAGGTATTGGCATAACCGCCGTTGTTGCCATCGCTCATAATCCGTACGAAATCATCCAGGTTCTCTGAATACTGGGCCGCCCGGCGAGCCCTGATGAATTCCGGGATACCTTTTGTATCATATCCCTTGAAATTTCCGATGGTGGTTTCCGTGATGACCATGCCACCGCTATTGATGGCGAAATCGGTTCCGCTGTGGATAAAGCCGGGTGCGCACTGAAGCATGACACGATAACCGCTGGAGGGGTGTATATCCAGGATGACATTGAACCGCTGCCCGATGATATAATCATCCCAGGAATTGTGCCCCATTACAATCCGGCCGTCCTTTGTATAGGGCGTTGTGGCAATAAAGGCGGAACAGCGCAGCGGCGGTTTGATACGTCGCCCCCATTGTCCTCTGTCGCCGGTCTCGCCTTCGAGCCACGGCAGATAATAGTCGGCCAGTTCGAAAAAGGCATTCTGGGCAACAATGTCCAGCATATCCACGATCATTCCCTTAAGCCGCATGCCGGTCACGATACCCGCGATTTCAGCCCGATACTCTTCTCCCAGTTTGTCCATCATGAAGCTTTGGGCGGCGTTGCGAAAAAATTCCCAGTCTTTTCCGGTATTTTCTTTCAGATAGACCTTTAAAACCGTGATAAACTCGTTAATTTCCGAAGCCATCAGCAGGCCATACTGAATTCCCCTTTCGGTCGGCTCCCCTTCAATGTGGACAAAAACCCATCCGGCCCGGTCTTCTCGAAAAGCGGGGCCGAAACGGTCCTGGCCGAAGCAAAGGCTCGTATTGGAAAGAAGCCAGGGGATCGTTATGAGAGCCAGAAAGAAAAGGCGGACAAAGAATGTTCCCATCATATTTCTCCTTAACAGCGGAAAAAGGTTTTGAGTTGAAAATCATACCACACGGCGGGACCGTTTTGAAAGAGGCTTAAACGTCAAAAGGGATACAACCGAAAACGGATCACGGGAAGGTGCCCCGCGGCAACAGGGGCGTGCCGCGGGGAATGATTGTTAAAGGATCTTGAACCGCGTTCAAAAGGGGAAATCCCCTATTTCCATTCCTATTTCCAGCCGGGGAAGGGATAGAAGGGTTTGTGATCCTGATATTTCGGGGGCCACACGCAGTACCAGTCTTCGGGTCCCGAGTTGGCTTTGTTGATGTCCTTGGGAATATACTGGCCCACCCCCCAGTGAAAGGTGGCGGCATTCCCGCCCGTCTTGTTCATCTTGTACTGGTAACCGGCCAGATCAAAGGTGTTGTCGGTCATGGCTTTGATC
>JANQDY010000085.1 GCA_028278625.1 Thermodesulfobacteriota bacterium
ACAATTCCCGCCAGGACCGGTGCAGGAATTTGGCCGGATCGAGACCCACCTTTCTAAGGGCGTGGCTGACCGGTCGGGCGGTATCGGAGTGGCCCCGGATCCTGAGGCCATAGGAGACATTTCCCTGCACGGACCTTTTGAGCAGGTACGGCTCCTGGCTCAACATGGTGACCTGGCGGCGCTGTGCCAGAGATACCTGGGACAACGGCTCTCCCTGAAAGGTCCCTTCTCCAGAGGCCGGTCTTTCCAGAAACGCCAGAATCCGCATGAGGGTGCTCTTGCCAGAACCGTTGGGGCCGATGAGGCCCGTAATGCTTTTTTCTTCGATGTCCAGACGGTCCACCTCCAAAACCGTACGGTCACCATAAACCTGACAGATGTTTTCCAGATGATAGAGTGACTGGGACATTAATCCGATAACCGTTTCAGGCCGCTCATGGCCAGATTGACCATTAATGCGAGGGTCAGAAGAATCATTCCCAGGGCGATCCCCATGGCAAACTGGCCCTTGCCCGTCTCCAGCGCGATGGCCGTCGTGATGGTCCGGGTGTGCCATTTGATATTGCCGCCGATCATCATGGAAATACCCACTTCCGACACAATCCGTCCATATGCGGCGGCGCCAGCCAGGGCCAAAGCGAATCTGGCCTCCCAAAGGGATGTCAAAAGCAACCGGCGCGGGTCCGCGCCCAGGGTCAATGCGGTCTGTTTGAGGCGATGGTCCAGATTTTCCACAGCGGTTGCGGTCATGGCCACAACGATGGGGAGACCCAGAATCGTTTGGCCGATGGCCATCCCGGGGATGGTGAACAGCAACCCCAAATCTCCCAAGGGCCCTCTGTGGGACATGACGGCATAGCAGAGGAGACCGATGACCACCGTCGGGAGTGACAGCAGGGTATCCACCACCACCCGAATGGGCCTGGCGCCCGGGAAGCGGGCATAACCCAGGCAAAACCCGAGCGGCGATCCGATGGCCATGCTGGCCCCCACTGAGAGACTGGAGGCAAGAACCGTGGTCTTAACCGCGGAATAGGTCTCCGGGTCCCCTCGAAAAAGGAGTTCAAAGGCCTGGATCAGTCCACTAAGGATGTAGTCCATGGATTCTGGCGGAGCGGATGTCTTATGACAAAAAGCACTTCCCTACCCGGCGTTGGGAATGAACAGTTTTTTGTTCAACAACTTGAAGTTACCGATCAAATCCTGGGTCTTCTTTGAAGTCATCCATTCGATGAACCTCTTGGCCAGATCGTATTTTGCATTCTGGCAGTTGGCCGGGTTGACACAAATGACGCTGTACTGGTTAAACAGGGCGCGATCCCCTTCCACCAGCGGTACCAGGGGAGGATTGCCGCCGAAATTATCGGCGAACTTGATATATGTACCGCGATCCGTCAGGGTGTAGCCCTTCTTTTCGGTGGCCACATTGATGGTGGCAATCATGCCCTGGCCCGTCTCTACATACCAATCCGCCTTGTACGGCACCACAAGCCCCGCGGCTTTCCACAGGGAGATTTCCTTTTTATTGGTGCCGGAATTATCCCCGCGGCTTGCAAAGACCGCGTTTCCCTGCCACAGTTTTTTCATGGCATCCTGCACGGCGGCACCTTTAATGCCGGCCGGATCATCTTTCGGGCCGATGATGAGAAAATCGTTATACATCACCCGGGTCCTGTCTTTTCCGTAGCCGGCGAGAACATATTTCTTCTCCGCCGCCGGCGCGTGGACCAGCAGAACATCCACGTCACAATTCTTGCCCAGTTCCAGGGCTTTTCCAGTCCCCACCGCCGTCCATTTGAGTTCAATCCCGGTGTCTTTCTTAAATTCCGGGGCCAGATAATCCAAGAGCCCGGTATTGTCGGTACTGGTGGTTGTGGCCAGCATCAGTTGATCAGCCGCCAAAGCGTTGAATGTCCCCCCCAACCACAGTAGAAGAGCCATTAATCCCAAAAAAACAGATCTTTTTGCCATGCTTTTACCCTCCCGAGATGAAGAACTGCAACCGTATAGTAGATTCTCGCAATTCGATGTACCACATCAACAGTGAGTCAGCAACACTAAAGAGCTATTGACACCGAATGCGTCAGCCCGGATATTCCGATACCCGCTGCTTTTTGTCATGCCTCCCATTGGGGTGCCGGCCCAGGAGAATGACAGATTTCAATATGTCCAAATTGACATAAAAAAGGTTTCCTGATAGAATGGTATAAAACATTCAGGCCCAAACACAACCGGCATGATATTGCAGAGCATCCTTATTAAAAGTCAATATAGCATTTTTGGTGATTCTTTTAATACTTATAAAGATCGCCCATAAATATGTCAATAATAGCATACTAATTGAATAAAAATGCTTGAAAAAAGAGACTTGATAGCATCCGAAAAAGGGCTTCCAAAAAGGAGACGGCAGAAAGTCAAGATGGAGATCTATGGGGAGGAGATGGTTGAGAAAACCGTTAAACTGAGTGGAAACAGCGGAAGGCTTTATCTCCCTGCCCTTTGGGTGGGATCTCGCGTGAAAATCATAAAGCTCAGTTGAATCGGTCCCTCTTCCAGGCCTTTGACCTGCCCGTAAAAGGTCAGTTAAAGACCAAGCCGTTTCAGAGCGGATCAATTCCTTGGTTGCTGAAAGGATTGCATGGCCTTGATACGCTTGAGATCCCATCTCAGCCACACCCCGCAAAAACCCATCTCCAGAAAGGCCGTTATGAGCTTGATCCACCATACGGCCTCGATTCCCCAGCCGTAAATGCCCGGCAGCGTAAAGACCATCAATGCGTAGAGGCCGTTATCCAGAACAGCCGCAAAAAAAGCGGGATATGTCTTGCCGATGCCCTGGAACACGGCGGAAACACACATAATGGTACCGACGAGGATATTCCCCAGGCCCATGACGGTGAGATAGGTGGTGCCGTAGGCGATGACCGCCCGGTCGCTGTTGAACACGCCCACGAGAAAGGCGGGAAACAAGAGGCAGAGCAACGTCCCCAACACCATGATGCCCGAAGAGATGCCCCACCCGGCCCAAAAGGTCTGGTATATGCGGGGGATGCGACGGGCCCCGAAGTTCTGGGCCGCCATGGCGGCCATGGCCGAGGTGAGGGCCACAACGGGAAGGTATATGGACTGAAGGATGCGGAATCCGATGCCGATGGATGCCAGGGCCTCGGTACCGAAAGGTGCCACGACACGGTAGGTGATGAGCATATTGATGGCCAGAAGAAAATAGGTAAAGCCGGAGGGCACACCGATGGCAAGACTTCTTTTGATGATGGCCGCCTTGGGGCGCCACACTCCGTGAATGTTCAAGGGAACGTTTTTGATGAAAATGAGATATGCGTAAACGGCCACCGCATAAACCTGGGAAATGAGAGAGGCCAAGGCAGCCCCTTGAACCCCCATTTGGGGCACCCCAACAAGGCCGAAAATCAAAATCGGGTCAAGGATCATATTGAGGACAACGGACTGAAGGTTGATGAACATGGGGGTTTTGGTATTCCCCAACCCTCTGAAACAGGACATCAACACCTGCAGGAGGAGAATAAAGAAGAATGAAACGGAAAAAATCCGAAAGTACTCCACGCCCCAAATAAAGGACTCTCCCCTGCCGCCGAAGTAGCGGATGTAGGGGGACGCCGCCATCAGACCCAAGATGGAAACCAATAGGCCGGTTAATACAGTAAGGATGAGGGTCTGGCGAAATACCTCCGCCGCATCCGCCATGACACGCCTGCCCACGGCCCTCCCCATGAGGGCCATGCCGCCGGTTCCCAGAACAAAGGCAAGTCCCAGGATCACGAAGAAAGCATTTCCGGATATGGATACGGCAGCCACCGCATCCGGCCCCAGACGGCCCACGAAATAGAGATCCACCAGGAAATATAGGGTGAAAAGGGCCATTCCCACAATGATGGGGGTTGAAAGTCTGATAAGATTCCGTGGAATGGATCCCCGGGTAAGGTCGGTGATGTTTTGCCTATTCATTGATTATATTTTGTCCATCAAGAACGGATGCATTATCAGACTGCAATCGCAGGGGTCTGATGATAACCTTCGATCCTCCATACGGGATAGCTTAACGCGGCACAGCCGCAGGTTCTGGGCTCTGGGCCCTAGGTCCTGGGTGCCAGCTCCCAAAGCCTAGCGCCTATCTTGGGTACAGGGTTTTCCATCAATAAACTTCTTCCCTTTTGTGATAGAAAACCTGGTGATAGGGCACTAATTAGAGGAAAGGGACTTTGCTTGTCAACCAAAGAGAACACGAATGTCCCTGATCAAAATCTGTATCGATGAAACATCAGGTGTTGACTGCAACTTGCTAGTGCGATATTGTAACTACTGGTTGCAAAATGAAATCCGCGAAGGTTTGGAGGGAGCATGCCAAGCATAACGATCAGAGAAATCCCGGATGTTTTATACCAGGATATTAAGAATCTGGCCCAAGAGGAACGCAGGTCCATCAATAGTCAAATCATTTACGGGCTTTCGCAATATGTAAAAAGCAAAAAAACCACGGAACAGAGGCTTTCGGAGATTAGAAAACTGAGGGGATCCTTTGATGTGAAAGGATTTCATCCAACACAAGAGACATTGAAAACAATGGTCGGGGAGGGGAGGCCGTGATTGTCGTGGACACCAATATCATTAGCTATCTGATGATTCCAAATGACAAGTACAATCAATTGGCTGATGCCCTGTTTCAAAAGGATGGCAAGTGGAGTTCCCCGGCTTTGTGGCGACATGAATTTCTGAGTGTATTGAGTATCTACCTGCGACAAAATCTAATTGACGCGGCCGGGTGTAAATCTATTTTTCGGGAAGCCGTGGACTTGGTTGTCTCAAAGCCGATCTCTGATTCCGACAGGGTCTTTGACATCATCGAAGGCAGCAGTTTATCCGCATACGATTGTGAGTTTGTGGCCCTTGCCATTGAGAACAACTTGCCTCTGATAACGGAAGATAAAAAAGTTATCCGCGAATTTCCCCACGTTGCCTTTTCAATGAATCGCTATCTAAGCGTTTAGCCACCGAAGTTCCCTTTCCACAGATGCTCTCCTACCGAATGCGGGACAACACGGCCCTGATCGCCGGCGAGGGCGCGCCGCCGGTCCCCGAGATGGAGAAGAAAGAGGACATGCTCGGCCTGGATGTGCTGGACAACGTCCATATGGCCGGTGAGCGCTTCTCCCGCATCATGCGGCGGTTGGCCGGTTAGGATTTCGGGGGCGCCGGGAGGCTGTCCTCAATGGCGGACCGATGCCTATCGGAGCCATATTTTCTCCAAGGCCGAGGTCGCCCTTTCCGATGCCTCCCCCGGAGCGGAATAGGCGTTTATCACTTTCCGGTCAACGGTCCAGTGGATGGTCTCGTATTCGCCAACGGGGTTTCCCGCTTCATCCGATTCGAAATAGGCCCTCATCCCCCCCGTGGGGCCATTGACCGGATTCTTATACCAAACATAGGTGTGAATCGACGAAAGCACGAATTCACCGTCCTCCGCAACGTAGTATCTGTATTGCTTCAGCAGACCCTCTTCGTCGTAGATGAAAGACTCCTTTTCGGATGTCTCTTTTGTTTCGTCGTTCACCCAGACAACGGATTCCAGGTAGCCTTCCGGAGTTTTCGTGATCACGGTGTGTTCGGTATAGTCATAGGTTCCGTCACCGTTTTCGTCGACGCTGTAGGTTTCGGGGTATCCGTCCCCATCGAAGGTACACTTGCTTTCGTAGGTCAATAGGCCCTCATCGTACGTTCTGTAGTATTGGTAATAACCAAACCCCGACACGCCCCTGAGGCTGTTCTTCACGGCCGTCACCCGAACCTTGTATTCACGGGAAACGCGTCCGACGGAATCATAGTAGACGCGAGAGCGGTACGTACTGTGTCCATCGGCGTTCCATGAATAGTGTCTTTCATAGGATTTCAGGGCATCGGGATTGTCCGTGGGATCTTCCCCCAGTGCATAACGGATTTGGGATGTGATCAGATACAGGTTTTCATCATAGGTATAGTCATATGCGCGAAAAAACACTCCCTGGCCGTCATAAAACTTATCGCGAAAGGGAAACCCCCGGGCGCTGAGGGTCGCCAGAGCCGTGTAACGTAAATTTCCGTCACCGTCCGTGCAGGTTGAGGAACTCCAGTACAGATGGGCGGTTACATCGTATTCATAAACATAATTCAACGTCTGAACGACGGTATTGTTGCTCCAAATGGAACCGGCAATGACCGGTTCCGGCTCCAAATCCCGGCGGAAGTCCCCGGCCACGGTATTCGCCCTGGCACCCGCGGGGACGGCCTTTTGGGCTACGGGCCGGGCGAATTCCTCGGTCACCTTCCAGAGTGTTCTCAAATCGTAGAGGGGCGAGGAGGACGTCCCGTTGTCGTCGGAACAGGACATGAACAGGACCGCGGCCAACATGGCATGGAACGAAAGGATCAGTGAACGACGTTTCATGTGATAACCTCCTTTTTTCCGGATCGTTTTCCTTTGATCATTGGCCGGCTCCTGTTCCTGATTGATGAAATTGCAGACCGATGCCTATTGGAGCCTTATTTTCTCCAACGTCTTCGTAAGCCTTTCATATTCCTCCCCCGTTTCGGAATAGTAGTGCCTGACGTACCGATCAACGGTCCAATCAATGGTTGCATATTCCCCCACGGGATTTCCTTCTTCATCCGATTCGAAAAAGACCCCAGTCCCGCCCGTGGGGCCATTGACGGGATTTTTGTACCAAACATACGTTCTAATGGACGTCAGCACGAATTCGCCATCCTCAACATCGTAGGATCTGTATCTCTTAAGAAGTCCCTCTTCGTCGTAGGCGAAAGACTCCTTAAGATAGGCCTCTCCCGTGCCGTCGTTCACCCAGACAATGGTGTCCAGAAAGCCTTCCGGGGTCTTTGTGATCTCGGTGTGGGCGTTAAATTCATAGGTCCCGTCACCGTTTTCGTCGACGCTGTAGGTCTCGGGGTATCCGTCCGCATCGAAGGTGTGCTTGCTCTCATAGGTCAATAGCCCCTCATCATATATTCTTTCGTACTCGTAATTACCCACGCTCCAACTGCCTCTGACGCTATTCCTAACCATCGTCGAGCGGAATTTGAATTCTTCGGAAATAATTCCCTGCGAATCATAGTAAACCCCTGATCGGGTCGTACAGATTCCATGAGTGTTCCACGTATAATACTTTTCGGAATATTTTCTGGCATCCGGGTTATCCGTGGGATCCACCCGGGTGGCGTATCGGATCTCGGATGTTATCAGGTACTCGCTTTCGTCATAGGTATAATCCCAAGCGAGAACAAAGGTTCCCTGGTAATAGGCCATTAAGCGTTGGGGAAATCCCCAGTCGTCGAGGGTCTGCACATATGTGGCAATATTACCGCTGGCGTAGGTAGTGGTTCCGGATGTAAAGTAGAGATGCGCATTTTCACCGTATTCATAAACGGTCTCCCACTCCACCGTTGCCGTATTGTTAGGCGCAATGGCTCCGGGAACGGCCCGTTCCGGCCCGAAATCCGGGCGGAAGGGCGCCGGCACGGTCATTCCCGCGGGATGCGCGGGAGCGGCCTTTGCCGCGGTCGGCTCGGCAATCACCTCGGACGTCCGGGTGAGCGTTCTCAGATCGTACACGGGTGAAAACGAAGTCCCGTTATCGTCGGAACAGGACATCAACAGGGCCCCGGCGAAAACAGCGAACAACGAAAGAAATCGTGAACAAAGTTTCATGAGCTCATCTCCTTTTTCCAAAAAAATGGCTTACCCCGAAGAGCCGGGCAACGAAGATACGCTTTCACCAAAACCATCTTTCCGTTTCATCCGGGGACGGATTTTGCCTCCGGTCGGCATCTGAAGTCTCCCGAATAAAATGGTGAAGGTTTTTAGGGAAAACGAAAAAATATAATAAATCGAAAATAGACACATTTGTCAAGAAGAATAATAGCTGTTATTAAATTTACGCAGTTCATATTAATGGACTATAATGCATAATATTCTTTTTTATTTCAAAACACATCCCCCAAAGAAGATCATCCGGAATTTTCAATTATAATATTAAGCATTTATCAAGCGCTCGCCGGATATTTGACTTATCAGGGAAGTACCACGTTTTTACCAAATTTAAAAAAACAATTTTAAGCAAGGCGATCTAGTCATTAAAAATAATTGCTTTACATTATTCCGATCTCCCTTTATAAGAAAATAGTTAGCCTGATGCGTCGGCTACCCGCTTTCAAACCCTGCTTTCGGGGAAGATTTTTCACTATACCAGTGCGGCACAGCCGCAGTTTTCAGTTGTCAGTTATCAGTGGTCAGAACCGTAGGTTCTTTTAAAGCAGAAAGGATCGAACGGCATTCAAAAGGTTCCTTCCAAGGATTATGAGTGCATCGTATCAACAGGCTTTTTTCTGACAACTGCCAACTGATAACTGACAACTTTCTTGTCTTTTGTGCCGGAAATTTGGGCAACAATGCACCAATAGATTTTCAAACAGACCGTTGCCGGAGCGTTGTAGAGAATGACATCGATACATTAACAGGGGGGGGGAAATGAAGAAGAAGGGAATGATCGTTATAATTGCCGGCTTTTTGGTGACAATGATTCTCTGTTTGAGCGGCGGAACCTTCGGGTATCATCCGTCTTCCGGTGATGCCCTCATCACCGCCTGGACCCGGGATCTTCCGGCACCCAAAATCCTTCTTGTTTCCTCGGCGGTCAAGGATGGTGATGTCCTTGCAAACGCCGCGGGCGAGGGCGTTATCGTCCTCAAATACGACACCCGCACCACATCCCTTGATGCACTCAATGCCATGATCCAAAAGGCCCTCAAGGGCCGAAAAGCCTCATCCATCGCCATCGCGGCCCATGATTACGGCGAGAACCGCTTCTATCTGACAAAATCCAAAACCGTCGGCTTGGGCTCGACCCTCGGGGATTTGGAGCAGCGGGCTTTCTGGAAGAAGATGGGTGAAATGGTGGCTCAAGAGGGCAGAATCGACCTTCTTGCATGCCGGCTGGCCGCAGGTGATAAGGGCGCGCTGCTTTTGGCTTCCCTTGAGTCGGCCGCGGGCGTTAATTTCGCCGCCTCAACGGATGCAACCGGCAATTCCGGTTCCAAGGGGAACTGGATTCTGGAAACCGACGGCATCGACCTGAAAGGCGTATACTTCAACCCGGAGAAACTGGACCGGTTCAAAGGGTTGCTTTGGGGATACGAAAAAGTGCTCCATGAAGATCAATGGGTGATTGATCCGGGTCAAAACTTCGGTTCTTCCGTGTCCCTATCCGGCGATACCGCGCTGGTAGGCGCTTATTCTGCCGATATCGACGGAAAGGCAGAGCAGGGAGCCGCATACATCTTTGTAAAGGACGGCAAGACCTGGACGCAGCAGGCCAGGCTCAGCGCATCGGACGGCGCTGAGGGGGATTATTTCGGTTATTCGGTCTCCCTGTCCGGCGATACCGCGCTCGTGGGCGCCTATGGAGCGAATATCGACGGAAAAGCAGACCAGGGAGCCGCATACATCTTCAAAATGGAAGGCGCAAGCTGGACCCAGCAGGCCAAGCTCAGCGCATCGGACGGCGCTGAGGGGGATTATTTCGGTTATTCGGTCTCCCTGTCCGGCGATACCGCGCTGGTGGGCGCCTATGGAGCGGATATCGACGGAATGGCAGACCAGGGTGCCGCATACATCTTTGTAAAGGACGGCGCAACCTGGACGCAGCAGACCAGGCTCACCGCATCGGACGGCGCTGAGTCGGATCGATTCGGCTATTCGGTCTTTCTGTCCGGCGATACCGCGCTGGTGGGCGCCTATGGAGCGAATATCGACGGAAAAGCAGACCAGGGAGCCGCATACATCTTCAAAAGTGAAGGCGCAACCTGGACGCAGCAGACCAGGCTCACCGCATCGGACGGCGCTGAGGGGGATTATTTCGGTTATTCGGTCTCCCTGTCCGGCGATACCGCGCTCGTGGGAGCTCCAGCTGCCGATATCGAGGGAAAAGCACAACAGGGTGCCGCATATGTCTTTTCAAGTGACGGCGCAAACTGGACCCAGCAGGCCAAGCTCAGCGCATCGGACGGCGCTGAGTGGGATCGATTCGCTTATTCGGTCTCCCTATCCGGCGATACCGCGCTGGTGGGCGCTAGTTATGCCACTATCGACGGAAATAGTGGCCAGGGTGCCGCATATGTCTTTTCAAGTGACGGCGCAAACTGGACCCAGCAGGCCAAGCTCAGCGCATCGGACGGCGCTGAGTGGGATCAATTCGGTATTTCGGTCTCCCTGTCCGGCGACACCGCGCTCGTGGGAGCTCATTCTGCCGATATCGCCGGGCAAGCATATATATTTGACGGCGGGGATAGTTGGAAAGAAAATCAAATATTGAAACCGCCGGCCGACACCCTGCCATACGATCAATTCGGTATTTCGGTCTCCCTGTCCGGCGATACCGCGCTCGTGGGCGCTAGCTATGCTACTATCGAGGGAAAAGCACGGCAGGGTGCCGCATACATCTTCAAAAGTGACGGCGCAACCTGGACCCAGCAGGCCAAGCTCACCGCATCGGACGGCGCTGAGTGGGATTATTTCGGTTATTCGGTCTCCCTGTCCGGCGATACCGCGCTCGTGGGCGCTAGTCATGCCACTATCGACGGAAAGGGAGAGCAGGGTGCCGCATACATCTTCAAAAGTGAAGGCGCAACCTGGACCCAGCAGGCCAAGCTCACCGCATCGGACGGCGCTAAGTGGGATGAATTCGGTTCTTCGGTCTCCCTGTCCGGCGACACCGCGCTCGTGGGCGCTGGATGTGCCACTATCGACGGAAAAATCTACCAGGGTGCCGCCTACATCTTCAGAAGGGACGGCGCAAACTGGACCCAGCAGGCCAAGCTCACCGCATCGGACGGCGCTGAGTGGGATGAATTCGGTTATTCGGTCTCCCTGTCCGGCAATCAAGCGCTGGTGGGCGCTAGATATGCTACTATCGACGGAAAAGCAAGCCAGGGTGCCGCATATGTCTTTTCAAGGGACGGCGCAAACTGGACCCAGCAGGCCAAGCTCACCGCATCGGACGGCGCTGAGTATGATGATTTCGGTTCTTGGGTCTCCCTGTCCGACGATCACGCGCTGGTGGGCGCTCCCGGACCCAGGCACGCCTATGTTTACGCGAACCCGACGGCCCCGAACACCCAGGCCGGAAACATCGGCTTCAGCAATGTGGCCCAGGGGCGGATGGATGTGAGCTGGACCCGGGGTAACGGCGACAGGGTCCTGGTGGTGGCCCGCCAGGGAGCCGCCGTGGGCTCTGACCCCGTGGATGGAACGAGCTATACGGCCGACGCCGCCTTCGGAAGCGGCAGTGAGATCGGCACCGGGAACTTCGTGGTGTACAAGGGCACCGGAACCGGGGTCACCGTGACGGGACTGACGGCGGAGACGGACTACCACTTCCGTGCCTATGAATTTAACGACACCTACACGGAGAAATACAACACCGACACGGCAACGGATAATCCCAACAACCAAAGGACCCTTCCCCATGCCCCCGGTACGCCCACGGCCACCGCCGCAAGCGACATTACCCAAACCGGCTTTATGGCCAACTGGGACGCGGCCCAGGGCGCGACCGGCTATTTCCTGGACGTCTCCACCACCAGCGGTTTTACGGACTTTGTTCCGGGATACGAGAACAGGGACGTGGGAGTGGTCACAACCTTTGCGGTAACGGGCCTTACCACCGCAACGGACTATTACTACCGGTTGCGGGCCCAAAACCCGGGCGGCACCAGTGGGAACTCCAATGTGGTCACGGTCACCACTTCCGATGGTTCCGGAGTACCCGCCGACATTCAGAACGGGGCCCCCAACAACGGGGACGGAAACGGCGACGGCATCAAGGACAGCCTTCAGACCAACGTGGTGTCGTTGCCTTCCGCAACCGGCAGGGGCGGCACCTATATCACCCTTGTGGTGACCGGCTGCGACCGGTTGGAAAACGTTCACGTCTGCACCTGTGAGTCGGTGGGGACACCGGATCCCGGCTATGACTATCCCTTCGATCTGGTGGGATTCAACATCCCGTGCGGAAGTGCCACGGTGAGGATCTATTATCATGGCTCGAAAGGTTTACAGGGGTTCGAATACCGGAAGTTCGGGCCCACACCGAACGACTGGAACACCGCCATCTGGTACACCATGCCGGGCGCCACCTTCGGCAGCAAGATCATCGACAAACGGAAGGTCTTCTATGTGGAGTTCCTCCTGACCGAGGCCAAGTTGGGGGACGACACGCCCGTGTTTCCCATCGTGGACCAGGGTGGCGTGGCAATCTCCACGGTTATTCCCACCCTCAATGAATGGGGAATCCTTGTCCTATCCCTCTTCATGATCGGGATCGCATTTGGGATCATGCGACGACGAAAAGCGGGACATTGAAGGATTATTGGCCTGATGAATCGCGGGTACTCGCTTTCAACATCGTAATTTTAGAAAAGCATGTCGCAATATCAGATCAATTCCGTTTTTCTTTTGAGTGAATCGAAACTTTTATCAAGGAGGCGCGTGACAAATGAATAATTCAAGGCCATTTATTTTTTTATTGATCATGGGATTTGTTCTTCTCGGATGTTTAACGGAAAGTTACGCGGAAAATGATAATGATATTTCTTTGTCCCTTTCCGACGGGCAGTATCAAGATCCGGTTGCGGATAAAACAAATGTTCCGTATGAAACAAAAAGCGCCGCTCCAAGCTCCTGTTATCCCAGCCCATATCGAAAGTGTTTTGATGTTGTTATCGTTGACGATGACTGTTGGGAAATTTTACTGAATATAAACAGTGAAAAAGGTGATTTAACATCTTTTGGGGGGACGGGGAAAGGCGCACCTGGTTTTTATTGGAGTTATGATTATGATCCGGATCCTGATTGTGATCCTATTGAAGGCGGCATGCTTTGGATTTATAGTAATACAGGTCCAGGTGCCCATCCCTGCCTTTACGAAGGAGCTTCAGCAGTCTATGATAAGACGCTTGATGTGATTACTGTTTCAGCTTTTTTTACTCCTGATGGTTGTGTTGATAAGCCACCGTGGATTGCTTCATCCCGTCTTGTTTATTTTTTGCAGTTTGTGCCAAAAATACCAAACGAAGAGGATTCCAACCAATTAGAAGGGGTTTTTTTAAATACTTCTGATACGAATGAGATGACTTCTGTAAAAGCTTGGTTGGTACAGGGAAAGGTCGGCCCACATGATGCGGGAGTGGGCGACTAATATCCGGCCGGGTCCTTTTCCTTACATAATGTTATTGATTTTGATGGATTCCCATCCTGTGAGACCCCGGCATGTGGGACATTTTGGAATATGCGGCAACCGGATCTGAAGTCGAATCGGTGAATTTTTCTTTTGAGCGAATCGAAACTTTTATCAAGGAGGCGCGTGACAAATGAAAAACTCAAGACCATTTGTTTTTTTATTGATCATGGGATTTGTTTTTCTCGGATGTTTAACAGAAGGCTACGCGGAAAATGATAATGATACTGCTATAACCGTTTCCGACGGGCAGTATCAAGATCCGGTTGCCCAAAAAACAAATCATTCAAACCCCTATCGAAAGTATTATAGAATTGTTATCGTTGACGATGACGAATTTGAAATTTGTCTGAATATGAAAAAAGATAGGAAATATTTAAAATCATATGGGGGTTCAAGTGAAACCGATTGTTGCGTTTGTACTCATGATGATGTGAAATATGGCATTCTTTTTTATTATTTGACAAGCTCTATTAAGACACAAAACGAAGCTTCAGCAGTCTATGATCAGGAGCGTGATTTGATTACTGTTTCAGCAGTTGATGCTGTAAACGGTTGTGCTTATGGGAAACGTCGTATTATTTATTCATTAAAATTTATAAACGAAGAATCAAACGATTTGCGCGGGTATTATTTTTATGCTGAAAGGCCGAAAATGATGAATGTTATAAACGCTCGGCTGGTACAGGGAACGATCGGCCCACATGATGCGGGTTGGGGCGACTATTACCCGTATGGACCTTCCATAAATCAGGAGTGAAAAATGGCTTTTGGGAATATTTCTTTTCTATGTTTATTAATCGGCTTATTATCCATCATGGGATGTGATGGCTCCGATAACGGATCTTCCCACCATGAATCTTCTCAAATAAATGAAATCCAAATAGGCGCCCTTATTCCCCTGTCCGGCGACTACGAAGATCAGGGTGCTCAAACCCTTGCCGCCTTAAATTGCGCCATCGAAGATATTAATGAAATATTTAAAAATGACAACAAAAATACCCGCATTAAACTGGTCTACGCCGACACGGCAACAGACCCCCAAAAGGCAAAAACGGAAATCGAGTCGTTTATATCACGGGATATCCGTATTATTATCGGGCCGCTGACCAGTGTGGAAGTCATGGGCGTAAGAGATGAAATTAATTTGTCAAACAGCCTGTTGATCAGCCCAAGCAGCACATTGACGACACTATCAATTGCCGGTGATAATATTTATCGCGTTGTACCCGATGATCAAAAAACCGTGGAAGCGACCGTGGATGTCATGTGGGAGCAGGGCATCAGGAATGTTGCCATGCTTTACGCTGATAATGCCTGGGGGCAATCATTTGTTTCTCTTGTGCGTGAAGCCTTTGAAGCAAAAGGCGGGACATATATTGGTGAAGTATCATATATCGGGGCCAGAGGGTCTGAACTCAGGGATTATTTAGGGGAACTGAGTGCATTAATCAATAATTCAACAACAATGAACGCTGATGCTTCAAATGTGGCGGTGCAACTGATCAGTCTGGATATCGGTTGCTTTATATTGGAGCTGGCGGCGGAAGATACCACATTGTCACAAGTAAAATGGTTCGGTTGCGACGGATTGGTCAATACCGATGAACTGTTTTATTTTCCGGAAGGGGCGAAATTCGCAAGCGGCGTTCAATTCACCTCCCCGATTTTCGGTACGCCGCCGACCGTTGAATCCCAAAAGCTGATGAATAGAATCAAGTCAATGGCCGGTTCGACTCCCAACGAATATTCGCTGCTCACCTATGACGCACTGATGGTCGCTGCCAAAACCTTGGAAAAAGCGGGAGAAGATGCCATATTGTTTGAACTGAGAGAAACCCTTCGCTCCACTTTTTCCAATTATTCCGGCATTACGGGGGATATTGTCTTGAACCATGCCGGAGACAGGTCGGGCGGAAGTTATTTTTTCTGGAGAGTCATAGAGGATGATGATGCTTACAAATGGGAACATGTGATCACCTATACCGATGGGAATATTACGGATGTTAGCGGTAAAGCGAATAAACCGGGACGTCCCGGGTGATGGTGATAAGCAAGGTGCCTCCCCCCCCCAGGACTTCCATAGGCTTCGAATCCACAAGGGGTCAGACCTACACATTGACATTTCATGGGCTCTCCCCTTTTTGCACCCAGAGCCTTCTTTTTTGTCAATGTGTAGGTCTGACCCCTTTCTACAGCAGCCCCTCAAAGAAATCGTTTCCCTTGTCATCCACCAGGATGAATGCCGGGAAATCCTTGACCGTGATTTCATAGATGGCTTCCATACCCAATTCCGGGTACTCCAGCACTTTCATGTGGGTGATGCATTCCTTGCCCAAACGGGCCGCCGGACCGCCGATGGATCCCAGGTAGAATCCACCGTACTTTTCGCAGGCATCGGTTACCTGCCGGGAACGATTCCCTTTGGCCAGCATCACCATGGACCCGCCCCTGGCCTGGAAAAGGGGTACATAGGGATCCATGCGGGCCGCCGTGGTTGGGCCGAATGAGCCGGACGCATATCCTTTCGGGGTTTTGGCGGGACCCGCATAGTAGATGATATGATTCTTGATATAATCCGGCAAATCCTCTCCCCTGTCCAGGCGCTCCTTGAGCTTGGCATGGGCGATATCCCGGCCAACCACGATTTTTCCGGTCAATAAAAGCGGCGTGGCCACCGGATGCTTGGTCAGGATGGCCCGAATATCGTTCATGGGCTGGTTCAGGTCGATCCGCACGGCATCTTCAAAAGCGTCTTCAAGGGACGGCAGGTATTTTGCCGGTTCCTTTTCAAGCTTTTCCAGGAAAATGCCCTCTTTGGTGATTTTCCCCTTGATGTTGCGGTCAGCACTGCAACTGACGCCCATTCCGATGGGACAGGAAGCGCCGTGGCGGGGCATTCGAACAACGCGAACGTCCAGGCAAAAATATTTGCCGCCGAATTGTGCGCCGATGCCTGTTTCCCGGGACATTTTCAGGATCTCGTCCTCCAATTCAATGTCTCTGAACGCGCGGCCCCCTTCATTGCCGGTGGTGGGGAGGTTGTCCAGATAACCGGCGCTGGCCAGCTTGACGGTCTTGAGATTCAGTTCCGCCGACGTACCGCCGATGGCGAAGGCCAGATGATAGGGGGGACAGGCCGCCGTGCCCAGTGTTTTCATTTTTTCCAACATGAAACTCCCGAGGGTCTCCGGATTCAGGACCGCCTTGGTCTCCTGGTAGAGGTAGACTTTGTTGGCGGATCCGCCCCCTTTGGCCACAAACAGAAATTTGTAGGCATCACCGGATGTGGCATACAGATCAATCTGGGCCGGAAGGTTGCACCCGGTGTTCTTCTCTTCAAACATGCCCAAAGGGGCGTTTTGGGAATACCGTAGATTGTTGTTCACATAAGCGTTGAACACCCCTTTGCTGATGGCCTCGCTTTCATCAAAATCCGCCCACACCCGCTGCCCCTTTTTCCCCATGACAATGGCGGTTCCGGTATCCTGACATATGGGGAATTCCATCTCCGCGGAAATGACGGCATTTTTGAGCATTTCCAAGGCGACCAAACGGTCATTCTTGGATGCTTCCGGGTCTTCCAAAATGGCGGCGAGTTTGCTAAGGTGCGCCGGACGCAATAGGTGGGCAACGTCCTTGAAAGCCGTCTCGGTCAGAAGCGTCAGCGCCTCCGGTGCTATCCTGAGTATCTCTTTGCCCTCAAAAGATGCTACGGAAATATGTTCTCGGCTAAGGCAACGATACTCGGTTGTATCCTCTCCAAGTGGAAACATCTCCTGGTAATTGAAATCGACCATTTTGTTCTCCCTGTATGCGATTGTCTCCCTACTATTGGCGGTTTTATCCAATGTCTTGGTGGCCAGTTTTTTCTTTTAGCACAAAAAGCGACTTTTTGCGCCTGAAAAAGCGGGCTTTCCTTATTGACACTTCCTCTCATTTTTCGTATTTTTACAGGTTGAAATTTTGGATCATTCAGGAAACCACTGCGATCCTGCCTGGTATATTTCCTCAAAAACCATTTATTAAAGAGCGATTAGAAGTGAAATGATAACCTTGAAAATAGGCGAAAGGAAGTTAGTGAATTATGAGACTCCATGAATATGAAGGGGCGGATATTTTTGAAAAGATGAAGATTCCGGTACCGCGACGGGATGTGGCTGAATCGGTGGAAGACGCCGCGCGGATTGCGGGAGAAATCGGATACCCCGTGATTCTAAAGGCCCAGGTGCTGGTGGGAGGACGAGGACTGGCCGGCGGCATCAACGTGGCCGATACCCCGGAGGCCCTCGAAGATCTGGCAGGGGAACTCTTTGGAAAAGAAATCAAAGGACTTAAGGTTCGCAAGATCTTGGTCTGTGAGAAGGCGGACATTGAACAGGAATTGTATATCGGCATCACCATTGACGGCTATTCGGGAAAGCCGGTGGTGGTTGCCAGCACCGAAGGGGGCGTTCATATCGAGGACGTGGCAAAGGAATCCCCGGACAAAATCGCATCGTTCCACGTGGATCCTGAATTCGGGCTTTACCCCTACCATGCCCGGAACCTTTTCAGAAAACTGGGTCTGGCACAGCGCACCCTCATTGCCTGCGCCGATGTGACGGTAAAATTGTACAAAATTTTCAGCACCCTTGAAGCCCTTCAGGTGGAAATCAATCCTCTGGCCGTATTGAGCAGCGGTGGTGTGCTGGCGGTAGATTCGGTGCTTGAAATCGACAACTCGGCCCTTTCAAGGATCAAGCACCCCTTGCCGGACTACCTGGAACGTATCGAGAACTCCTTGGAGCGAAAAGGGAAGGAGATCGGCGTCACCTATGTGGACCTGGATGGGGATATCGGCTTGATCAGCTCCGGCGCGGGTCTTGGGATGGCCAGCATGGATATTATCGGAAAGCGTCTTAAGCCGGCCAATTTCCTGGAGACCGGAGGTGGTATCACCGCGGACCTGCTCTATAAATGCATGGATCTGGTCACCACGAAGAAGCGCCTCAAGGCAGT
The DNA here is from genome assembly GCA_028278625.1 of Thermodesulfobacteriota bacterium. The sequence continues at coordinate 18,318 of JANQDY010000085.1, forward strand.
GTTCATCAACATTTACGGCGGCATCAACCCCATCCATGAAGGCGCCAAGGGAGTGGTGCGTTTCATAAAGGAAAACAATCTCCAAATTCCCGTAGTTGCCAAAGCCCTGGGAAACCACCAGGAGGAAACATGGGAGATCCTCCGCTCCGGCGGCGTCCACGTGGTAACCGATGTTGCCACCGAGGTCGCCATTGACAAACTGGTGGAGCTGGTTGCGCCGTAAAAGATGGGCACCGGATTGTCATCTTCTAGAACCATACCTAAAAATCGAAACGGATAGCGCCTAAAGAGGATTTATTATGAGCATACTGATGGATAAAGAGACCCGTGTGATTGTGCAGGGAATCACGGGAAGAATAGGGAGTGTCCAGACCCGCTGGATGCTGGAATACGGAACGGCGGTGGTTGGAGGCGTAACGCCCGGAAAAGGGGGCAAAACCGTTGAAGGATTGCCGGTTTTTGACAGCGTCACGGAGGCGGTCCAGGAAACCGGCGCCAACGCATCGGTGTTTTTCGTTCCGGCCCCCTTTGTTCTGGATGCCTTTTATGAAACCGTGGATGCGGGAGTTGAACTGATCGTCATTGTGCCGGAACATGTCCCCGTGCACGATGTCATGAGAATGAGATCCTATTTGGAAGGAAAGAACGTTGTGGCCTTGGGACCGACCACGCCGGGCATTTTGGTTCCCGGGAAAGGCAAGATGGGTATCATGCCGGCATCTCTCTTTGCCCCTGGCCGTGCGGGCATCATTTCCCGGAGCGGTACCCTTTCCTACGAATTCGCGGGGATCCTGTCTGAACAGAATGTCGGGCAGAGCACGGTGGTGGGCATGGGCGCGGACCCTGTGGTACTGACAAACCTGAGCGATATCCTTCAGGCCTTTGAAAAAGATGATGAAACCAAAGGGGTGATCATTGTCGGAGAGGTGGGAGGGGAACAGGAAGAGAAGGCTGCCGAGTTTATCTCCGATAATATGGAAAAGCCCGTGGCCGCATATGTCGCGGGACGCTTTTCGCCACAGGGAAAACGCATGGGGCATGCGGGCGCCATCGTTCGCGGTTCAGCAGGAACCGTGGAAGGAAAATGCGAAGCACTTAAGGACGCGGGCGTGACAGTGCTGGATAGTCCCATCGAAGTGGCCCAGTGGGCACTTGATAACGGCCTTCAGTAGTACTGGGACGCCGCCTAGGACCTTAAACCGAAACGTCCGTCCGGAAAAGAGACAATTGGCAAACCTGAAAACCTGGTTTCTGGCTGCGAGGCCGTGGTCGTTTTCCATGTCGGCCATTTCCGTCACCATCGGCGCCGTGTGGGGCACGGCGGGGGTGTTTTGGCTTGGCGGCTATGTTCTGACGCTTTTGGGAATGATATCCCTTCACGGGGCCACCAACCTGCTGAATGATTATTACGATGTGAAGAACAAGGTGGATACGCCGTCATCCCCAACGGTCAAATACCGGCCCCATCCTCTTGTTGAAGAAACCATTTCGTTACGGCAGGTGCTGGCCCTCTCCCTGGCCCTTTACGGGTTGGGCATTGCCATCGGGCTCTATCTGGCCGCCACCCGCGGCTGGCCCATTCTCTTGATCGGCATCGTGGGAGTTCTGGCCGCCGTCTTTTATACGGCTCCCCCCTTTAACCTGAAATACCATGCCCTTGGAGAACCCACGGTCTTCATGCTGTGGGGCCCCCTGGCCATGCTGGGAGCCCATTATGTGCAGAAGCAGAGCTTTGCGCCCGCCGTTCTGTTGATATCTCTTCCTTTCGGAATCCTGGTAGGTCTTGTGCTTTTGGCCAACAATATCCGGGATATGGCCTATGATGAAAGGCAGGGGATCAAAACCCTGCCCGTCATTTTGGGAAGCCAGCACGGCAGGCGGGTCTATGGGGTCCTCATTTTTCTGGCGTTCTTCGGTGTCGTGATCATGAGCCTGCTGGGACCTTTGACCCCATGGTCCCTGCTGATTCTTCTGGCCCTCCCCTTGGTACGGCCTGTTTTCAAGATTGTGTCGGGAGACTGCCCCGCTGACGCAGATGCCCGCACAGCCAAGTTGGACACGGCTTTCGGCGTCCTTTTGCTGGTTTCCATACTTCTTGAACGATGCTTCAGATAGACAAGAACCATAACGACCTGCGTCTTTTGGCCATGTGCATGACGGTTGCCGCCATCCTCTGGTTTGTCGCCTTTTTCGTACCGGTCGGCAATTTCTGGATAAAAATCACTCTGTCCGCGCTCTGTTTGGCATTTCTGGCGGTAATTTTTGGCGGATGGCCCCTCCCTTTCAAGGACCTGAACGGCCGGGCGGTCCTTTGGGGCGTTCTATCCGCTCTTTGCCTTTACGGTATTTTCTTGGCGGGAAACGCCATTTCAAAGGTGCTTTTTTCCTTTGCCCAAGGCCAAGTGGATGCCATCTACCAAAAAGGGGACAATGCACCCGGATGGGCCATCGGCCTGCTGCTGCTTTTAGTGACCAGCCCTTGTGAGGAGATCTTCTGGCGAGGGTTTCTTCAGCGCCGCCTGAGCCGCCGTCTCGGGAGTTTCGGCGGATGGATCACCGCTGCCGTTCTCTATGCGGCGGTGCATATCTCTTCACTCAACTTCATGCTGGTGGGCGCGGCCGGCGTTGCGGGCCTTTTCTGGGGGTTTCTGTACTGGCGTCTCGGCACCCTTTGGCCAGTGGTGATTTCTCACGCCCTCTGGACCTGTCTCGCTTTTGCGGTGGCCCCTATTCATTAGTCTGTGATATAGTCTCCGGAATGAACATCTTCTTCAGTGTCTTTGTTGTTGGCCCAAACCGTTTTTCAAATCTCCCCGGTTGACCGGTGAAAAAGGCTAGCATCATGAAGGAAAAATCGCTACTTCTTCCAGTTGTTGCCGCCGCCGCCTTTTCGTGGACAACAATCATGATCGGGCTGTATTGGTGGGGATTGAAAAAAGAAAAGGAGGAACTGTACAACCTGGCCAATCAGCAGGCAAAATCGTTTTTCCAGGAAATTGTAACAACCAGATCATGGAACGCGAAACACGGCGGTGTTTACGTGCCGGTCACCGATGAAACCCAGCCGAACCCCTATCTTAAAGACCCCGCCCGAGATGTTGTCACGGTAACGGGGTTGAAGCTGACCAAAATCAATCCCGCCTTCATGACCCGGCAGATTGGGGAAATCGCCGCCCAGAAAAACATGGTCATATTTCATATAACGAGCGCAACACCCATTCGCCCAGGAAACTCCCCGGACCCATGGGAAATGATGGCAATTGAAAAATTCAAGAACGGTCTGGATGAGATCCTGGAGCTCAAAGAGGGCCCATCCGGAGAGAGACGCTTCCGCTATATGGCGCCGCTTTGGGTGGAAAAGAACTGCCTCAAATGCCATGCGGCCCAGGGGTACGCGGAAGGAGATTTGAGGGGAGGCATCAGTGTCACCATCGATGCCGAAGCCATGTTATCCTCACAACGATCAACCTTCTCCAATATGACCATCGCCTATGGATGTATCTGGGTTTTAGGGCTGTTTGGCATTTTTGGAGGCCACCGTTTGTTGAAAAAACAGGAAAAAGCGCGGTTTCGGGTGATCAGGGAGCTGGGACAGACAGAAGAAGCCCTGCGCAAGGAACGGGACAAGTTGAGAGCGGCTTTGGATGAAGTGAGACACCTAAGCGGATTGCTCCCCATTTGCGCCAACTGCAAGAAAATACGGGACGACAAAGGGTATTGGAATCGGATTGAAAAATACATTTGCGACCACTCTGAAGCCCAGTTCAGTCACAGCATCTGTCCTGATTGCGCAAAGAAACTCTATCCCGAACTCAAATGAAACTGCAAAAAGGAAACCTCCTCTCACTCATATGAAGAAGCTCATCGTCGGCCTATATTTAATCACCGCCATTTGCGGCTTGATCGATTCCGTATGTTTTCTCGCATTGGGAGGTGTGTTTGCCGAAATCATGACCGGAAATATTTTGTTCATGGCCTTCTCCATCGGTTCCGGGCACGATGTGGAAACAATCTCCAAATTCATGCTGCCCATCGCGGCCTTTATTATCGGTGCCGTTTTGGGCGGCCGACTGCTTCAAGGTGCAGATAAGGCCAAAGAACATCGAATCGGCTTTATCGTGGAGTATTGCCTGTTGATCACCGCAACAATGATTGCCATCCTGGGGAACCCGCACGCCAACAACATGACCGGTCAGTTGATTATTGCGTCGCTGGCCCTGGCCATGGGGCTTCAGAATGCTCTGATACGCTATCATGGCGTTCCGGATCTGGCCACCAACGTGATGACGCTTACCTTTGCCGCTGTGTGCGCCGAATCCAAACTGGCGGGTTGGGACAACCGCAACAAATGGCGGCGGAGAACCGCATCCATCACGCTATTCGTCACCAGTGCTATTACCGGCGCTTATCTTCAGCGCTTTGGTATCTACTGGCCTTTGGTGATTTCAAGCGTGATCTTCACCATTGCCCTTGTGCCGCTGTTAAAAGGTGAAAGGCCCAACGCTTAACCATGGGTCTGCCGTCAATTGGAAAAACCATACAACCTAACAGAAGCCAGACCGTCATCGGTCTTCTCACGGCGGTATACGGTGTGGGTCAGATATTGGCCCCCCTGGTTTCCGGGGCGCTTTCAATCCACAGCGGCAATTTTGCATCTTCCCTCACGCTTTCGGCAGCCGTCATTGCACTCGGTGGCGTATTTCTGATAATGGGGAGCATAAAAACGCACAGGCGCCAAAGCAGAATCCACGGTGACTAAAATTGCCTCTTTCTCATTTGCCGAAACGCTTTTTTCCCGGCTTCAGCCGGTAGATGAGAAATCCCGCAAATAGTGCGGCACCTGCTACCAGAAAAAGCGTTTCATAACCACCCCATTCCCCGATGTATCCCAGGATAATGGAGCCGGAAAAGACACCCGCGTCGATGCCCCCCGTAAAAATGCCGTTTATTTTGCCGCGAACCCCTTTTGGTTCATCACGCAGTGCAAACGCGTTCATGGAAGGGAAAAGAAAACCGTGTCCGCACCCGCTCATGAGCCCCGCCAGAAGCAGTACCCCTTTCCCTCCCAATGCCGTGAGCACCAGAAATCCGGTGCCTGTTATAATAAAGGCATAGGGGATCACCCGTTCTTCACCCACCCGGTCTGCCAGCCGTCCACCGAAAAATCGTGTAAACGACGCTGCTGAAGAGTAAGCAACGTAATAGAGGGAAATGAAGGCAATCCCTTTTTCCTGGGCAAAGGGAGAAACGAAATTGCTTGAAGCGGCCAGTCCAAAACCGAAAAGAAGGGCCAGAGCCGTTATCAGCACCATTTTGCTTCTTCCCAGGACAGTGAAAAAGGAGATTTCCGACCCGCTCATATGATGCTCATAGGACTCCCTGAGAGGGAGTTGGAGGCCGAATCCCAGAAACGACATCATGGCTGCGGCGAGAAAAAAGAAGCCGAAACCCAGCTCCCGAATGACAATTTCGCCAATCACCGGACCAATGGCCATTCCCACCAGCGCCGTCACGCCGTACATGCCGATCCCCTCATTCAGACGCTGTTCCGGAACGATGTCCGCCACGAAAGTGAACCCGGCGGTGAAACAGATGGCCAGTCCAACCCCATGAAGAAGCCTGACCAGAATAAGCGGAAGATAGAATCCTGCGAGTTCACCATGGAACAGCAGATAGCTGAGGGCCAAAACACCGTTGATCAGACATCCGGTGCTGTAGCAGCGTTTCCTTCCAAACCGGTCGATCATCTCGGAGATCCAGGGGCGGCAGAGAACCGACGATAGCACGGTGGCCCCCATGATAATGCCGATATCCGCCTTTGAGCCTCCATGGGCAACCAGAAAGATGGGAAACATGAAAAAACAGCCAAGGCTCGATACCGTAAAGAAATTCGCCGCGGCGATGAGGAGAAAAGATGGCGTATAGACAGCTGGCTGGTTGCTTGATTTCAATGGTTACTCGTTACAAAATGGGACCAGGTTCTCTGAAGTGTGTGGATTGAGCACTAGCGGCGTTGGTCAAGTGCGCTCTTAAGGGACGCTTTCATGGCATCTCTGTCTTGGTCCTTTACGATCACGACGAGTTCGCTTTTTAGAAGCCCTTGGCCGTGATCTTTCATTTCAAGACCGCTTGACGAGAAATGAAGGAGGCGGTTGCCTTTTTCCGTTCTTAAGAGACCCTTTGCCCGAATGATCTTTTCCCGGTGCCGTTCAAAGAATTCTTTTAGCGCACTTTGGGAAATGGCGGTATCAAGCCCAACGGATATGCTCGCGAATCCTTCGGTGCTGTCGTGGAAATCCTGGATCTGCTGGAGCGCATGATTCAGCGGAAAAAGATCCTTTTCGGGGCTATCCTGGAACCGTTCGCTTTCTCTTGGAGAAACGTCGCCGTTTATTTCAGGAAACAAATCGCCGTATTCTATTTTTCCGTAGGTGGTTTCATAAATCCGTTTGCGGTCTCTGGTAAAGGATCTCAATCGATTTTGCAATGAAAAAAGGGTCTCTTCGTCAACCAGGTCTATCTTGTTTAAGATGATAACGTCCGCGTCCTCGATCTGGAAATTGATAATGGGCATTTTGTGCCCCACCCTGGCATAAACCGGTGCATCCAGAAACGTAATGACCCCTTTGGAAAATACTTTTTGGGAAAGCCGCTTCAGATGAAAATCCGAGACAATTTGCTTTGGTCTCGCAACCCCCGTGGTTTCAAGAATGATAAAGTCGGGAGCATTGTCTTCCACAATGGCGATCAAGGCATCGGCAAGCTCCCCTCTGAGTGTGCAGCAGATACACCCCTGGGTGATCTCCCGAAGCAGATAATCCCTATTCTCGATAATCTTTCCGTCAATGCCGATCTCACCCAGTTCATTGACGATAATCGCCACATTTACGGTTCCGGGGATTCGGGAGAGAAGGCCGTTTAAGAATGTGGTTTTTCCGGCACCCAGAAAACCGGATATGGTATAAACAGGTGTTCTCATTGCTTCTCGGTCTGATCCTTTTTTTTAAATGAGCCATTCTATCAATCAGCTCATCCCTGTCAAAGGCAAATTGTCGATTCATCATTATTTTGACATTCAGGAACCGACCGTTTGAAAAGCTCTCAGATACGGCAAGCGCAGCAAATGCGGTGGGGTGACTTAATCCATGGATACTTCTGAAGGGCGTGAAGGTTTTTCTCCGACAGGGTCAACGTGCAGACATTTCAGGATGTATTCCTCGGTACTCTCCTCGTAAGTGCACTCGTTTGTAATCCGTCCCTGGTTCATGACCAGTATTCTATCCGATACCGTGATCAGTTCGGGCAGTTCAGAGGAAATTACAATAATCGCTTTTCCCTGTTTTTTCAGCCGAACCAGCAGCCGGTGAATTTCGGCTTTCGATTTTACATCCACACCCCTTGTTGGCTCATCGAAGATAAGAATGGGCAAATCCCTTTCGAGCCATTTTCCAATCATGACCTTTTGCTGATTGCCACCGGAAAGGTTGCCGACGAATTTCTTGAGGGAGGGGGGCTTCACATTCAGGTTTGCGACCATTTGAGAAGCGTTGTTCCGGATGGAATCGAGCTTTAAAATACCAAATACCCGGGCAAAAAACGCGATGGTGGTGATACTTAGGTTCTCGCCCACACTTCGTATCAGGGCCAGCCCTTCATGCTGGCGGTCTCCCGGAATAAAACCGATACCGGCCTCCATGGCATCAATGGGATTTCTGATTTCCACCTTTTCACCATTTATGTAGACATCGCCTTCATCCGGTTTCATGAGTCCAAAGATGGCTCTGACAAACCGCGATCTTCCGGAGCCTTTTAGACCGGCCAAGCCCAGGATTTCATTTTTCCTTAAGCTGATATTGATATCGTGAAATGATTTCTTAAGAGAGAAATTCCGACATTTCAGCATCTCAGTACTGGAAACGGAAACCTTGTCACCGTTTCCGTTAGTACTGGAAATCCCTTCTTCGCCCACCATCATTCGAATAATCTCTTCATGGGACGTTTCCTCTGGCTTTTTTTCACCCACTTTCCTTCCGTCCCGCAGAACAAAGATCTTATCCGAAATCTGAAAGGTTTCCCGTAACCGGTGGCTGATATAGATGATGCCAATGTCGGATTTTTTAAGTTTTTTGATGATCTTGAACAAATGGTTGACGCCAACCTGATCAAGCGGTGCGGTCACTTCATCCAGAATCAAAATCCGGGGGTCCTGAAGCATCACCTTGGAGATGGCAACCGCCTCTTTTTCGGCCATCGTCATGTCAGCCACTTCTTTTTCGGGATCAAATGCGATGCCGATTTCATCCAGGATCATGTTGGCGCGCTTCTCCATCCATTTGTTGTCCGTCATGAGCCAGGCGCGGGTTCTTTCTTGTCCGAGAAAGAGATTTTCGGTGCCGGTCATATTGGCGGCAAGCGTCGGTTCCTGATGGACGTATCCGATGCCATGCTTTCTCGCGATACCGGGATTATCGATGTGCACGCGATTGCCATCGATTAGAATTTTGCCTTTTTCGGGGGAATAGACGCCTCCTATGACGCTCATCAGTGTTGACTTGCCGGCGCCGTTTTCTCCAACCAGCGAAATCACTTCTCCGGCATTGAGCTCAAAGTCAACATCCTGCAGAGCGACAATCCCAGGAAAGACCTTCTCTATTTTTTTTAATTGAAGGAGCGGCGGGTTCTCCATATCCCTATTCCCCATATTAGAGCAAATACCAACCGTCATCAATCGCGGAAATCCCAATCTTAACAAGGGCAATCCACGTTGTTCTATTTAAGCCTTTACGTTGATGCTTTCCGCGTCAAGTACCTTGGCATCACAGCAGCGATGATGATACAGCCGATAATGACCTGCTGATACCAGATCCTCAGCCCCACCAATTCCAGAACGTTATTCAAAATGCCGATCACCAGCGCCGCCAGGATCGTTCCAGAGACCTTGCCACGCCCCCCTTCAAGGGTCGTTCCTCCCAGGACCACAATGGCAATGGCGGAAAGTTCATATCCGATGGCCTGCTGCGGATCGGCGCTGGCCAGATAAGAGCTGTACATCAGCGCTGCCAGCGCCGCGCAGAAACCACTCACCGCAAACGCCGCCAGCTTCCACGCATTGGTGTTGATACCCGCGAACAACGCGGCCTTTTCGTTCCCGCCGATGGCATAGATTCGCCGACCGACCACCGTATACTTCAAAAGGAAAGCGGCGAGCCCCCCCACCAAAAGAAAGATGATCAAAGGAGCTGGAATGCCGAATATATCGCCGCTGCCAATCCATTTGAGTCCTTTGAGCTTCGTTAGATAAATGGAATGGCCGCCGGAAATAATATAGGAGAGGGCTCTTGCGGCGTAAAGAACACCCAAAGTGGTGATCAATGACTGGATCTTCAGCTTTGTGACCAGTATGCCGTTGAAAATCCCGGCCAGAAAGCCTATGAACAAAGTAAAAGCGATGAGAAATCCGGCACCATGGATCATGTAGTGACCGCCTTGAATGGCCTTAACGCCCAACATCGCTTCCACTTCCGCCGTTAGTTCGATGGCCAGGATAATGGTGAACGCCATCAGAGACCCAACGGAAAGGTCGATTTCCCTGATCAGCATGACGATGGTAACACCCAAGGCGAGCGTGCCCAGAATGCTGCAGGTTCGAAGCAGATTCTGAATGTTAAACAGGGTCAGAAAAGCCGAATCAGCAAACATTCCGAAGATAAAAAGCGCAATACCTCCCAAAAACAGCGGGCTTCTTCTGAATACATTCATGGTCGTCTCTTGTATGTGGCTAACTCCTTAGCACCCTGTTATAAGGAAATAAAGGATCGCCTTCTTAACAATCGAACTTATATGGCTTTGGTCTTTTCCTCTCGGAGATACATCATCCCAACGACAAACACCAAAAGCCCGCCCTTTACAACATCCTGCAGGTAGGTACCGACCCCACTCAAGTTCAGTATATTCATGAGACCGCCAAAGATGAGCGCGGCAATAAAAGTTCCTGTCATGGTCCCTTTTCCGCCCGTCAGGCTGGCGCCCCCCAGTACGGCAATGGAAATGGCGGCCAGTTCATATCCCGCTCCCTGGGTTGGCCAGATGCGGTTCATCTGGCCGCTGATCATGGGTCCCACCATGCTGGCAAAAAGCCCGCTGATCAAAAACGTGGTAATGACAATACGATCCGTTCGCCCGCCTGAAAAACGGCTTGCAGTCCGGTTGGCGCCCGTGTAGTAGAGCCACCGGCCAAAGGTGGTGTATTTCAATACAAGAATGGAAATGATGGTAATTGCGCCAAATACGATGATGGGAAAAGGAACGCCGAAAATGCTGCCATTGCCAAGCCACAAATAGGCGGGCAGTGAATAGGGATAGACCGCTTTTCCACCGCAGACAATGTTGGCCAGCCCGCTGTAGATGGTGAGCGTGGCCAAGGTCATGATCAGGGACGGAACTTTTCCCTTCACCACTCCGATGCCGTTGATGAGCCCTAGAAAGAGCCCTGTCCCCAGCGTGATCACAAGCACCGGCACAATTCCCAGATGGACATAGCGCCCCCCCACAACGGCGGACAGGGACATAATCGCCCCCACGGAAAGATCAATTTCTCCCACCAGCATCACATAGGTAATACCGGCCGCCATGATACCCGTGAGAGAGACGATTCTGGCGATGTTAAAAAGATTTTCCAGCTTCAGGAAGCCCGAACTCAAAAAGCCCGCGACTATGACCAGACCAATGAGTATTGACAGCAACATGGCGTTCGTATCAAACCCAATCTGCTTTGCACTTCCCCAAAAAGACCCTTTCTTCTGTTCCATCTTATTCACGGCTCTTTATTTAGAAAACCTTTATCTACACTTAAATTGCTGAAACTCAACCTGCCCCGATTCACTTATCCGTTGAACCGTAAAAATCACTCATCTATAACATTTTGCCGCCCGCGGCACTTTTGTGCCGCGGACGAGAGTATTTGTCTTATTTCATCCTCGGTCCGTAAGCGTAGGGCTCCCATTCCTCAACACTGAAGGTCTCGAGGCCCAACACATTCTCTTTTTCCTTTGTAACCATCGGGATATCGGGAGTGGTGATATCCTGGGGCAGCTTTTCGCCGGCCAGGTCTTTAAGTAGAATTCGCATGCCCAAAGCACCCAGAAGTGGTGTATAGGGCGCGGTCATGGCTAGTTTGCCTTCTTTCGTAGCGTTCAGCGTTTCGTGGGAGTCATCATTGTTGAGGATTATGATCCTGCGGCCCCCTTCGCGGCTATCCCACCGTTTTGCCAGGTCCACCGCCTGTGCGGCGCCCATGGCCTGTTCACCACCGGTACAAAAAATCACATCCAGTTTGGGATGTGCCATGAGGGCATCCTGCACCTGTTTGAAGGAATCGGGCCTGGAACTGGGGTTATGGTAGTTTCCGACAATTTTCAATCCCGGAAAATAGCTGATGACTTTCAGGAAATGGCCGGTTCTCATGCTGTCCGCGGTGCCGCCGAGCGGTTTTCGAATCATGATGATATTGCCTTTAACATCCCCGGTCTCCTTAAGGAGGCGATGGACCAGATACATGCCCTGTTGTGCGCCGTTGGCTGGGAAATTACCCGTCACCCTGTTGGTGATCTCTTCTGCGCCCGTCATTCTGTCGATACTCACGCAAGGAATCCCCTTGTCCAGGGCTCTCTGAATTGGGGGACCCGTCGGGGCTTCTACCATGGGCCATATCATGATGCCGTCAAACCCCTGGGCGATCCAGGTATCAACCTGACGTGCCTGTTTGGCATTGTCAAACTCCGGGTCCAGAACCGTCAGCTTAACATTGGGATGCCTGTTCGCCTCCCAGATGGCTGTATCAGCGTTGTTCAGAAGCCACGGGTGATTGAAACCATGAATGGTATAGCCGACGCGGTAGGTTTTCTTGGGATCCCCGATGGGACCTTCTTTTAAAGGAACATATCCGGTGAAAGGTAATTTCAGTTTCTGCTTGCTCATGGGCCCCGTAATCGGTGTCCCCATTCCCATTTTGAATTCATACCCTCCATAAAGGGGCTCATTCGGGTATTTGTCGAGGTAGAACTGAAAGCCTTCTTTTTCGAAAATGTCATTGACTTGCTTGTTCGCTTTGCTGACGGGGATATTCTTCCAGAAATCGAGGGCATCCTGACCTTTGAGACCCAGCGTGTTGTAATACTCGATCAGCTCTTTTCCCTTAAGATCCTTCACTTTTGAATAATCCGCCTTCGGGGCAGCCATGATTGATGACGTGAAAAACAGAGCCATCGCGATAGCAAAGCAACCTATCAGTAATCTTTTCATCTTCATCTTTGTTCCTCCTTAATAAATAACACACATAGAGCATTTGTTGCCAGTTAGGTCGTTAGCCAGGTTTTCCTTTCCACCTCCTTTCCATCAGAAACCGCAATCATCACTGGATTGTCTTTTGCGTGGCGCCTTGTCTAAGATAAAAAGCCTATGAGCTTTCTTTCGAACTATCCGTATGTTCCGTATTCAAAAACGGCATCATACAGTGCCTTAATGTTTTCAATGGGCGTGTCCGGTTGAAACCGGTGCGAGGGGCTGAAAAAATAACCGCCGCCTTTCCCCAAGACTTCGATGGTTGCTTTTGTCGTCTCTCTGATTTCCATGGGAGAGCCAAAGGGCATAAGCCGCTGAACATCAATACCCCCATGAAATACCAGCGCGTCGCCGAAGCGGGATTTCAGTTCCTTGATATCCATGTCTTTGGCCGTCACCTGTATTGGATCCAGGACTGCCGCGCCTGCCTCCACGAAATCCGGAATCAGCTTCATGATGCTGCCGCAGGAGTGAAGAATTATCTTTCCGCCGTAAGAGGCTGCCAGATCGGACAAGTCTTTTATGTTGGGAAAAAAGAACTCCCTGAACATCTCTTTGCTGATAAGAAGATTGTTCTGCGCACCGAAATCGTCCTTGTAAAACAGAAAATCAATGTTTCCTTCCCCTGCTTCAAAGAGTCTTTCGTAGTAGCTTTTGAAAAAATCCATGATTTCCCGTATGGCCACTTTTAGCGGTTCAGGGTTGACCACAAGGTCAAGCATGGCTTTTTCCATGCCGAAGAGGTAGGTAAGAATGTGGAAAACACCGTGATATCCTTCAATATGAAGCCCGGGCGTCGATATGGCGTACTCCCTAAAATCACGGCACATGCGTTTTATTTGGGAAAAGTCAAACCAGTCCGCCTTGGGCCACGAATGGTTTTTCACATCCTCTGGCGTTTGCGCATCCCGTAAGGGATTCACTGAAATCATGACATCCCGTCCGGTATCCGTGACCAGCTCCTTTCTTCCAACACCCCACATATCCATTTCACTGCCGTCGGACGTCTTTTCAAAGACGGGTCCCACATAGGGGGGGATTACTTCCCTGAAATCGACTTGGTAATAGTTTAGTATGCCAAAATAGTCAGAACAGAATGACTTTGAGAGCCGCTGGACAATCTGATCGGTGGCGCGGAAATTGATAGGGATCCTGTCCGCTTCCTCGTGAGCCATGGTTATTCTGACTCTCTCTTTGGAATTCACTTTTTGTTCTCCTTCCTGCCTGGCGGTAAAAGATGCAGCTTATTGTTTTAAGAAAACCGTGAGCCACAAATTGCGGCCGCTCGTCTCATTGGAAACACCTCTCAGCAAGGTTAAGCCCCAACAAAGCGGCGAGCGATCTCCACCGCTGAGGGCGCGTCGATTCCAAAACCGTGTGCGCCGATTTCCTTTGCAAAGGTGTCGTCCAGAGGCGCACCTCCGATCAGGATTTTTACCTTCGGGAGCTCTTTCTGAATCAGTGCGACGCTCTCCGCCATGGCTGGCATGGTCGTTGTCAATAGCGCTGAAAGTGCTACAATATCGGCCCCCTTTTCTTCTGCCTTTGCAATGAACTTTTGCGCCTCCACATCAACGCCGAGATCTTCTACCCAAAACCCAGCGCCTTCCAGCATCATGATTACGATATTCTTTCCAATATCGTGTAAGTCACCTTTTACGGTACCGATGACCACGGTCCCTTTGATGGAGGAGTCATCATGGACGAGATGAGGCCGAAGGATATTCAGACCTTCTTTGACGGCGTGAGCGGCTGCAAGCATTTCAGGCACGAAGAGATCTCCTTCACTGAACTTTTTCCCCACTTCATCCAGCGGTGCAATCATCCCTTTGGTGAGAATTTCACTAATGTCAGTGCCCGCTTCGATCTCGGCCCGAACCGATTCGGCTGCTTTCAATTTGTTGTATGTAATAACGGCCTGATAGACGTCCTGTATGGACACAATCCTTTCCTCCTGTTCAAGGCAATCTGCCGGCAAAGCAGGCGACTTTTTTTAGGCGGACAAAAACGAAAACGCTGATAAATCGTTCAATGTCCTTTTGCGATACTGTTAATCAAAGTCATATTTATAGAGAAGATCATGGTGGTCATTCATTTCTTCAAGCAAATTGAAGTAGACCCTGCGCCAAATGCCAAAGAAATCCTCGTACATTTCATGGGTGGCGGCATCCGGCTCAACGGTTCCCACGATTTTGACCAGATCATCAACAGGATCCGTGGGATCTTCATAAAGGCCGGCAGCCACAGCCGCCAAAATGGCATCACCCAGGGGGGCCGCTTCATCCACATCCGTCACCAGAAGCGGCAGGTTGGTAACATTGGCCGTGATTTGATTCCAGAAAGCACTTTTTGTGGGTCCCCCGTTAAGGGTCAGTTCTTCGACCTTGACACCCGCTTCCTTGGCTATTTTAACATTTGAATAAAGATCAAAGGCGACGCCCTCTACCAGAGCGCGTATCATGTGGGCTCGCGTGGTACTGAGCCTGGCACCGAAAAAGATACCCTTGGCACGGCTGTTCCAGTTGGGAGAGAGGGTATTTCCCATGTATGGAAGATAGAGCAGGCCGTCTGCTCCGGGCCGAATCTGAGCCGCTTGTTTTGTCAGCAGTTCAAAAACGTTGGTGTTTGAGCGTTCTGCTATGGTTCTTTCGGGATCTGCAAACATATCCCGAAACCACCTGAGAGATACCCCTGTGAAGGCCATTGGACCATCGAACATGGTGAGCCCTGGCAAAACGTGGGGCCATTTGAGAATTCTGTATTCCTCTACCCGCTGCTCCGTTGGAATCATGATACCCAGGTTTGAACCGGTTCCCATGGAGTAGTAAGCTTTACCTGCAGTCAGAACCCCGCAACCCAGTGCAGCGGAGCTGATATCCGTTCCACCGGCAGCAACGATGGTGCCTTCCTTAAGTCCGGTTTCCTTGGCCGCTTCCGCCGTGACTTTTCCCACCGGCTCATGGGAGCGGAATATTCTGGCGTATTTTTCCATTGGGATACCGATCCCTTCCGCTATTTCGGGATTCCATCGCTCTTTCTGGTATTCGTACGGGTAAAACAGTCCCGCATCGCCCGTGTTGATGGTGAACTCCCGGCAAAGCCGATAAGTACAGTAACCGGAAGGGGACAGAAACTTGTAAGTTTCCTCAAAAAGCTCAGGTTCATGCCGTTTCATCCAAAGGGCTTTGGGCTCGATAAACCACGGAGCAATACGGTTCCCGTTGTTGTAGTTGATCTTATCTTCACCGACCCGTTCCCGAATTTCCTGGCACTCTCGTTCTGATCGAGCATCCATCCAGATCATTCCGGGCCGAACCGGGTCACCAGACTCGCTGATCGGCAAGGCCACCCCGACCAGGCCGGACAGGGCAACAGCGGCAACATCATCAGCAAAGTTGCCTTTGGAGAGGCATTGTTTTATGGACGAAACGACGGCTTCCCAGTAGTTATTCCCTTCCTGTTCCGCATAGCCCGGTTTTGGATGAAACAGCGGGTGCTCCTGAGACCCTGAAGCAATCACCTCGCTTTTGCTGGTGTCAAGAATACAGGCCTTGACATTGGTGGTTCCGATATCGATGCCCATGGCAAGAACTCCAGTCATTTGTTTCCTCCTCCTTTTCTTATGGTGTCTATTTGTGTTCCATAGAAAACTCTGATGTTCCGAGAACCTGAAAAAAGGCCTTTGCCATATCCAGGCATCAGCTCAGATTTCAACCCTTCAAATACTTCTTATTTCATCCGCCGCAAAATATTCTTGCCTCTTTCCCATCGAAGACATCATGATGTCATGATATACGGACGGCATTATTTGTCAAGCACTTTTTTCAAAATATTGCACTGCGTGTAAGCGTTCAAAAAACGCCACGACTTCAGATAGATGAACACTTCACCCTGAAGAGAGAAACTTGATTGAGGAAAAAAACGATTTGTTGACAATCTGGTAAAATAAGAATTGAATGGGGAAACTGCCGGGATGGCGAACCAGCAAAAACCTCAAGAAGATGAATCCTAAAGCCTGTTTTCCGGTCTCCCTTGAAGCTTGACCTGGTATTTGAAGCGATCACTGCGGTAGAGTGCCGTCAGTTTTTCAATGACGCGCCCGATGTCCAAATATGTCAGTCGCTTAACGACTAAAATGGGCGTCATTTCGGGAACTTCAAGCCATTTGGCATCTTTCTTGTTGATTGAACCAGCTTCAATGATTTCATCAGCTTCGAGAAGTTTAAAACCATAAACCCCTTCGAGGGTCTTGTAGAGGGAATTGCTTCTGAATTCGACATCAATCAAATCCGGGACCAGATCTTCCGGAAGATAGCTGCTCAGTATGGCCACCGGTTCGTTATTCACAAAGCGGAGTCTTTTGACCTTGATAATACCGGCGCCCTTATCCACTTCCATCATGCGACAAAGCTCGCCAGATGCCTTGATTTTCTTCCTCTCAATAAATGTTGTTCCCGGAGACGCCTGCCGGGCCAAAATTTCTTCAGTGGAACCATATAATCTGCCGAGTCTGTGGACAATTTTGGGGCGCGTCACAAAAGTCCCAACACCTTTCCTTTTCTCCAGAAGACCCGCCAGCACCAGATTATTGACCGCTTTTCGCACGGTTTCCCGGGACACATCATATTGCTCCTGAAGCTCGGTTTCCGTGGGAATGGATTTGCCCGGAACATAAATTTTGTTCGCAATTGCCTGTCGAAGCGACTCCTCCACTTGGTGATACAGAGGAAGCAGGCTGTTTCGGTTTATTTCAATCATGAGGAAATCATAAACATACTGAGTTTCATGTCAAGAAAAACCCTTGTATTTGAAAGATAGGAACTACCGAATTGGTCTAATTGATTTCGTCTTTGATGATCTTATACAACGCTGGTTTTGGCACGGTGGATGAACAACCCTCTCAGTTTATCCCAGAAGTCCCCACCCAGGGTGAAGAGACTTGCCAGCAAAAGGATGTCAGCAATGAGACTTATGGCCAATTGATGCGCGAGGAGTGCCGGAATCCACAGTGCCACATACGGTTCCAGCCAGCCCACAATGAGGGGCAGAGAGAAGATCACAAGGCCAATCCGGTAGCGCACGGGCCCCACCTCATCGGGGGGCGCCATTTTTTTGAAAACCCCCCAGAATTTCCTTTTGATATACCGGAAGCCCTCCTTTCCCATGACCGCTGCCGCCCCGACCCACAAAAGCTCCGGAATACCGAGCATGAGCAAACCGGACAGGGCCGTCTTCCATAGGGTGGGCAGTTTCGACGCCGCCACCAAGGGAATGCATAAGGGGCTTAACAGCCCAAAGAAAAAAAGAGAAATGCCGATGTAAAGCCGCCATCCCGGTTTGACCGGGTCACCATTTGACATTATGCCTCACTTTCCCTGATCGTGCTCGAACCGTTTAGCGCTTTGTTTCCCCATTGTTTTAATAAAATGGCATCAATCCCCATTAGTGGGCGCCCGTCTTGTACAAACTGGCCATCACATCGTCAACGTTGAATTCCTGGGAAATGCTATCTCTCTATCACCCTCACATCATGGTTTTTTAATGATGTGATCAGAGCTTCGCAATAGGATGGATCATCAAAGCCGAAGGTTTCAGCCTCCGTGTCGATAAGATCAAAAACCGAGTGGGTCCCTTTTAGAAGATCGACCGCGCCGCCCACCAATCCACCGATGGCACCCCCCACGCCTTTCTCCTTCCGCGCCTGTTCATGGAGCTTTCTTAGAGACTTCAATTCTTCGGTGGACGATTTAAACCGTTTGACAACGGTCAGGACAATGGGTTTCTTGGTGTCTCCCTCTTTGCCGGTAAGTTTTTCCTTTGATTGCCTGACCAGACGTTTGGTCTGCTCATAGGCGTGGGCCAGATAAGATGGCGAGAGAATTTCCACGTGATCAACGAAGAGCAGCGGATAGGCCGCCAGTTCATTGGGAGGTCCCCGAAACCCCAGACGTTTCATGACAACAGCCCCGAGTTGGGAACCGATGAAAGTTCCGGCGGCCACCGGAATCCAGAGGCCGGTGCTGAAGCCGGCAACGGTAGCGACCGCGGCCGCGGCACCGCCGGCGGTCCAACCAACGGCCCAGCCGGCACGGGATCCGGCAATCTCCCCAAGATATTGCAGTGTTTCCTCAACCCCGCGGGATCGAATCATCTCCACGCCCAGAAGATCCATGATGGCTTTTGGAAACCACAATATGCCGCAATTCGGGGAAAACACCAACACGCCTCCGGAAGCCGGTGCAAATGAAAAGCGATCTTCTTCCAGACCAAAGTGAAGAAGTGTGGCCACAATCTCCGGAGAAGCGGGCGAATCCTCCGGCAGAAACAATCCGTTGCCGATTTCGATCATTTCCTTTTCCCGGTTCCGGCGCTCATCCTTGCCATATCGCGCAAATGATGGGTTTGGTGGAAAAACTCTCAGGGGGTCACTTCCACGTTCACGGCATCCAAGTCCCACCAGGGGCCCGAAGGGATACCGTCCGGCGCATCCATGGCAAAATAGAAGGTATAGTTGCCCGGTGACAGAGTACCACTAAATACCTCATGGGACGCGAGATCAAACACCGGGATCTGAATGCATACATTCAGACCCGGAAGCCACCCCGAACCGTAGACATAGGTATACCAGTTATAGGGCGCTTCATTAGGCGTGCTGACGGCAATCCACCAGTCGGCATTTTGGCCTTGGGAGGTACCGGACGAGACACTGATCTGTACGGAAACCGGCGTTTCCTGGGAGACGGTGACAGAGCCCGTTGCTCCGTTGGCCGTAATACCCAAATCCAGAGGGTCGACGATTCCGCCGCCCCCTTCTTCACCGTCCCAGCCGGCAATGCGCGCCAGAAGCCACCAGAAGGCATTTCCCTTGTTCTCACAGCTGCCAAACGTCGTATGCCCCGCTTCGTCGCCGTGATACTGGGGATGCTCCATGGGGATGCCGTTTTCCACGTACTGATTCCCATTGTACCAGCAGTCCAGATCCGCAAAATCAAAGAGAATCTTATTGTTATTGCGGCAATAGTCACGGATCTGGTTGTTGCGGTCCACCCGGTTCTGCTCCCCGCTCTGGGCATTTCCCGTGAAATAGACAAAGGTGACATCGGGGTACTCCCTCTCCAACTGGGACATGGCATCCAGATAGCTTTGAACTTCCGGAGCGCTGTAATAATCCACCTGGGAGCACCAGGCCCACATGGAAACATTGATATCACCGGCGTTGAGGTTGCTCCGGGTGATATTCAAGGCCCCGGATCCTTGCCAATAGTACTCCGGCGTCACGTAGGTCTCACAATAGCCGTACATGTACTGGCCATCCATCATGCTCAAATACTGGGTGGTATCGGGCATGGTGCAGTTGTCGGGATAGAAGGCGTATTTGCCGTTGCTGTTTGAAAGACGCTCCAGGCCCACTGAGATCTGCTCGCCATGGGAGGTGTGGGCATAGTGGATTTTCAGATTACTCTTCACCTGATTGATCCAGGTGTCCGGTATCTTTGACAGGTCCGTACAGGTGTGGTCAATGATGATCCCCTGGGCCCCGGCACCTGCTGCCGTGAGAGAGAAAACCGCCGCCACCCAAAGACAACAAAACAGAAAAAACCTTAAACCGGAGCATCGCATATCAAAAACCCCCACGCTCGGGTTGATGTTGATGGTTCTTTGATTATTGATTAGGCCCCGGTCAAATGTCAAGGCGCACCGCAATTCTCCTTTACCCCCGTAACGGTGGCGATAACTTTCTTCCCTGTTCTTGGATCTTTTGCCATCATCAATCTTGGGCAGTTTTACGGAAAGATCAACCGGGAAGCAGAATTGTAAATTCAATGCCGCCCCGGGAATTGGCGGCCCGAATAGTGCCCCCGTGCCGTTCAATGATCTTCTTGGCGATGGAAAGGCCCAGGCCCGTTCCCCCTTCATTCACATCCACCACACGGAAGAACGGTTCAAAGAGGTTTTCCAGGTCCTCATGGCCCAGTTCCGGGTACGTGTTGAAAACACGCAGTTCCAGATGCTCCGTCAGTCTCGAAAGACGAACCGACACCCGTCCCTCCCGAGGCACGAACTTCACCGCATTGTCCACCAGGATGGAAAGCGCGGACTCAAGGCCCTTTTGATCTCCTTGGACATTAAGTGCGTCGGGAATCTCCGTCTCGCAGACCACCTTCTTTTTCTCCATCAGAGTCCCGAAACGGCCAAGCAGGTTTTTAAGCATCCCTGAAAGGTCCACGGTCGCTCTTTCAGGGGCCGTCTCATGCAGATCCAGTTTTGAGAATTCCAGAATGCGGCCGATAAGATGGTCCAGTTCATGGATTTCCTCACGAATATCGTTCAGGTATTTTTCAGTGCCGTGCATGTTTCCTTTTTTTAAACGTGCGCGCATGATCTCTTCCGCCACCCGGATCCTGGCCAACGGGCTTCTGAGCTCGTGGGATACGTTGGCAGTGAGCTCCTTACCCCCTTTTACCATTCGCGCAAGCTTCTCCGCCATCATGTTGAAGGTCCCTGCCAGCTGCGCGATTTCATCTTTTCCGCACAAGGGCGTCCGGTGGGAAAGATCCCCTTTGGAGAACCGAATGGCTGATCCCTTGAGCCTGTTCAACCGCCTTGTAATGAGTCTTGCCACAGGCACCACCAGCAGCGCCACAAAGGTGCCGATGACCAGGAGTCCGATGGCAAATCCTCCCTTGTAGCGGGAAGTGTCCACCGGTTCAAACAGGGCCTGCAGCGTAAGGGGTTCTCCATTTTCCATGTCTATGGGGATCCGAAGATGGAGACCGTGTTTTTTTCGAAAACCCCGTTCCACGTCAAATTCACCGGTGTCACGATCCATTTCCACATGGATTCTTTTCTCGGATTCCTTTGGCACATCCCCTTCAAAAGACTTGAAAAGGGCCGTTCCTTTTGCGTCGGTAACCCAGAATTTGGCACCATAGGCCTCTCCCATTCTTACAGTAAATTCCTGAATGATTTGGTCTTTTGACTCAGGTCCCGCAGCGCCTGATTGGAGCTTCTCCTCCAGCAATGTCTTTACAACGGTGACATGACCTTTTGCATACTGAAAAAAGCGATCGTAGAAGTACCGCCCTGGAAAATGGATGAACAGGGCAAATGTCAACAACAGCGTCATGACCAGTATCGCCAGAAAACTGAGGAATATTTTGATATAAAGCCGGCCGATTTTCATTTTGCGTCCACAAACATATAACCGGTGCCCCAGACCGTCTTGATGCGTTCGGGATTTCGGGGATCCGATTCTACTTTGCCCCTTAGTTTGCTGATGTGCACATCGATGCTTCTGTCAAAAGCCATGAAATCCCGCCCTCTGGCCATATTCATTAATTGATCACGGCTGAGGGTCCTGTTGGGATGCTCCATGAGGACCCTCAGGATTTCAAACTCCGTCGATGACAGTGCCACCTCCTCCTTCTCCCTCCGGACGACCCGTTTTGCTTTGTCCAGAACCAGGCCGCCGGCTTCGACCAAATGATCGCTTCGATGATCCGGTTCGCCGGCATCAGGAGTGGCGGATCTTCTGAGTACGGCTCTGATCCGCGCCAGCAGTTCCCTGGGGTTGAACGGTTTGGGGAGATAATCGTCCGCACCCATTTCCAGTCCCACGATCCGGTCCGCATCTTCCCCTCTGGCGGTGAGCATGATCACCGGCACATGGAAACCCGTTCGAATCTCCCGCAAAATCTCAAACCCGTCTTTGTGGGGCAGCATAATGTCCAGAATGATGATGTCCGGATTTCCGGTTTCAATGGCCGCGACTATTTCCCTGCCGTCCGAAAGGGTTGAAACCATAAATCCAAATTCCGTCAGGTACTCGGTCAACAGGCTCCGAAGCTTTTGGTCATCATCCACGATCAAAACCGTTTTGTCCATATAAGTCCCCGCTATTTTTCAATTTTTTACATTCTTTAACATTTTTTTACATCCTTCACAAACATTCTTTACGTTTTGACTCTATTCTCTAATCCAAAAGGGACGCACAAGGCGTCAGAACATCAAGAGAAGGAGGATAAGCCATGAAACAGAGAAGAAATTTGATTTTGGGCCTTGCCATATTGGGGGCCGTCATCATTGCCGGCGCCGGTTTTACGGGGTGTCATAAACCCCCGATGTTTTGCGGCGGGTTTCACGGCAAGGATTTCCCCGAGCACGTACTTGAAAGAATAGACAAAGAAGTGGCTGAACTAGACCTGAACGAAGCTCAGCAGGTCCAGTATGAAGAGATTCGCAAGCGCGTTGAAACAGAATTGATCGAAATAAAGAACAATCGAAAGGCCTTCTTTCTAAAAGTGAAAGCGGAAATGGACAAAGAAACGCCCGATTTGAACGTGATTTCCGAGCTCCTAAAATCACGTGTGGAGCGTTTTCCCCTCCGTGCAGGCATGTTCATTGATGATTTCATGGCCTTTTACGAGATCCTGAACGACGATCAAAAAGCGATGATCATCAGCGAACTCAAAGACAAGTACAAAAAATTCGAAGCCTTTAAGGCTCTCATCTCCTCATAGAGGACCGGCTGGTTTCCCTGGGATGAGGGCTTCCCAGGGAAACACCGCCGACCAAATGCCTGGGGACGGTTTTCCACGGAAGTGAACAGACAAAGGCCAATTCGCCAAATGAAAGGAAAGACCATGATAGAATATCTTTCAAGAAGAGAGTTTATCGGCAAAAGCGCCCTCATGGCGGGAGGCGCTTTAGGGAGTCTTGCAATGGCCAGGAATGTGGTTTCATCGGAAGATCCGCCTGCCGCCAAAATCAAATTCCTGGAAAACCGATGCAATATTGAGACGCAACAACCAAAGATTCTGGTGACCTATGCCAGTCGATGCGGTTCCACGGGGGGCGTTGCCGGGGCCATTGCCGGAACCTTTTGTGACAACGGTGCCTCGGTTGATGTGCTCCGCATTGAAAGTGTTTCGGATCTTTCACCCTACCACGCCGTTATTGTCGGAAGTGCCATCCGCAGTGATCGCTGGCTGCCGGAAGCCATTGAATTTGTGGAGGAACACCGAACCAGCTTGAGCCGCATACCAGTGGCCTATTTTCTGACCTGCCTTACCTTGGTCAACGCCACCCTTGAAACCCGTCAAAAGGCACTCGGTTTCATGGCACCCTTAAGGGAGAGCGTGGCGGAAATAACCCCCGTGGGTACGGGTCTTTTTGCCGGCACCCTCAATTATGACAAACTGCCGTTTATGGTGCGAATGGTCATGAAAATAAGAATGCAGTCAACGGGCGTGGTCGAAGGCGACTACAGAAACTGGAAATCCATCAGGGCTTGGGCAAGAGAGATTGCGCCGGCCATGGGTGCCTAAAAGGTGCTTACCGCGGGGGCTACCTGGCAACGGGCAGGGTCAAAACCGGGGCCGCCGAGGGGATGGTGCCCGCCTGCAAATCCCCCAGAATCTCCAAAAGCAGGAACGTGCTCTTGGAATCCAGATCGTTGTCTTTCAAATAGAACCAGTAGTCCCGATACCAGACGGCAACATACGCGTCTTCCGGTTTTTCCCTGCTCGAATGGATAACGATCTGTTCCCGATGGAGTTGCTTCCAATCAAAGGGGCTCCCGTCGGGCTTTTTTGTGATCGTGACCAGATTCATCTCCCTGTGAACGGCCGGCACATGGACTGCCTGGGAAACATAGAACAGGATATCGGTCATGGAACGGGTGACCACGTTCAGTGTTTTGGGGTCGGTAAAACAGATGCCGTAATTCAGATGGTATACTTCGGGGTTCCCTCCCCTATGATCGATGCCCAGGAGTTCCTTCAGCCGCAAAACCGACCTTTTTTCTTCCGGAGAATTATCCGTTCTGATATACATGGTTCCCCGGTTCCCGTCTTTCTCCGCGATTCCCCATTCGACGACGCGCCGCTTCTGCAGGTCCCGGAAAATAAAGGCCGCCTCCAGAAATTGCTTGAAAACGGGCTCGCGTTCAGGGGTCGGCCCGGAAGCGGGAGAGGCGTTTTCCAGATCGTTAATTTCCTGAACCACGAGGCGAAAAACCGTGTCAACGGGCCACCCCGCCTGAAAAAGCAGAATCAAGGTCTCAATGGGGATGGGGGTGAGCATTTGCCGGACAAAAGCCTCCCCCATAAGGGGAACATAGGTCACGGTGGGATTTTCCGTATAGGTGGTGCCGGCGCTTAAGGGCACCAGATTTCCCGCGGAATAGATGGAATCCCCAATAGGCACATTTACGCCCGCGGTCGTCCCCCACTGGCGGCTGGTGGAAATGCTGCTCACCTGCAGGAATGTTGGGCTATCCCGGTATTTCAGCTTTACAAGGTTCATGAGCATCTGCTCGCTGCCCGTATGAGACACCGCCTGATTGTAGCGGCCTCGTTCGTTTTTCACGGATGCGGGTCCCATGGCGCCACACCCTGAAAAGAGCACGATAAAGAGGAACAAGAAGATCTTTCGTTCAAAAATGCCCATTTACTCCCTCCCGAAACTGAAGAAACCCCTCCTTTTTGACACCAGACTATCGGTGAAAGTCCCTTTTGTGTCAAGGGATAAGCGATCCTTTCCCTTTAACCCTGATTCCTTCATTTTCTCTATTCCTGAAACACATCATCA
This sequence comes from Thermodesulfobacteriota bacterium, assembly GCA_028278625.1. The sequence goes on from JANQDY010000085.1 coordinate 43,248, forward strand.
TCTTATCTGATCCTAACCAAACGCTAACATTTATCGTGCATGAGTTAGCGTGAGGATTTCTTTCAATACCGTTCAAGCTCGAGAAGACTTGAGGATGCCGGTGCAACCATCCGTTACTCGACGAAATGCGACATCTGAAAGCGAGAAACCGACACAATGGAATTTCAGAAATTATTCGATTACATGGACACGTTCCAGACCGATGGTGATCTGCCTTTCTCCCTGGGAAAACGATGCCATCCGCCGAATGAGGAACGTCTGGAACTTCTTGACATCTTGGGCCGAAAACGGCTCAAAACGGTTTTCCAGCCCATTTTTGACCTTCAGACCGGAGAAGTCTACGCCTACGAATGCCTGACCAGAATCACCGGCGAAAGCCTTTTTTCAGGCCCCGAGCCACTCTTTGAAGCAGCCGACCACTTTTCTCTCACTCGGGAACTTGAGGCCCTTTGCCGTTCCTGTGCCATTGAAACCGCCCTACGGAAGGGAATCAGGGAGCGCCTTACCCTCAATGTATCGCCGTCCCTGTTTCAGGAGATCAACCCCCAGGACACATATAGTCTGATGGAGGATGAATCGCTCTTCTCCCTCAGGGAGCGCATTGTTCTGGAATTGACGGAAAAGTGTACCATCAGAGATGCACACTGTTTCAAGAACATTCTCAACATATTCAGAAATGAAGGATTCCAGATTGCCATTGATGACCTGGGGGCCGGATTTGCCGGCCTCAAAATGCTCGCTGAACTGGAACCCGGTATGGTCAAGATCGACCGATTTCTCATTTCCCGTATTGCCGAATCCACCAAAAAGAGGATGCTGGTGGAATCCCTGGTTTCCTTCTGCCACAAAATCAATGCCCAGGTCGTGGCAGAAGGCATTGAAACGCGGAAAGAGCTTGAAGTTGTCCTTTCCATGAACGTTGATCTGGGTCAGGGCTTTTATCTTGGAATGCCGGACCCATCCCCAACCAAATGCCGGCCCTCGGCAAAAGAGCTGATTCTTGAAAAGCGTGTAGCACCGCCGGTTGTGCGAATGGATGAACGCAGAATCGGATCCCTCACCGAATATTCATTGCCCGCGGAGACAACGGATCTAACGGAGGCGGTCATCGCCATGTTTGAGTCGGATACGGAACTCACCTCCGTTCCCATTTTGCAGAATCGAAGACCCGTGGGTATCATCGAAAAAACGCGTCTTTTCTTCAAGCTGGGAAAACAGTTCGGCTACTCGGTTTACAGCCGCAGGCCCGTTGAAATGGTTATGGACCAGGTGCTGGTATTTGACTCGGAAACACCCCTGGAAAAAGTCTCCGAAAAGGTGCTCAAACGGGATGATAACGCCTTTCATGACTCCATTGTGGTGGTTCAAAACGGCTTTTATGCAGGCATCGTCAAAATACGGGCCCTGTATGAACGGATTTCACAACAGCGGCTGCTTCTGGCCATGCAAGCCAACCCTTTGACCGGCCTTCCGGGAAACCACATGATAAAGGCGGATATCATTCAGCGCCTGGGCCAGAATCAGTTGTTTGCGGTACTCTATTTCGACCTGGATCATTTCAAACCCTTTAATGACCAATTCGGTTTTGCGAAAGGGGATCGGGTCATTCGTTTTCTGGCGACGGTTCTAAAGGATGCCGTTCGTGAATGGGACCTGAGGGCTTTCGTAGGACATGTGGGTGGTGACGATTTTGTCATGGTCTGCAGGGCCCAAAACATTGAACAGCTCTGTGAACGCGTTCTTTCCCGGTTTCAGGACGGCGTAAAAGAATTCCATGACCCCAAGAGCGTTGAAAGAGGATTTTACGAAAGCGTCGATCGCAGCGGTCAGCCCAGACGGTTCTCTCTTTTGAGCCTTTCAATTGCCGTGGTTACGACCCTGAATCGGCCCTTTGATTCTTATGGCCAACTGGTCTCTGTGGCATCGGAAGTGAAGAAAAAAGCCAAAAGTATCTCCGGCAACAGCTTTTACATTGATCAACGGCATGCTTGATGGGGTCAGCGCCCGCAGAAATGGGGTCAGCAATTACCGCTCAATGGGTGCCAGGCTCAGGGCTCCGTCCCGGGCCCGGTTTCTTCCCCGGTGTTTAAAAAGGGTAGGATCCAACAATCCGTATTTCCTTTCGCGCATGGGCGGAACCCATACCCAAAAGAGAAAGGACCATCACCATGATCGCAGTTCGCATAAAATAGCGCATCATCTCTCCTTGCCTCATACCAATTAACCAAGACTGTCGAATGATTGCAGGTTTCGTCTTGAAGGCCCTTTTTGGGAGTGTTATCTGCTACTTTCCGTGATACATTTCTCCGGTAACGATAAAATGGACGTTTTCGGCCAGATTCTGAATGTGGTCCCCGATCCGCTCGCAGCAGCGGGCAACGAACAACAATGCCGTAAAGGGCTTGACATGTTCGGCTTCTTCGCTCATGAATTGCCGCAGTTCCAGCAGTAAACTGGAATATTCCTCGTCAATGCGATCATCGTCATGCCACACCTTGCGGGCCATGTCGGGATCATTCTTTTCGTAAGCGGTCATGATGTCTGAAAGCATTGTTTTGGCATGTTCAGCCATGCGAATAATGGTTTCCACGGGCTTTTTGAGATCAACGCTGTTGAGTTCCATGGAGTGACGCGCAATATTGGCCGAGTAATCGGCGATCCGTTCCAGATCGGCGGCCATTCGGATACCCGATACGATGACGCGAAGATCCGATGCCATGGGCTGTCTCTTGGCCAGCATGGTCAGGGTCAACCGGTCAATCTCTTTCTGTAGGGCATCAATTGGGGCGTCGTCGGCCATGATGGCCTCTGCCGCGGAGCTGTCCCTCGTTAAGACAGTGTCCAAAGACCGGCTCAGTTGTTTGTGGGCCATGCTTCCCATCTTCAGAACGTCCGCCTTTAGTAAGGCCAATTCTTCGTCATAGGATCTCACAATGTGTCGGCTGCTCATGGATTGCTCCTCTTGTTATTATCTATTATGGAATCATCAACCGAAACGCCCGGTGATGTAGTCTTCAGTCAGTTGGTGAAGGGGATTGGTGAATATCTGTTCCGTGGGCCCGATTTCGATGAGATCCCCCAGATGAAAATAGGCCGTCCGCTGTGATACCCGGGAGGCCTGTTGCATGGAATGGGTCACGATGGCGATGGAGAATTGAGACCGTAATTCGTCGACCAGGTCTTCAATAATGGCGGTGGCAATGGGATCCAGGGCCGAACAGGGTTCGTCCATCAGGATCACCTCGGGGCTGACCGCAATGGTTCTGGCGATGCAGAGACGCTGCTGCTGGCCCCCCGACAGCCCCGTACCCGGTTGATCCAGCCGATCCTTCACTTCCTCCCAAAGACCGGCCTTTTTGAGCGATGTTTCAACCAGTTCATCGGTCTCGCTTTTGGATTGCACAAGACCGTGAATGCGGGGTCCGTAGGCAATATTGTCATAGATGGATTTGGGAAAGGGGTTCGGTTTTTGAAAGACCATACCCACCTGGGCTCTTAGCTGTACCACATCCACTTTGGGTTCATAGACATTCTGATCGTCCAATAGAATCTCGCCCGTTACCCGGCATATTTCAATGGTATCGTTCATACGATTGAGACATCTCAGAAAAGTCGACTTTCCGCAACCGGACGGTCCAATCATTGAAATCACTTCGTTGCGCCCAATATCAAGGGATACGTCATGAATGGCATGCTTCTCGCCGTAATAGACATTGACACCGCGGCAAACCATTCGCGCGTTGTCGACGGTGGCTTCTCCCACGGTGGACCGGTCTTCCCGGCTCACCAATTGCCGACCGCGCTTTTCAGGCGTGCCGCCGCCTCCGTTGGAATTAGATGCTGTTTCGCTGGTGGGGCCCAAAGGTCGTTCCTCCTCAAATCAGTTGTTGCGGTTAGCCGTTAGCCGGCTTCCAAAATGAAACAAGTGGATGGGCGCCGGCTAGCGGCTGACAATCAGTTGCTTCCTAATGCAGGGACTACTTTTTCAGAGCATCACAGGAGAGACGCGTCAGGTTCTGAACGTCTTTCCTGTACTTTTCACGTTCCTCTTCCGGCATGGGGATCATTCCCTTGTCAGCCAGATAGCCGTCGGGTCCCCAGGCTTTTTCACTGGTAAATTCCGCCAGATACTCTTTTGTGCCAGGAATCACTTCAATGTGGGCCTTTTTCACGTAGAAGTACAGAGGCCTTGAAAGGGGGTATTGGCCGTCCGCAATGCTGTCGAAAGTGGGCGGCACGCCGTCAATGAAAGACCCCTGAATCTTATCGGTGTTCTGATCCAGGAAGCTGAAGCCGAAAATACCCAGCGCGTCCGGATTGGCATTCAATTTCTGGACGATGAGGTTGTCATTTTCGCCGGCTTCCACATAGGCCCCGTCTTCCCGAACGGTATGACAAATGGCTTTATACCGTTTCTTGTCCTTTTTCTTCATGGCCTTGATCCATTTGAAGCTCTTACCGCCCGGCTCCATTCCCAGTTCCACAAAGGCATCCCGGGTTCCCGAGGTGGGAGGGGGTCCCAGCACTTCGATCTTGGAGGCCGGAAGGGCGGAGTTGACGTCTTTCCATGTTTTGTAGGGATTGGGGACCAGCTTTTCCGCACCACTGGGATCGGGCACGTCTTTGGCCAGCGCCAGGAAGATGTCTCTCTGGGTCAGCTTAAAAGGGGCGGACTTTTTGGAATTGGCCAGTACAATACCATCATAACCGATTTTTACCTCAATGATGTCTTTGACACCGTTCTTCTCGCACATCACGCACTCGCTCACCTTTATGCGACGCGACGCATTGGTAATGTCGGGGTGCTCCACGCCCACGCCGGCACAGAAAAGCTTGAGCCCTCCGCCGGATCCGGTGGATTCAATCTTGGGGGTGTTGAATTTGCTGGTTTTCCCAAACTGCTCGGCCACCACCGTTGCAAAGGGATAGACCGTGGATGATCCCACGATGGCGACGGTGTCACGAGCCGCGGCGATTCCCGCGCTCAGAACAAATGCAAAGATCAATGCCAACACAAAAATACGTTTCATCTTTCTTCCTCCTTTTTCGAGCGATGAATAGTTCGCCCTTCTTTTGTTTTTGCCGCCGGCCTCTGCAGGCGGCTTTTTGAACCGTCCTATATGGAAACAGTGTTTAACGTCCTTGCTAGGCCGCTTTATTCAAAAAGCGAATCGCTAACGGCTAAAAGCCAACCGCACAAGGTCCAACACTGGTATCACCACCTGCGCTCAAACTTCTTTCTGAGTAGAACAGCGGCACTGTTCATGAAGATCAAAAACGCCAGCAGCACCATGATGGCGGCGGAGGTCAGTGCCGTAAAGGCCCGCTCAGGACTGTCGGCCCACAGATAGATCTGAACCGGCAGCACCGTTGCGGGGTCCGTGAATCCGTGGGGAACATCCACGATAAAGGCCACCATGCCGATCATCAAAAGCGGTGCCGTCTCCCCCAATGCCTGGGCCATTCCGATAATGGTTCCCGTCAGCATGCCCGGCAGCGCCAGGGGCAACACATGATGGGCCACCATCTGTGTCTTGGAAGCACCGATTCCCAGTGCCGCATCCCGGATGGACGGGGGTACGGATTTAAGGGCCGCGCGACTGGCAATGATAATGGTGGGCAGCGTCATAAGCGTTAAAACCAGCCCTCCCACCAGGGGTGTGGAACGGGGAAGGCCGAAGAAATTGAGAAAGACCGCCAGACCCAGGAGGCCAAAGACAATGGACGGCACCGCCGCCAGGTTATTGATGTTCACCTCGATCAAGTCGGTCCACTTGTTCTTGGGGGCAAATTCCTCCAGGTAGACCGCCGCGGATACGCCAATGGGAAAAGAGAGGATCAGGGTCACCACGAGGGTGTAGAAGGATCCCATGACCGCTCCCCAGATGCCGGCCAGTTCCGGCTCCCGTGAATCACCACCGGTGAAGAATGCCGTATTGAACCGCTTTTCAATGCGGTGTTCACTCTCCAGTTTGTCGATCCAGGCCAGCTGTTTATCCGTCAGCCGGCGTTCAGTTTCCGGCACATCCCGTTCCATCTGGCCTTTCATGAGCATATCCACATCATCGTTGGCCGGCACCCAGATGGAAATGGTCTTTCCGATCAGATGCGGGTCATCCATGGCGGTTTGGCGAATCTGAAAGGCGGCCCCGGAGCTCACCAAACCATATAGCTGCCGCTTGTCGCGACGGCCTTTTACATCGGGGAAGAGTTCACGCATTGATTTTTTGACCAGCCCGCTGTAATTGGCGCTGGAAAGTGTTTCCGGTGTAACGGTTTCAGGATCAAAGGTGATATCCAGTTTGATCAGCGTTCTCGTAAAGGCGGAATAGCCAGTTCCCACAATGCTGACAAAGAGGAGCGCCAGGAAAATGATGCTGATCAGAATCGCACTCAGTCCGTAGATCTGAAACCGCTTTTCCGCCCGGTAGCGTTTCGCCAGGCCCCTGTTGACGATATCGATGGTTCTCTCTTTCTTTTCCATGAAACAACCTGTGTTTTTTTATTCGTATTGCTCCCGGTATTTGCGCACCACGTAAAGGGCGATGACATTTAACACCAGGGTCATCAGGAAAAGGACCAGACCCAAGGCAAATGCGGCCAAGGTTTTGGGGCTGTCAAACTCCTGATCCCCCACCAGAAGGGTCACGATCTGAACCGTCACGGTGGTGACCGCTTGAAGGGGATTCACCGTCAGATTGGCTGCGAGCCCCGCCGCCATGACCACAATCATGGTCTCTCCGATGGCCCTAGATGCCGCCAAGAGCACCCCGCCCACAATGCCGGGCAGAGCCGCGGGCAGCACCACCTGTTTGACGGTCTCCGAATGGGTTGCTCCCAGACCGTAAGCACCATCCCTTAAGGATTGGGGAACGGCATTGATCACATCGTCCGACAGGGAAGAGACAAAGGGAATAATCATCACCCCCATGACCAGGCCCGCGGCCAGGGCGCTTTCAGAAGAGACATCGAGACCGATGGACTCCCCGAATCCCCGAATGATGGGCGCCACCGTGAGCGCGGCGAAAAAACCGTAGACCACCGTGGGCACGCCCGCCAGAATTTCGAGGATGGGCTTGGCAAAGGCGCGGAATTTTTTACCCGCATACTCGGACAGATAGATGGCACTCATGAGCCCGATGGGCACCGCAACAATCAGGGCGATGGTTGAAATAACAGCGGTTCCCAGAAAGACCGGGATGGCACCGAATGCCCCGGAGGACCCCACCTGGTCGGCCCGAATGGCCATCTGAGGGCTCCACTCCAAACCAAACAAGAAGTCCGTAATGGGAATGATGCGAAAAAAGCGGATGGCCTCAAAGAGAACCGACAGGACAATCCCGATGGTCGTGAATATGGCAATGGAGGAGCACCCGATCAAAAACCACTGCACCAGCCGTTCCACCTGATTCCTGGCCCTTAACTGTGGCGAAATGCTCCGTTGAACCAACAGCATGGCCACAATGACAACCGCCAGGGCCACCACCGTGAGGGCCCCGTATCCGATTGAGGTGAGCCGGCGGTAGTGATCCGCAGCCGCCAGAAGCGCCGGGCTTTTCTCCCCTGATACGATATTGCCGCTCACCAGATTATGAATGTTATTGACCACCAGATTCAGCCGGTCCTCCGGCAGGTCGCGGATTTCCGGGGGGAGGCCGTCCACCACCAGACCCATCACCACGTTTGGCCCCACCGCCAGCCAGATCCCCATGATAATGAGTGCGGGAATTCCGCACCACAATCCGGTCAATGTGCCGTAATAGACCGGCTTGGAATGCATGTTTCGAACACCCTTGGCTCTTTTGCCCACCAACAGGGCTTTTTTGCGACCGAGGAAATAGCCAACGACAGAAAGGAACAAAACGACAAAGAGAAGGATGGTTGGATTCATGAAAGCGGCTCCTGGTGAAAACACGCCATCGGCGATTATGGAAATTTCACTGGAAACTAAAGGGCATCCATTACACGGAAGTTAGGAAAATGTGAAATTTGTGTTAGTCTGAAAAAAACTATCGATGCCGCACAAAAAGGAGCGCTATCTCTTAATGAAAAGCTAACGTGATCCTAACACAAGTATTCTAGTAAAGCGGAATCTGAAAAATCGTCTGTGGGAGAAAGGCCCTTGGCGGAAACCGTCCCCTTGAACAAAAGAAACCCCATCTCAGTTGTGGGGGGAGAACCGGATCAGGAACCTACCGAATCTGATATAGCCCTGTTCAGGCGCATTACCACCACGGAGCTCAGCCCTGAACAGCGGGAGCGAATGTTACTCCCGGCTCATTTATGAGGGAGTGGCCGCACAGGAAGACCTAAAAACCCTTCGTGCCATTCACATGATGACCGTCAACCTGGAACGTATTGGTGATTTCTGTGTCAATATTGCCCGGCAAACGCGGTATCTATCATCGGTCGATTTCATTCATCGTCTGGAATACCGGGACATGTTCAGAAACATGGGCCTTCCTTACTCGGAGGTTCTCCAGAACATCCTTCAAACTGCCCTGAACTTTTCCAAAGACCGCCAATTCGATGACGACATCTGTTTGATGGCAGCGGAAATCGTTTCGTTTTGTTGTCCCTGAAATCGTAATTCTTGCTCTGTTTTCCAGATTTTTCATATCCTTGTTTACTTGAAGCAACCAGCGAGTTAGGATTGTATCGAATCTTCTTCCGATTCTTCTGCAAATTGTCTAGAGGGCTTTTCCATGAAATACTTGATTGGGCAGCTGGCTTATATTCTCACGGGAAAAAACGAGAAGAACTTAAGGATGCTGTTAAAATTCTCGGTGGTCCTGGTAGCGATGATCACAGTCTACAGCATCGTGTTTCATTTGCTGATGATGAAGGAAGGGAAAGAATACAGTTGGATAACGGGGTTTTACTGGACCCTTACCGTCATGAGCACTCTCGGGTTCGGCGACATTACCTTTGAATCCAATGTGGGCAGGCTCTTCTCCATTCTGGTCCTGTTATCGGGCATCGTTTTTCTTCTCATCATGCTTCCCTTTACATTCATTCAGTTCTTCTATGCGCCATGGCTTGAGGCCAAATCAAAATCCAGAGCCCCCCGTCGATTGCCTGAAACGGTCAAAGGCCATGTCATTTTGACAGACTATGACTCGGTAATGATGGCTCTTGTGGAACGGTTGAAATGGTTTGAATATCAATATGTCATCATCTGTGAAGACATTCAAAAGGCCCTGGAATTGGTTGATACGGACTATGAAGTGGTTGTGGGCGATTTGGGTGATCCCGACACATACAAACACGTAAATGCGGATAAGGCTGCTTTGGTTGTGGCAGGCAACAACGACATAATCAATACCAACGTCGCATTTACGGTTCGGGAGGTTTCCGCAGAAGTACCAGTGGCCGCCAGCGCCGACCTGGATGATTCGGTGGATATTCTCCATCTGGCTGGCAGCACCCACGTTTTCCAGTTCAGAAGACTGCTGGGGGAGTCACTTGCCAGAAGGGTGATCCGTTCAAAAGCGCAAGGAAACATAGTCGCCAATATTGACTCTCTTTACTTTTCGGAAGTGGCGGCCATACGTACAACGCTGGTGGGCAGGAAACTCCGGCAGAGCGGCTTACGAGAGACAACGGGCCTTACGGTTGCGGGGATCTGGGAAAAGGGACGTTTTGAGATGGCCACCGCTGAAACGGTGATTCAATCCACAACGGTTCTCCTCGTAGCCGGATCAATGGAGCAACTTCGAAACTATGATCGGCATTTCAAAACAGAAGAAAAGACGGATATCCCCGTCCTCATCCTGGGAGGCGGCAGGGTTGGCCGTGCAACCGCAGAATCACTGGAGAAAAAGCACATTGATTACCGAATCATTGAAAGGAACAGGCGGCTCATAACGGATGACCGCGATATCCTTGGAAGCGCTGCGGATTATGACACCCTGAAGCAGGCGGGAATCAAGAATGCCACATCGGTGATCATCACCACCCACGACAATCCTACCAATGTCTACCTGACCATTTACTGTAGAAAGCTCAGGCCGGACATCCAAATCATCAGCCGGGCCACAAAAGATAGAAACATCCCCAAACTGCATGCGGCAGGGGCCGATTTGGTAATGTCTTATTCTTCTCTGGCTGCCAACACAATCCTCAACCTGTTGAAACCTGGCAAAACGTTCATGCTCGCGGAAGGTTTGCACCTATTCCGCGTCAATCTCCACCCTTCCCTGGCCGGCAAGTCTTTGGCGGAAAGTGAAATTCGCCTCCACACAGGATGCAATGTCATCGCCATCAATGACGGCAAAAAGATCGTTATGAACCCGGACCCCTCCCTTTGTTTTCGTGAGAATGACGAGTTGATCGTGATCGGTACGGATGAATCGGAGAAGCGGTTCTTCAGAAAGTATCCGGAACCAACCAAACACTAGACGATAAAACCGGAAATCAATGATCTTACCAGGTCTTAGAACCGGTTGAGAGGTTCTTTCGCAAGGCACTTTTTTCTCGATTCCTAACGGAAATTTAACAGATTGCTAACCCTCAACGTGCATCTGTCTGCGACGTATGGTATTTATGAAAAGGAGGAAGGTCTTTTGGACAACAAACGCTTCGTTCTTGATTTGCCGTTTCACGGGAATTGAAACGGCGATTCATTATTGCTGAGGAGGCTTTCCCAACATGGGCACCAATACGAAAAATCACTTCCCGGTTCGGCCTGTACTCATGGGGCTATGGTTTTTTTTGTTTCTTTTTTCAGCCGGCCAGAGCTTTGCCATAGAGTTCGATGAGAGTGTAACCATTTCACCATCGCAGTTGGATGCGATCATAGATCCCCAACTAAAGGCTTATAAAATCGAAAAGAGGCTTTTAAAGCCCCTCCAAAGGGCCGAAACAATCAAAAGCGAAGGCTCTGAAACCATCAGCAAAAGACTGGTGTACGTGGCCCAGGGCTTCAATGAATTTCACAAAAACATTGCCATCCGTTTCCGGGCCCAGGGATCAGCCAAGGCGGTAACGGCCCTTGCACACATGAAGACCCAACTGGCGCCCATGAGTCGACCCATGTCTTCCAAAGAAGAAGCGGTTTTTGTGTCGAAGCTGGGATACCCCCCCACACCGATCATCGTGGCCCACGACGCCGTGGCTGTTTTTGTCCAAGAAAAGAACCCTCTTGTGGGCTTGCCTCTGGAGACCATCGCAAGGATTTTTTCACAACAGAAACCCCACGATCAAATCCTTACATGGGGACAGCTTTCCCTTAGAGGACAATGGAAAAACAGGAAAATCGTCATTTACGGTCGTAACAGAGACAGCGGCACCCGATCCTTTTTCAGGGAAAGGGTCCTTAAAGGAAACGCCTATCGAAAAGATATTCGAGAAATGCCCGGAAACCGCGCCGTGGTGCAGGGGGTTGTCGGAGGACTGTTCAAGGACCCCAACGGCATCGGATATGCGAGCATTGCCTACAACATGAAAGGGGTCAGGCCTCTCCAACTCGCCAAGGATACCAACTCCCCCATATTGGACCCCAACTACTATAATATTCAAAAGGGCTTTTATCCGCTCTGTCGTCCCTTTTATATCTATATCAACAAGACACCCGGAAAGCCGTCGAATCCTGTGGTGGAAGCGTTTATCCGGTTCATCCTGAGCAGAAACGGACAGATCCTATTGGCAAAAGGCGGCGTTATTCCCTTAAGTGCCGATGATATCAAAACACAATTGAAGCAACTCGCACCATAGGCAAACGCCATGTCCCGCTGTGGGGAATATGCCGTTCAATTGAAGGAGTTAGAGCGTGGAACCCGTTGCGTTCAATTTTGACCTGTTCTTCTACCTGGCGCTGGGAGGGGGATTCCTCATGGCCTTTTCCCTGGGTGCCAATGATGTGGCCAACTCTATGGCCTCCGCCGTGGGCGCTCGCGCCATTACCGTTAAACAGGCGGTTATTATTGCGGGTCTGCTGAATTTCGCGGGTGCCGCGTTTCTGGGCGCCAGCGTGGTCTCCACCATCAGCAAAGGGATTGTGAACCCTGAATACATTAACAATGTTCCGGTGCTGGCCATCGGAATGTTTTCAGCACTTCTGACGGCGGGGCTCTGGGTTTTGATCTCAACGCTCACGGGGGCGCCCGTCTCGTCAACCCATTCCATCGTGGGTGCCATTTTGGGCTTCGGTCTCATCGCCGCGGGCCCACAGGCGGTGCAATGGGGCGTGATGTTGAAAATCGCCCTCAGCTGGATATTCAGTCCCATTCTGGCAGCCCTGGTGGCCGGCGCCATCTATATGGTCATCAAGGTCACCATTTTGGACCGAAAGAAGATGCTACGGGCCGCCAGGATCTGTGTTCCCGGATGGGCCCTTTTAACCGCCGTTCTGCTGGCCCTTTCCTTCATGTATAAAACCCCTTTCGGCAAGCGCTTCAATGAAGCCCACCCAGAGGCCGCCTTGACCATCGTCATCCTAACACCCCTTGTCTTCGCTCTTTTTTCATGGGTGATCGCCAAACGGCTTTTTCCCGAGGAAGAGGGCACAACAGAAGATGTGGAACGAATCTACCGCACCATGCAGATCGGCACATCGAGCTATGTGGCACTCTCCCAAGGGGCCAATGATGTGGCCAACGCCATGGGGCCGGTGGTGGCGCTTTATGTGCTGGCCCGGTATCACCTGATGCCGGAGGATCCGGCCGTACCCATGTGGATTTTGGCCATGGGGGGAATCGGCATTGCCATCGGCGTCGCCGCGCTGGGTTACAAGGTCATGGCAACGGTGGGTGAGAAGATCACGACCTTGACCAATACAAAGGGATTTTCCGTTGATTTTTCGGTGGCCTCCACCATTCTTTTTGCATCTCACATGGGGGTTCCGGTTTCATCGACCACCGTCGCCGTAGGCTCCGTTGCCGGAGTTGGCGCCACACAAGGGTTGGGCAATGTCAATCTTCGAACCCTGGGGAAGTGCTTCCTTTTCTGGGTGCTGACGGTGCCCATCGCCGCGCTCACATCCATGGGTTTCTTTTTGCTGCTAAAAGCGGTATTCTTATAGACATCTTTTGAGATCACGAAAGGGTCGAGGAGCAACGAACATGTTGAGAATGGTGACAGATCTTCGCGGGTATGCGTTACGGGCCACCGATGGTGACATTGGAAGGATTTGTGATCTCTACTTCGATGAATTGGAATGGAAGATTCGCTACATCGTGGTTGACACGGACACCTGGCTCAAAGACCGCCAGGTTCTGATTTCACCTGTCTCAATTGACCCGCCCAAATGGCGGGAAAGGGTACTTCCGGTGAAGCTCACCAAACGCCAGGTGGAGGAAAGCCCGCCGGTGGATGCCCATAAACCCCTGACCCGCCGTTACGAAAAAAAACTGGCCGCTCATTACCGGTGGCCGTCATGGTGGGGAGGCACCGGCGCTGCGCTCGTCGCTGTTTGGGCGACCCTGGCCAACGGGGAACCGGAAAAAGCAAACGAGGAAAATTCCCATCTCAGCAGCATGAAAGCCGTCATCAAATATCGCATTGCCGATGCTGAAGGACAAATGGCCCGTGTGGACAATTTTATCCTGGACGATGAGGATTGGATCATCCGATATGTGATCGCCAAAACCAAAGGGTTTCTGTCCGGCCGAAAGGTTCTCATCGCATCCCAATGGGTTGAAGCCCTGGACTGGCAAAAAGGCCTTCTACAAGTCGACCTCACCCGGGAGCAAATAGACAAATCTCCTGCTTTTGATGCTTCCACCCCCATTGATCGTCAGGATGAACGGATGCTCTACGACCACTACGGTCGGCCCGGCTATTGGACCGATAGCACATCTTCCTGAAACAGGCGCTCTAACATAAACCTAACTTGACAACACTTAATTTTCTTGGCTATGCGAAAGGGGCTGATTTGGGCAAGCACAGGCCATTTTTCAATGGTCCCAATACCCCAATCCGCTCTTGTTAAGTGCCGATGAATCGGCATCTGAAAAAAGCACCGACACAAAAAGGGGGAGAGTTAAAATGAAGACTAGCGTACGCATACACCGCATATTTTTCACCTGGGTTGTTCTGGCTTGCCTCATTACCCTGCTATTTCAAGGGGCTTTGCCCGCGCTGGCCACCTCCCGGGCCGAAGCCCTTTCCCTTTGGCAGGGAGATGTGAAAGATCAGCTGGTGGACTTTATTTTCGACGTTTCGACCGCTGGGAGCCCGAATTTCATACCAATAGAGGATCGAGTGGCTGTCTTCGATATGGACGGGACGCTTATGTCTGAAAAACCCAACTATTTTGTTTTTGACGTGGCCCTCCATTACTTAAATGAACATGCCGATGCTATTTCCGCCAAAGGGCCCGCCTACAAGGCTCTTTGCGATGCGGCAAAGGCCCATGACTACAAGTACTTCAGGACACATCTGCCCGATGCCTTTGCACTCCCCTTTGAAGGGAAAACCTATACGTTTTATCGCGACTACTGCCGGCACGTATTTGAAACCGCCATCAATCCGAAAAAGAAGCGCCCACAGAAGGAACTCGTTTTCCGACCCATGATCCAACTCATCGACCTGCTAAAGGAAAGGGATTTCACCGTCTATGTGGTCTCGGGATCGCTTCAGTTCTGCATCATGGCCATTTCAGAGAAGTACCTGCACGTCAGCCAGCGAAACTGCATCGGCAGCATGGTGGTTGCAATCCCTGGAAAGGACGGCAAGAAAACCATCTTCAAACGGGGCAGATTGAGCCCGCCCCCAAATCTCAAACAAGGAAAAGCCATGCGCATCATGATGCGCACCGGTCAGGCCCCGGTGCTGGCCGTGGGCAACTCCGGCGGCGATGCCTGGATGCTGGGTTTTACGGCAACTTCCCCTTATCGCACCTTTACAGCCATTATCAATCATGATGACCCCCGGGAATTCGTCTACTACAAAGAGAAGCTGTTGAAACTGGCGGAAAAGGAAGGTTGGGCAATCGTCAGTATGAAAAACAACTTCAAGACCATCTATGGAGACAACTAGCATTGGACTTGGTCTGGCATCCGCTTACGGCATCATCAAAAACCATAAAGGATTCATTGAAGTGAAAAGCAAGAAAGCGGTGGGAACAACTCTTGAAGTATTCCTCCCGGCCACTGAAAAACCGGTTCTGGTGGAAGTGAAGGGGGATAATGCCCTAAAACACGGAATGGAAACCATTCTGCTTGTGGACGACGAAGAGATGATTCTTGATGTGGGAAAAGATCTTCTCGAGGCAATCGGATATCAGGCATTGACCGCTTCCTCCGGTTCTGAAGCCATTCATATTTACCAAGAGAAACAGGCGCATATTCACTTGGTCATACTGGATATCATCATGCCTGAAATGAGTGGCAGTGAAACATTTGATCGATTGAGAGAGATGAACCCCGGCCTCAAGGTGCTGCTATCCAGTGGATACAACATCAACGGGGAAGCCAAGAATATTTTGAACCGGGGTTGTGACGGGTTCATTCAGAAGCCTTTCGTACTTGGAGCACTTTCAAAAAAGATCAGGGAAATACTCGATGCTTGATGAAACATCCATGAAAGAACCCAGTCATCAACCCACAAAAGACTCCCGAACAAACGGCTTTCTGCCGTCAAAAAAGTTACAGCGGCGATAGTATTTGATATCTTCCATCCACAAACGCCGATAGAGGGCATCACCGGTCATCCGCTTTATGAGCTCAAAAGGGGAATGAAGCGCTTGCAGGATAGGGGCGCACAATTCCGATGGGTCCCTGAAGCACTCCCAATCACACCGCCTGCAACCGTTATGGGGGCGAAGGCCTTTTAGGTTCAGCCGCCAGAACTTGCCCAGGTTTTCCCTGCCGCGATATCCACAGGGGAAGGTATCCCCTTCCTCGGCATCGACGAAGAAAAAATCGACACCGCCGCGGCAGCCGGATGCGTGCGCGAAGTTCTCGCCATCTCCATGGGTTCGATAAAGGGCATAAAGGGAACTGAGCGGAGAAAAAATGCGCAATCGACTTCTGTGCCGTGGAATGGTCTTGAGCAGGGCTTTGTAGAGCATGGCTTTTTCATCGGATCGGTAGCGCACCACATCGTCTTTGGCCGTGGCCCCGTACACGGCATTGAGGCCTTTGTTTTCCTCCTGGGGGCTGATACTCATGGGGTAGCAGGTATTGACCGTTGTGAACCCCAGTTCGGCCACGAACCGATAGAATCGGTCAAAGGCCGCCACATATCGATGGAAGAATTCCCGCAAATAGGCATCCCGATCATTGAAATCCTTCGGGCCCAGTGCAGCGGTTTCTTCACCGCCAAAACGCCTGTTAATGCCGAGATTGGCCGCGGGATAAAGGCCCGCCCCATGAAAAACCGGCAGGGCTTTTCTGATGCCCTTGACGACGCCGGGCAATCCCCTCATGCGTTCATGCACTCCTGGATCACAAGAATCCAGGCTGATCCAGAAGTTTCTCAGGGGTGTCGCGGACAGCCTGTCCGCCAAACGGCCAACCTTGTCAGAAAATCCGGGATGATCCGCGCCGCAAAACAAAAATCCATTGGTGCCGGTGCGAACAAATCGCAAGCCCAGCTTGCCCGCATGGTTAATCCACCCGATCAGCTCATCCAGCAGCAGCAGGGGTTCGCCGCCCGTAAATGATACCGCCTGAACACCGTTTTTGACACAGCCGTGCAAAATATCCTTTACGGTCTTGTCCGACAGGGATGCCCTGCGAATATCAGCGGTTCGCCGCATGCCGCATTGGGGGCAGAGGGCATTGCACCGGTTGGTGGTTTGAATGACCACCTGACCAGGGATGCGATTGCGAATCAGGTGACTGATATTCTTGGAAAGGAAGGTAGCCGTCGACATATCAAGGGCCTAAGAGCCGGTCATGGAAAGAGAACCTCAGGATAACCCGCCATTTGGAAATGTGGCGACAATGGGATAGTGGTCCGAGACGGTCACTTCATAAAGCGGCGGTCGGCTTGTTTTTTTAAGCAGTTGCTTGACGGCCTGGGGGTCAAAAGCATAATAGGCGGGACCCGCAAAAATGTAATCCAGGGTTAAAGCGGCGTTTTTGCCGTTCTTCCCTCGCTTGGTGCCGGTTCCCTTGTCCGGACAGAGATCAAGGAAATTGAGCCGCTTTATTCTGGCGATTTCCAGGGAGTCCTCGGTGGCATTGAAATCACCCACCAGAAACCATATGGGTCTGTCATCCGGACCCATGGCGTTTTCTTTGTCGCACCATTGGTTGTAGCGGCTTACAATGCCGTTCAAAACGATATCCAGCTGTTTCTCCCGAATTTCCGCTCCCCGGCAATCCCGCTCGGGAAACCCCTCTCGCTCCTTTGAAAGGGTCGTTAAATGGAGGTTCACGATGAAGATGTGGCGCTTCCCGCAAATGAAATGGCTCACCACCGCCAGTCTCGGTTCCGTATCCCTGGTACCGATGAACAATCCCGTGTCGATGCGAATCACCTCCTGACGAAGCCTTTGGCCCCGGCGGGCCCTTTCACCCGTGACATCCCATATGGAACAGTGCGGAATATCCCTTTGCCAGAGCAGACCGTTCCCTTGGCCCAGATAAGCATCAGCTGTCCACCCGCCCGCCTCTCGAATGGGGGTCCATTTAACGGGGTTGTCCTGTCTTTTCGTGTCAATGGAAATGGCAGACTGATAACAGTATCCATCAGGGGGTTCTATAAGCTCCCGCAGAACGCCCTCCTCTTCATAACGGACGATTTCCTGAACCGCCATAAATCCCGGTTCATACCTTTGGACGAAATCCCTCAACTGCCCGGTAATGCGCGCCTTTAGTGCGCCTCTTCTCCGCGGATCGGTCTTCAGAAAGGAGATACCGTCCATGTTCCAGCTTGAAACGGTAATATGAGAAGGCATTGTTTCTCCAAACCACATTAAAGCCCTTTAATGGTGACGACTGGCGGTACCCGTATCCTATCCCGGACCGCCCCCCTTTGGGAGCCCTTACCCTAAAAAATACCGTTTCCCGTGTCAATAACCGTGGGGCCTGCTAATCAAATGCTCACGGAACCGACACCACGCCCATTCGGCAAGAGCGGCGGAAACCGGTTGTCAATCTCGGCTGGAGGGGAGCGTCTTTGATTGGGTCCGCTTGTTGCGCTGATTTTCCTGGTTTTTACGGCAGATCCGGAATCGTGGATTTTGCCGCACATGCCCGTGAGAGCATCATTGTTGAATTTTCACAAAGCCCTTGCAGGCGGGATAATCCGAACACCTGAACCTTATGAAGCTTTCTTCCCTCACGTAAACGTGCATCTTTTTTTGGCAAATCGGACAGGCCGGCCGAGGACCCATGGAGGCATTCTTTGAATTCAGAATAAACTGCCGATTGCAGGCCAGACAAATGTAACGTTGTTTGCCGTTTTGGGTCTTCCCGTACAAATTGAAAGACTCCGCCTTGCATCTGGGGCACTTGATGGTGGGTGCCTTGGCCAAATCCCTTTACTCCTTTCACTCCGCGGATATTTAGAAGACCATACCTCAAGAATGTTAGGTTTGTGTTATTTTTTGTGAAGGCGTTTGTCAGAAGGAAGCCCGGAATCGATCATTTAATCGTCAAAAGAGATTGACTCATTTTCTGTTCAATACTATTTTGAATTGCTGGCACTATCTTAGGATTCTGTCATCCCAATCTTGGCTCTGGCACAAAAAGGAAAAGGAAGCGCATGAATTGGTTGATCGGTATTGTCCCCGCCGTCTGGGCGGTCTGGACGTGGGCTCACGAACGGAAAAAAGAACGGATGGCAACGCGGCAGCGGATGGTGGCCCTCTATGTCTATCCCTTTCTCTCCGCATGCGAAGACCTTCAAAGCCGCATCTACAACATTCTGGAGCTAAAGGGCCTTCGCGTGCTCAGGAAACGGTATCCCGACGCTTCCTATGCGGATGAAACCCTTTATCTCATTGTGCGGTATTTCGGCTGGGTGGCCGCCATGCACCGTTACGGCACACACGCCCAGGATCCTGAAGTGATCCATCTCACGGAAGCGGTGCATAACGCTTTTGCCACACCACAATACCCGCTGGGGGCTTTCAATTTCTTTCGACCGGAGCAAAAGGCCCTTGGGAAACTGGTCATGCACCGCTTCGAAGGCCAGTATGGCGTGGAACTGGATACCATCCCCTATTACTCTTTTCAAAAACAGCTTTCCATCCCCCCGTTGGCGGATAGCGAGGCGGTCAAACAGACGCTAAACGCCCTCAAAAAGGCGACCCATGCCGGGAATCTGGCAGGCCGGTTTCGCCTGGCGGAAGCCCAGAACCAATTGGTTGATCTCCTCGAGTACCTGGAAGAAAAGGAAGGGATCAGCCTCTTTCCCGGAACGCGGTCCAAATGTCAGTTTGGCCAAACGGAAGGATGAAACGGAATTGAGCGGGTCATCGCGGTAAATGCGCCGTTATTTGAGTCCCGCCTTTTTTAGGGCATTCATGATGAGCGCCCGTTTCTCTTTGTCTTTGATGGGCACCGTTTCCCTGAGAATCTCCTGGGAATAACCGGGATTCGCCTTCAGAAGCGCCTCGATCTCGGCCCCTGCCGCCGTGTCACGGCCGGTCTGACTGTAGACGAAGGCCAGGAAGATATGTGCCGGGATTATCTTGGGGTCTCGGCTCAAGGCTTTTTTGAGTAGGGCGGCGGCTTCATCATACTGCTCCATAAGACTGTAGGCTTGGCCCAGTCTCAAGAGATACCATGCGGGGTAGTAGGGATTGAGCCGCATTGCTTTTTTGATCATTTCAACAGCCTCTTCCAGTCTGCCGGCCCAGGTGAGGACATTACCGAGGGTGGCGTAACTGTCCGCATCATTTTTGTTGATGCTGATGGCCGTCTCCAATTGGAGAATCGCTTTTTCATACTCCTTCTGCCAGAGATAGACGTTTCCCAGCACCCAGTGGGCTTCCGCGAGAGAATCATCAAGGGCAACGGCTTTTTGTGCCATCTGAAGACTCTGTTCCAGCGATGCGTGGTCCTTGGTCCATCCCAGCATCCATTGAACCAGGTGGGTCCACGCCAAAAGTGCGAAAGCCAGGGCATAGTCGGGATCCAGCCGGACCGATTTTTGAAACATGCGCAGGGCGTCTTCGCAAGCCTCTTTCGACAGGTGGTCCAGATTCTCCATCCCTCTCAAAAGATGATCGTAGGCATCGACATTCTTCGTCCCTTTTCGGGCAAGACGTTTGTGCTCGTCCTCCTCCAGTTTCACTGCCAGTGCCGAGACGATTTGATGGGTCACTTCGTCCTGGAGATCAAAAATGTCGGTCAGCTCCCGGTCGTAGCGTTCGGCCCAGAGATGACCACCCGTCACGGCATCGATCAATTGGGCGGTAATCCGCACTCGATTGCCGCCCTTTCGCACACTCCCTTCAAGAATGTAGCGGACACCCAATTCCTCGGCCACTTCACGCACCTTCACGGATTTCTTCTTGTAGTAAAAGGTGGAATTGCTGGCGATAACAAAGAGGCTTGAGATTTTTGAAAGATCCGTAATGATATCTTCCGTGAGCCCGTCGCTGAAGTATTCCTGTTCAGAATCACCGCTTCGATTCACAAAAGGGAGCACGGCGATGGAAGGCCTGTCGGGATACTTCAGGTTCCTTTCGGTTTTCCTTAAGTCACGATCGAGCGCCAAATCAACACAATAAACACGCACCGGTTCCTCAATGTTCTTGACACTCTTCTTTCCCAGATAGCTGAACCCAAAGGAAACCTTGTTCTTCACCTGATCATAAACGGTTCCCGAAACGCAAATCCCACCTCCTTCGGCAAGGCTCTCCAATCGGGCCGCGATATTGACGCCGTCGCCGTAAATCTCCTCTTCATCCTCCACCACATCTCCAAGGTTGATGCCCATTCTGAATGCCATTCTGCGGTCCTCGGGGAGTTGTGCATTCCGAATTCTCAAGGCTTTCTGAATTTCCACCGCCGATTCAACGGCGTCCACGACGCTTCCAAAATCGGCCATCAGGTTATCCCCAGGGGAGTCCACCACACGGCCATTGTACCGTGCGATGAGTTCCAACATAAGATCCCGGTACTCCTTTAGGGTCGCGATGGTCGCGTTTTCGTCCTCGGTCATCAACCGGCTGTACCCCTGGACGTCGGCACTAAGGATTGCGGCCAGTTTGCGCTTGTTGCGCTTTTCGGTCATCAGCTCATCTCGAACATACGGGTAAGGTTTATAAAACGGTCCAGAATGGTAGCCCCTTTTCCCCAAAATGTCCACAGGTTGTCTTTCTTTTCCCATCAAGTCACCCTAATGGAAAAATAACTTGACACCATCGGACGCTCTCAGCTATTGGTGAGTCATATCCCAAATGCTTTCCAAAACCAAGATGTTTGATCTTTAAAGCCATGGGAGATGGTCTCGGCCACAAATGATGGAAAGATACATTGAAAATCCGCGTGAGATCAATTAAATGCGGGTTTTAGATCGCTTTGACCGACGCACCTGCCGCTTCATCCTTTTAGGCTGTACCTTTTTTTGTGCTTTTTTCACTTCCCATCTGTCATGGGCCCATAGTCCATCCCCTGACATTTCCAAAGAGCATTTGACGACCATTGATCACACCGGAATGTGTGACGCCTCCGCCGCGGAGGCCGTAGGCACCCACATGTTCGTTGTGGCCAGCGACGAAGATAACCTGCTAAGGGTTTTTGCTAGCCGAACTCCGGGCAAACCCATATACACCTATGATCTGAACCCATTTCTGAAACCGGAGAAAAAGCATCCTGAAGCAGACATCGAAGGGGCGGCCAGAATCGAAAACCGTGTTTACTGGATCACATCCCACGGGACCAACAAGAACGGGCATCAGCGCAAAAGCCGGCATCGGCTCTTTGCCACATGGTTTGTTCAAAACGGTGATAAACTGGTCATTCAGCCGGTGGGCACCCCTTACGAAGATCTCGTAAAAGATCTGATCATGGCACCGCAGTTGCGGGGATTCCATCTCAACCGGGCGGCGAAAAGAGCGCATCAGAAGCAGGGTGCGCTGAACATCGAAGGCTTGTGTGGCACGCCAAAGGGCACATTGCTCATCGGGTTCCGCAACCCCATCCCCCAAGGGAACGCCCTCCTGGTCCCATTGGAAAACCCGGCTGAGGTCATTTCCGGCAAACAGGCCCGCTTCGGCAATCCCATTTTGCTGCCCCTTGATGGGCTCGGCGTTCGCGGCATGGCCTACGCCGCAATGCGGAAAGCGTACCTGATTATTGCCGGACCCCACGACGAAAAAAGGAATTTCAGACTGTTTGAATGGAGCGGCAGGGCTTCTCAAAAACCCCGGCGGATTGACGGCGTCGATTTTGGGGGCCTTCAGCCGGAAGCCATGGTGGTTTATCCTGAACATGATCAACAACTCCTGATTATCAGTGATGACGGTACGAGAAAAATGGGCACCAAAGCGTGTAAGAATTCTCCCCCCGATGAAAGGAGGTTCCGAACCATCTGGATAACCCCATAAATCCTGGTTTTCTTTTAAGAACGTTTTTCGCTAGTTCCCCATGGGAGGAAAAAACAGAATATGCCGAAGACTTTTGTGATCGACACCAACGTCCTTCTTCACAATCCCAAGGCCCTTTTTGCCTTTCAGGAAAATAATGTGGTTATACCCCTTGCGGTCATAGAAGAAATTGATAACCAGAAAAAACGGCAGGATGAAATCGGAAGAAATGCCCGCATGACGTCTCGATTCTTGGACAAACTGCGCACCGGCGGCAAACTGTCTGAAGGGGTTTCCCTGAAAAACGGGGGAACACTCCGGGTGGAACTGAACCACGAAAAAAAGACCCCCTGTCCCGAAGGCCTTGACCCGCAAAAATATGACAATCGCATCTTGTTTCTCACTCACAATCTCGGAAAGGAGCTTTCTGGTCCCGTCATTCTGGTCACCAAAGACCTGAACCTGAGGATTAAGGCTGATGTCTTGGGACTTACCACGGAGGATTTTTTTCAAGACAAGGTTGATTATGAGGGACTTTTCCCTGGCTATCGACAGCATTTTGTCAGCTCCGGGGAGCTGAACGAATTCTACCAGAACAACGGGCTTTTCTGGCAGCGGGAACCTGAACCTTTTCCCAATGAATTCGCGATATTGAAAACCTCCGAGGCAGGCTCCCAGTCTGCCCTTTGCAGGTACTCCAAAGGGAGAATGCGCCCCCTTATCCATGAAAACACCGTCAGCTGGGGCATTAAGGCCCTCAACAAAGAGCAGCGTTTCGCTCTGGAGCTTCTGCTGGATGACTCGGTTCCGGTGGTGACGCTTTTGGGGTCCGCCGGAACGGGAAAAACACTCCTATCCCTTGCCGTGGGTTTGGAAAAGGTCATCGAAAAGAGGGATTACAGCCGATTTCTCATCATGCGCCCGGTCATTCCCACCGGCAACGACCTGGGATACCTGCCGGGAAGCAAAGATGAAAAACTGAGGCCCTGGATGCAGCCCATCTACGACAACCTGGACCTCCTGTTCCGAAAATGCTCGGACGGCAATCACCTGGTGGATGAATTCATCAACAAAGGGCTGATCGAGATGGAGACCATGACCTATATTCGCGGTCGCAGCATCCCCGGCCAGTTCATCCTGTGTGATGAAGCACAGAACTTAAGTCCTGAAATGATCAAAACCCTGATTACCCGAGTGGGAAAGGAGACCAAGATCGTTTTTACGGGAGATCCGGAACAGATTGATCATCCCTACTTGGATGCCGCCGGAAACGGTCTAACGTACTTGGTGGAAAAACTAAAGGGTGAGAGCATTTCCGGTCATGTAACCGTGACCAAAGGGGAACGGTCCCGGGTTGCGGAAATCAGTGCGAAACTGCTATGATTTTCAAAAAAAGCGTTTAGCCGGGATTGGGATTTTTGCTGGGATGAAGCTTTACGAACATATCGAACGCAAACCACAAAAACAACCATCCCGGAACCGCCTCGATCATCCAACCTCTTTTACTGATGGACCAGAGTCCGGCACCCGCAAAGAGGAGCGGCATAAGGATTTTGAGATCCACGGGAATACCGGTGGTGCCGTATATCCGTCGGTTTAGATCGTTAAGGGCGCCCAGAAACCCGGCAGATGCAAAACCGCCCTTGCCTCCCTCTGAATCGGTAAGATCCGCTTCCTCTCCCAGGGACTGAAACACCACATCAAAGTCTTCCAGAAGTTTCATGACACTCTGTTTGGTGTGACGCTCATGATCGTATCTGACCGTGATGCTCCCGGTGGCATGGTTCAGTCTGACATCGTGGATTCCTTCGTGAGCATCAATGCTTTTTTTAACTTCTTTCATGAGGGCGGGACTTCGTTTCTTTTTATGGACTTTGACGCGAATTCTTCCGGGCACGGCACTGACCACCCGGGCGTGGCCGCCGATGGCGTTCTGCCTTTTTGTCATTTCTTTTAAGCCTCCTTCCATGCTGCCATGTGGTCCCTCCCAATGAAAATAACAGAAGTTTGGTCGAAATTCATTCAAAACTTTTGAGTCGATCGCCAGATAGAATATCTCTTGACCATTTTTTCCCAATAAAATAACATTTGCGGCATAAAAAAGGTTCCTTGAGGACGTCATGATCATCAGCTTGGTCAATCAAAAGGGGGGTGTCGGCAAGACGACCATCGCCATTAACCTGGCCAGCGCCCTTTCTGAAAACGGGCACCCGGTTGTTCTGGTGGATGCGGACCCGCAAGGGAGTGTTCTTCAATGGCAGTCCATTTTGAATGATCATCTTTTTGAAGTAAAACATGCTCCATCCGCCGCCTTAATCGGCAACAGAAAATCGCTGGTCAAAAGGAGGGGGCATGTGATCATCGACGCACCACCAGCCATTGGTGATATCACCCGGGCCATCCTCGCCGTATCGGACCTGGCCATTGTTCCCATTGCACCAAGCCCGCTGGATATCTGGTCCAGCAAAGAGACCATTTCTCTTTTCTCTCAAGCCGGAAAGCGAAACCGCCGCATGAAAACAAAGCTGTTGATCTGCAGAAAGATCGTTGGAACCCGCGTCGGAAAGGAGGCAAGAGAGGCACTTGAGACCTACGGTATCGATCTGTTTCAGTCCGAAATTTCTCAGCGGGTCGCTTTTGTGGAAGCCATGATCTCCGGCCGATCGGTCCTGACATATGCACCCCAAAGCGCGGCCGCCAACGAGATAAGACGCTTGAGCGAAGAAATCATCTGATGGGAGGAGAGACGAAAATGACCCAAAAAAGAGCTTTGATGGATGTGGCCAAAGATCCCCTGGCAAAGAAAAAGGCCATCGTTCAGGAAGAACCTGGAACGCGTCACGGTATCGGACATTACGCGCTCACCATCACCCTCGGTCTCTTGGCTGGTGTCATCGGTGGCCTTCTATCAAGTCGCGTTCTAAAGATCATTTGAGATATCCACCAAAAAATTCCCTTTAAAACCGCATACCTGATGCAGCCCTTTGGTTATCCGGACGATCACTTAAAAAAAACGGTAGTTTAATGTTCCGCTAATAATTGCCTAACAAACCAGTCTTAGAATTTGTGGCATGTGATCAATACATGGAGGTTCAAGCCGTGAGATATTACATGCACAGCGTTCCGGGACGGTTGCGGATTAAAATTCCCGAGATAAAAGGACATACGGAAAAAGCGAGAAGCATTCAACTCATCTTAAAGGAAATTGAAGGTGTCGAGAGCATTCGTGCCAACACCATCACCGGCAGCATCGTCATAAAATACGATGGGGATCGATTGCCCAGTGAGCGGATATTGACCATTTTAACCGAGCAGGGCCATTTTGATGAAGCCCAAACCTTCAGCATGGACCATGCCCTTTTTGAATCTGGCTCAAAGGCCGGACAGGCCCTCAGCAAGGCCTTTTGCGGCTGGGCCGTGGGAAGGGCCCTGGAAGGAACCAGTCTTTCATTTCTGGCTGCATTTATCTGATACGGCCAACCCCGTCATTTCCGTTTGTTATCTACGATGACGCCAGCAATTCGGCCTTGTCGGTCTTTTCCCATGGAAGATCCACGTCGTTGCGACCCACGTGCCCATAGGCCGCCAGCTTTCGGTAGAAGCCTTCAGGGTGTAATGACGGGAGATGCCTGACGTTGAATTGCTTCAGAATCGCACCCAACCTGAAATCAAAATGCTTTTTAACCAGTTCCTGTATCGCTTCCTGGGGCTTCTTGGACGTACCGAAGGTATTGACCTGGAGACTTGCCGGCTTGATCATCCCGATGGAGTAACTGAGCGCCACTTCACACTGGGTGGCAAGCCCGGCGGCCACAACATTCTTGGCGGCATAACGGGCCACATAGGCACCGACCCGGTCAATCCGCATGGGGTCCTTGCCGCTTAAGGCATCTCCGCTGTGCCGGGAAAACTCCCCGTAGGTATCCACGGCGTTTTTTCGGCCCGTGAGGCCTGAATGGTGTGAAGGCCCTCCCAGGAACACGCCGCCGGGATTGATGAAGACCCGGGTCTTGTGATCCGGTTTAACCGCTGTTTCATCAAAAACCGGTTCAAAGACAGCTTCCATGATATCGGATCGCAACCGCTTCAGGGGCGGTTTTCCGCTTTTTCGCTGGCTGGCCGTGATGGTGGCGCTGTGAACCCTGAACGGTTTCCCTTTTTTATATTCCACGCCCACCTGCACTTTGCCGTCCGGCATCAGGTAGGGAAGCATCTCTTCTTCGCGGACCGCCGCCAGACGCCTTGCCATTTTGTGGGCCAGCCATATGGGAAGGGGCATCAGGGTGGGGGTTTGATCGCAGGCAAAACCGAAAACCGTCACCTGACTGTCCACCGGAATCCTGGCGATCTTCTTTTCCGTCAGGTCATACTCGTCAAACTGGCCTTTCTTCTGCGGCGGCAAACCCTGGGGAGCCGTCAAAATACTGCAGGTCTTGGAGTTGAAATCCTCCTGGTCGTATCCCACCCGCTTGATGACTTTGCGGGCTTCATGGGGCAAATCCACTTTGGCGGAAGTTGAAAAACGGGCGGCGATAAAGACGATGCCGCGGGACACCGTGCATTCGGCCCGAACTCTTGCATGGGGATCCTGCCGCAGAAAATGGTCAACGATGGCATCACTGATCTGGTCACAGAGCTTGTCCGGATGCCCGGCAGTTACCGATTCAGATGTAAACATGAAGTTATCTCTCATCGCCCACCTTTCCCTTTCTTTCCTTTCTGGTTTCGTTGATGACCAGCGGCAAAATCGAACTGCCGCCGATCAGAGCCATATCAAAGGGGTTGAGAGGTGTTACCCCCAGAAGCTGCCGGAGTCCCGGAATCATAACGGTCAGCATCTGGAGTGCCAAAGAACCGCCGATGGCCACATTGAGGTAGGGGTTTGACGCGGGTTTTTCCTTGCTGAAAATTCCCCGTGACTCCGATCGACAGCTGACGGCGTGAAGCAGCTGTCCGAAGGTCAAGCTCTGAAACGCTATGGAGGTGGCTTTGGGACCCATGCCGTACACACCGATTCCCACGCCGTAGGCCCCCATGGTGGCCGCACTGATAACCCCCGATTCGCAAGCCATTTCCTTGAAATCCCGTCTGTCGAAAAGGGGTGCCTCCGGATCCCGGGGGGGTTCTTTCAAGACGTCCGGATCAGGATCTCCCATGGAAAGGGCAAGCCCCGGAAAAATGTCGGAGATGATGTTGATCCAGAGGAGTTGCATGACATTTAAGGGAAACCCGATGCCAATGGCCATGGCCGAGAACATCACCATGATCTCGCTCAAGTTGGTGGAAAGAAAAAAATGAACGGACTTTCGAATGTTCTTGTAGGTGTTGCGCCCGTTGGAGACGGCAATGATTAGTGTCTCAA
The DNA here is from genome assembly GCA_028278625.1 of Thermodesulfobacteriota bacterium. The sequence goes on from JANQDY010000085.1 coordinate 71,042, forward strand.
GATTGTCGTCTTCCAGCACCACGTCCGCCACCTCCCGGGCCACATCGGTGCCGCCGTGACCCATGGCGATGGCCATGTCCGCCGCTTTCAGTGCCGGCGCGTCGTTGATGCCGTCCCCTGTCATGGCCACGGTCTGCCCCGCCCCTTGAAAGGCCTGCACGATCTGGAGTTTATGGGCCGGTGTCACTCTTGAAAAGACATGGACTTTTTGTACCAGGGCTTCCATGACGTCCGGCTGAACGCTGGTGAATTCCATGGAGTCCAGAATGGCCAGCCCGTCATTCTGGCTGAGATTCAGTTTCTTTGCCACCGCATAGGCGGTTGGGCTCTGATCCCCTGTGATCATGACCGTTTCGATACCTGCCCCATGAAAGGCCTGTATCAATTCCTCGACACCTTCCCGTATGGGATCCACCATGCCCACGAGTCCGATCCAGGTCAATTCACCTTCCAGCGCTTCCAGATCTAAACTGTTTTCGCTCTCCGCACATGCCACCCCCAAAACCCGCAAGGCTTCACCGGCCATCCGTTCGTTTTCCGTCTCCAGCCGGAGTCGCACCTCTTCCGTCAATGCCACCCGCCTGCCGTCGACCATATGCCATTGGCAGAGCTCCAGCACTCCGGCGGGACTTCCCTTGACCGCCAGTTTCCTGCCGCCCCTGGGCGTCTTGTGAAGGGTGCTCATGTAAAGGCGGTTCTCGGCCCTGTAATTGACTTTCACAAGCGGATATTTTTCTCGCAGACGGCTGACATCCAGGCCCGCTCGAATGGCCATATGGACCAGGGCGTTTTCCGTGGGGGAACCTTTCAGCTCGTAGGTATTGTCCCCGTTTGTGCTGATGATGCGCGACTCGTTACAGAGGGCCACAACCGAGGCCAGTTGCTTGATTTCATAATTGTCCAGGGGTGAAACCGGCCCCTCTTCCGTGGCGAATTGATGTTCGGTCACGTGAAACCGCTCAAAATCCACATAGCAAGCGACCACCGTCATTCGGTTCTCGGTGATGGTGCCGGTCTTATCCAGGCAGACGGTCTGGACGGACCCAAGGGTCTCAATGGCCTGAAGGTGCCGCACCAGAACGTTATGCCGGCGCATCTTGCGGATGCCCAGAGCGAAGTTGATGGTGGCGGCGGCAGGCAGGCCTTCCGGGACGGCGGCGGCGGCAAGAGATATGCCCATGCGCAACATCTCAAGAAAACCGTACCCTCTCAGAAATCCCAAAAGAAAAACGCATCCGCAGATGCCGCCGCTCACGATGACCAGTTGGTTCCCCATAATCCTGAGCTGCCGCTCCATGGGGGATTCAGGCCGGGAGGTATCGTTGAGGAGCATCTGGAGTCTTCCGATTTGCGTATAGGCCCCGGTTGCCACCACCATGGCCAAACCCTCGCCTCCGGTCACCAGGGTGCCGCGAAACACCATGTTTACCCGGTCGGCCACGGGCATGTTTTCCAGGCGGAGGGCTCTCGGCTTCTTATAGACCGGCATGCTCTCGCCGGTGAGGGCCGACTCGTCGATGCTTAAACGCTCCGCCTGGACGATTCTGCAATCCGCCCCCACGTAGGTGCCGGGCTTGAGCACCAGAAGGTCACCGATAACCACCTCTTCAACGGGTATTCGCATAGGGCGCCCGTCCCGAATCACTTCCGCCGAAGGATGAACCGCCTGCTTAAGGGATTGAATGGTCTTTTCCGCCTCATTCTCAGTGGCATATCCGATGCCCGCATTGGCCACCACCACCCCCATGATGATCACAGCGTCCAGAAGACCGCCGGTCAGTATGGATACACCGGCGGCGGCTCCCAGAAGTGCCGTTGGAAGCGACATGAACTGACCCGCGAAAATTTCCCACCGGGACCTCGGTTTGCTCTCGGGCATTTCGTTGGGTCCGTAGCGCTCTATGCGGTGATGAACCTGTTCAAGGCTTATCCCCAGATCGACCCGCGTATTGACCGATGACTGAACCTCTTCCACCGTGAGGGTATGCCACTTTTCAACCGGTTGGGGACGAAGGGGTGAAAGAACGTGCTGGACCTTATGCTTCAAAGCGGCGAGGGTTTCCTCGGCGGGCGGCGTCATTGCTTCCGGCGGCGTCTCCTTTTTCACAAGCGCCAGCGGTGGCTTGGCGGGTGGACCCGCATCGTCCCCCGGCATTCTGGAAATGACATGCTTGATGAGGTTCGAGATGGTTTCATGATCCTTTTGGGGATCAAACTGAACCAGTATATTTCCGGTGACGGTGTTGGCGGATGCGCCCTTCATCCCGTGCTGATTAACCAGCTTATCCTCCAGCCAGTCCTTTAGCGCGGAGGATCCTTTGAGTCCTTCAACATTATACCTGCCCCTGCCGGCCAGGTTTGTGTGTACGGCCCGTACCATGATGTTCTTTCAATCGGCAACGGAAAAGCCGAAAATATTATCGCCCTCGCATTACAGGTTCCTCTATTACAGCCGCGGTTTGCCCAAAACAGCAACGCCCGCGCCGGAAAACGAAAAGGCCCTTCGGATCGGTTGAAATTCGAAAGGCCTTTTCCCAATAAGCCGTTTTGATTCGCAGCTTATTCCGTTTTGTCGGCAAGGGATTTGGTAAAAATACCTAAGGCATACCAAAAAGCGACATACCATGGGGGCGCCACGAAATTTCCTCTCGCAAGCTGTGCAACCCCCCACCCGATGAGGCCCAGAAAAACCGCTCCCGCCAGATCCAGCTCGCCACCGGAAAAACGATCAATGGAACGTCCCAGATTGCGCACCGGCGCAACGATCTTTGCCGACAATGGCTTAACCCTTGGCGGGGAGCCCTCCAGCTTGAAAAGGGCGTGCTTCTCCCCCAGCGAGATGATTTCCTGAAAATCCGGGAGGGCCCCCGTGATCAAAACACTCGCCGTATTGGGGTTAACTTTCACGGCTTCCAAAATCCCGTCTTTCAAAAGACGCTCTTTGACCCTTTTAAAGTAGGCGTCATTACCCTTTTCAGAGGGGATTTTGATTCTGATCCGATCAGCGGTCCGGTGCCCCACATGGGCCTCAGGCAATGTCATGGAAGATGACTCTATTTGGAAGACGCTTTCTTGGGTGCGGCAACGGCTTTTGAGCCGGCCTTGAGTTCCGCCTTTGCCTCTTCCGTCAAATCTTCAACCGTCTCTTTGGCTTCCTCGGCAAAGAGTTTCCCCTTTTCATAAAGAACCATGCCGCCCTTGATGCCGGCTTTTGTCAGAGACTTTAACACACCTCCCACAACCGGTAAAACAACCGGTGCCAGAATTACACTTGCCGCGCCAATGGCCAGCCCGCTTCCCCAGGTCAGACTTTTGGGTAACGTTAATAGAGCCATTCGAAACCTCCTTTCAAAAACACCTTAATGATTAATATTTTTCCCTCACAAATGTTAGAATACGGTTAGATTTATGTGAGCGGAAAGTTAATAGTATGGTCTTTTTCATTCTGATGTCAAAGCCTTTTTTCATCATTTCCCTATTGTTCCCAAATAGATGCCAATTGTCCCAATATCTTGGAATGGAAACCGACCCCAAAAAAACAGACCCTCCGGAAGAATCCTAACACAATCCTAACATTTCAAAGATATATTTCGGGGAAGAGATTTGTAAGTCACAACCGGCACAAAAGGATCAGACATGCAACCGGAAGAGACAAAGATCAATATGCTATCAAACGGATACGATATCAAAACCTTTTTGAAAGCCACCGAAGGAAAAGATTTTTCGGAAATCATCTCATTTGCGGACCAGGAAGCCACTGCCGCCTGGCGGCGTGCCTACCGGAAGAAGAGACAAGCCGATGCCGCGGCCATTGGCACTTCGGACAGGTATGAACAGACTCTGGAAGCGCTGATACAGTTCTTGAGATCGGCCCTTCCCTACCGGCCCTCTGAACTGGATGAAGAGCTGTTTGAGCAGTTTTTACAGATTCAGCAGAGGGTTTTTCAGATATGAATTAAGAGAGGAATCCAAAATTGTCCACAACAGCTTCAGCCAAGATCAAGGTTCTTTTCATTTGCGTCCATAACAGCGGTCGAAGCCAGATTGCCGAAGCCCTTCTGAATCAAATGGCCGGAGATCGATTTCAAACGGAGAGCGCCGGTTTTCGCCCCACGCGCATAAACCCGCTAATCGTGGAAGCCATGGGTGAAGCGGGCGTTGACCTTTCCCAAAAAGAGACAAAGAGCGTTTTTAAACTGTATCAAAGCGGTAACCTTTATGATTATGTCATCACCGTCTGCCAGGAATCTACCGAGAATGAGTGCCCTCTTTTTCCAGGCGTTACCCGTCGACTGAACTGGCCCTTTGACAATCCCGAGGATTTTTCGGGAAGCCATGAGGAGAAACTCCAACAGGTGCGACGGTTAAGAGATGAAATCAAAAACAGAATTGCGGCCTGGCTTAAGGAATTGGATGTCAAGGATTGAGTTGAGCGCTGTCAGAGCATTTCCATTCTCCGTTCTTGCTTTATTTGTAATTACAATAGTAATTCTGTCGCTGGGATGTGCTTCCGAGGAGCAATCGAAAATCCGCATTTCCGGCTCAACGACCATCCTCCCTTTCATGGAGAGGATTGCAGAGCTGTACGGAAACCAAGATCAGGCAACCATTTATGTCACCGGGGGCGGCTCCCTAAAAGGGATACGGGAACTGATTGAAGGAAAATGTGACATTGCCATGTCTTCCACGTACATACCCGAGAAGATGACCTCCGGTGCCGGCAAAAAGGGGGTTCAATTGAACGGGTTCCCATTTGCCCTTGACCTGATCGTGCCCATTGTCCATCCGTCCAATCCGATCCGATCGCTCACCCTGGCTCAACTCTCCCGCATCTATTCCGGTTCCATCAAATCGTGGGACGAGGTGGGTGGATATCCTGAGCCCATCGATGTGGTCGCCAGGGGAACATCCTCCGGAACGGAACGGGTATGGCAACAGACCGTCATGAAGTCATCAACCACTCCTTCGGGGGCGGTTTACAAGGATTCTAACAGCGGCGTTCTCGCCCATGTTGCGGAACACAAAAAAGCCATCGGCTATGTCAGCTACGCCCTCCTCAATCATGAAGTAAAGCCCCTCTCCGTAAACCAGATTGTCCCGAATATGGAAAACGCCCAACTGGGGAAATATCCCATACAAAGGCGTCTTTATCTCTATACCGACAAAAGAGCCTTGAACCACGCCATCAAATCATTCCTTGTTTTCATACTCAGCAACAGAGGCCAGCGGATTGCCAAGGAATTCGGTTTCTTTCCCCTGGATACTTTTGGCTGATACCCCAGGACAGCCTCTCAAGGACAGCTGATAACCGTTGATAATACGATTTCCACCCGGTAAGGTTGCCGTTTTACTCGCAAATCCCACTAATATTACAGTAATTAAACCTAATTTTATCCATTTTCTAATTTCATCCACATCTTCTGCTAACCCTATCAATCCAATATTCCTCTTACATTAAAATCTTTTTTCAAACTCAATTTAAAAGGAGGTTTCAAATGCCCCGGAGGGAGCAATTGAAAATGCTCATTCCCCTTGAAGGGTTGAGTGGTCAGCCTGTTCGAAAGACGATTATGGCTGGCATAAACGGTCTTCTGGAGAAGGTTCTTTCGGTCGACGAGTTCAATAGAATATATCACGGTCTTCCCGAATGCACCGATCCCTTTGAGTTCCTGAACCACACCCTTGACAGAATGCAGATCGAGCACACGTTGGATGAGAATCTGAAATCCTCGGTTCCATCTGAAGGTCCCGTCATCGTTGTGGCCAATCATCCCTTTGGGGGCCTTGACGGCATTCTGCTTGCATCGGCCCTTTCCGCCGTCAGGAAAGATATTCGAATACTGGTCAATTATTTTCTGTTGAACATTCGGGAGCTGAGCCCCCTTTTTTTTCCGGTAGATCCTTTTAATCAAAATGGATCGGCCGCTAAAAACATCGCTTCCATGCGAAAAGCGATTCGTTGGGTAAAATCAGGAGGCATGCTCGTGGTACTCCCTGCCGGAGAAGTCTCCCACTTTACCTGGAAACGAAGAAAGGTCGAAGACCCCCCGTGGAGCCATACTGTCGGCCGCCTGGTACAATTGACCAAGGCACCCGTATTGCCGGTCTATTTTAAAGGTAGAAACAGCGCACTCTTTCAGGTGATGGGTCTTGTCCATCCACGTCTTCGCACAGCCATGCTCCCTCGTGAAATGGTCAAAAAGGAAGGAAAGGAAGTTCATTTCAAGATCGGGCGGATTCTCCCTTTCAAAAATCTCTCCCCGTTCAAGGATGTTCAGGATTTGACGGAGTATTTGAGGTTCCGGACGTATCTGCTTCAAATGGCGGAAGACAACATCCCCAAAGCCCCCTCCCAGGGCCCTGGAACGGTCCCCGGAAGGATGACGCCCGTTGCGCATTCAGGGGACCAACATCTGCTCAAACGGGATGTTGAATCTCTTCCCGACAGTCAGAAGCTACTCCAAAACCAAAAATATACCGTCTATTACGCAAAGGCCAGGCAGATTCCCGCGGTTCTTCGGGAAATCGGCCGCCTGCGGGAGGAAGCCTTTCGAATGATCGGTGAAGGCACGGGAAATTCCATCGATCTGGACCGTTTTGATAACATTTATGTACATCTCTTTGTGTGGAGCAAGCTCAATGAAGAACTGGTAGGCGCCTACCGTCTGGGGCCGACCCTCGAAATACTGCCGAAACATGGGAAAAAGGGGCTATACACACACACCCTGTTCAAATACCGAACCCAGCTCCTTACGCAGGTGGGCCCGGCACTGGAATTGGGGCGGACTTTTGTTCGAACCGCCTATCAAAAGGACTATTCTCCGCTGATGCTCCTTTGGAAGGGGATCGGACAGTATATCGTTCAACACCCGCAATACAAGACGCTTTTTGGGGCCGTCAGTATTTCCAGCGAATACGGTCAGTATTCCCGTCAGCTCATGGCGGCGTTTCTGAAGGTAAATACTTTTACGTCCGATTTCTCGCGGATGGTTCGGCCGCGCAAGCCTTTTCGTCAGAACAAATTTCGTCAAAACAAAGTGGTCCATCTGATTCGGGGAAAGGAGAACCTCCATCGCAATAATCTGGATGAGCTCTCAAGCTGGATTTCCTCCATCGAAGAAGACGGTAAGGGCCTCCCGATCCTTTTGCGGCAGTATATGAAGCTGGGCGGCAAGGTCCTTTCCTTTAACGTGGACAACCAATTCGGTGACACCCTGGATGGCTTGATGTTTGTTGATCTCACCCGGACGGATCAAAAGGTGCTGAAGAAATATATGGGATTGGAGGGGGTTAGCGCATTCATGGATTATCATTACCATAGGAAACAGGCTTTCCTGTCCGCTCATCAATGATATCCACACTGAAATGCTTTGCCAGCTTCCAGGCGCTGCGGCGATCCTTGGGTTCATCAACACTGATTCTGTACCTGGTACCAGGTTTTGCATCAAAACGTAGGGTAATGAAATCGGAGTAGACTTTTTCGTGGTCATTATCATCGATATCCCACATATCGTAATATCTTAAATCAACCGTATGCTGACCCGCAGGAAAAACCACCACCCGCTTCCCCTCGTAAATAACGTGGGACAGCATGCCCTCGATATTCTGGCCGTCAAAGCTCCTGATTTCGATAAAACTGGGATATGTGAGGGTCGCTGTTTCCTTCCCAGGCTCAGAGATCTTGTAGGTCTTCGTATTGGTACAGCCCGCTGCCATGAGCAAGACACCGAGGAAAAGCGACGGAAGCGAAATGGTGAATCTCTTTTTCATATGAATCCTCCAACCGAGAAGTTTTTCAAGAACTTTATCCCAATTCCGACAATTCGGTCAACATGGATAAGACAAGAAAGAACATGAAGAGCTAAATTTAACATAGATTTGCCTTATTAATATGAAAATAACCACCTTTTTCTGCAAAAATTTAACAATATTCTAACGAAAGGATCGACATGAAAATAGATCTGCACGTTCATTCCAGGTTCTCGACCCGCCCTTCACAGTGGGTTCTTCAGAAAATCGGTTGTCCCGAGAGTTTTACGGAGCCAACCAAGCTTCGGGAAATTGCCCACAAAAAGGGCATGTCCATGGTGACCCTGACGGACCACAACACCATCGAAGGGGCACTTCGAATCGCGCATCTGCCCGATGTCTTTATCAGCGAAGAGGTAACCACATATTTTCCTGATGACGGATGCAAAATTCACGTGCTGGTTTTTCAGATAGACGAGGAGCAGCACAGGGAAATTCAAAAGATCAGATCCAGTATTTTTGACCTTGTGAAATACCTGCAGGTGGAAAAGATCCATCACGTGGTTGCCCATCCCCTTTATTCCACCAATGATCGAATGAATGCCGACCATTTCGAACAGCTGATCCTCCTTTTTAAGAACTTTGAACTGAACGGCGCCCGAGACGAAAGCCAAAATATCACCCTTAAAAACCTGGTGGCCGGTCTTACACCCCGTGTCATTGAAAGGCTCTCAAACAAATACGGCTTTGAACCGGGATTCTCCGAACCGTGGCAGAAGAATCTCACGGGCGGTTCCGACGACCACAGCTCTCTCAACATCGCTCGCAAGTATACGGAAGTAAAGGACGCCCGCTCGCTGAAGGATTTTTTTGAAGGCATATCAAAAGGCCGTTGCATCGCAGAGGGGACCGAATCGACGCCGCTCACCATGTCTTATAATCTCTACAGCATCGCCTATCAGTTCTACCGTAAGAAATTTTCCCTGGATCGCTATGTCCACAAAGACATCTTCATGCGATTCCTTGACAATTTCCTTTGCAGCCACAATCACAAATCAAGTTTGAAATCAAAAATTTACTTCTTTTTAAATACCCATAAGCAATCAAAGACTCCGGGTGAAAACACCGGCATCAAGCAGCTGCTCCGTTACGAATCCCAGAATCTGTTGCTAAGCGACAACGATTTTCTGTCCATTGCAAAACGGGGAAAACCGAAAGGGGCCGACTTTGACGAGAAGTGGTTTCAGTTCGTTCATCATATCTCCAACAGAACACTCCTTCACTTCCTGAGTCCCTTTACCGAACATCTATCCGGGGCCAATGTTTTCGATGTTTTCAGTTCTCTCGGCTCAGCGGCCGCACTCTATTCGTTGTTGGCACCTTACTTTCTGTCATTCTCCCTGTTTGCCAGGGATCGGGAGGTGGCGGAAGGTATTCGGATTCGCTTTTCCCAGAACGGCTTAAGACAGCTTCAAGGGTCTGACGCCATCAATGTCGCTCACTTTACCGACACCTTTTACGAAATCAACGGTGTTGCCGCGACCCTGCAACAACAGGTTCGCTTGGCCGGAAAAACCCGCAAGAATCTGACGGTGCTGACTTGCGAAGACGAAACACACCCGCACCTTATGGGCGTTAAGAATTTCAAACCCATCGATATTCAACGCCTTCCCGAGTATTATGATCAAAAATTATTCTATCCCCCTTTCCTTGAAATGCTCAATTTTTGCTACGAAAAGGGCTTTACCCATCTTCATTCAGCAACGCCGGGTCCCATCGGCCTGGCGGCGCTCGCCATTGCCCACATTCTCAGACTCCCCATTATCGGGACCTACCATACGTCACTTCCCCAGTATGCGGGATACCTTACGGACGACGACACCATCGAAGAGCTGATGTGGAAATACATGCTCTGGTATTATGAGCAAATGGATTTTGTCTATGTGCCATCCAGAAGCACTGGGGATGAATTGATTTCCAAAGGTGTTTCACCGGAAAAGATTCTCATATTTCCACGGGGGGTCAACACGGAGCGGTTTCACCCATCAAAAAGAGACCTGCCGTTCCTGCAGCAATTCCTGAATGTGGACGCCTTTAAATTACTCTATGTAGGGCGTATCTCCAAGGAAAAGGATCTGCCATTGCTGGTGGATGTGTTCAAGCGTCTTTCCAAAAAAATGGATCACATTTCCCTCATTGTGGCGGGTGACGGCCCCTATCTTGAGGAGATGAAGCGTGAGCTCAAAGGAACCAAATGTTATTTTATGGGCTGCATTCTTGGTGAGCCCCTGGAAAAACTGTATGCCAGCTGCGACCTCTTCGTATTTCCCAGCACCACCGATACCTTCGGCAATGTGGTGTTGGAAGCACAAGCCTCACGATTGCCTGTCATTGTAACCGACTCCGGCGGTCCCCATGAAAACATGATTCCGGGAAAAACTGGGATCGTTGTTCCAGCCCACGATGGGCCCGCTCTGGCCGCGGCCATTCAGGCACTGATGAGGGCCCCGGGGAAACTGTCGCAAATGGCCCAGGCCGCACGACAATATGCGGAAGGCCGATCCTTTGAAAGCGCCTTTGAAAAAACCTGGAAAATGTACACGGATAAGGGTGCACGTCCACACCCATTTCAAGAGACGCTGGCCAAAGCCGTATAGCAACCGACGATTTGGTGCCCATCCATTGGTGCCGTTTTCGGGCGCTTCACGTCTTCAAATTGACATGCCATTTTTTAGGGGTTCTAAAAAAAAGATTGACACTAATAGACGACCGGTCTAATATTCTTCAGGACTTCCCAAAAAGATCCAGGCCATGAAACCGAACACCAAACAGAAAATTCTTGAAAACGGGGCGGAACTGATTCACCTCAAGGGCTTTCATCACACCGGGCTTCAGGAGATTCTCAGGGCCGCCGGAGTGCCGAAAGGGTCCTTTTACAACTATTTCAGCAGCAAGGAGGATTTCGGTCTTCAGGTGATCGACTATTTCGGCGAGTTCTATGCTGCCATTACGGCCCCGATCCTGGAAGATCCCATGCTTTCGCCCCTTCAAAAGATCGACAAGCTTCTTGACTGGTTCATGGAATTCTTCAAATCGAAGGATTACGCCTATGGCTGCCCCGTCGGTAATTTGACCCAGGAAATGGGAGATCTGAGCCCGGCTTTTCGGGAGAAACTCCAATCGAGCATAAACATCATGGTTGACGGATATGTTCGATTGCTGGAGGAGGCGCAACAGGAGGGTCAGATTCCCGGGCATCTAAACGTGCGGGATGCGGCCTATTTCCTGGTTAGCAGCTGGCACGGGGCCTTATTGCACATGAAAGCCGTCAAAGGCCCCGAACCCCTTAAGAACCACAAACATTTTATCTTTACCCACGTTCTCACATCGGGTGCATGACCAAATGTGAACCGTTTTTTATGGCCGGCAAAAAACAGACCGGTCTGTTCAACCCCAAACCAAAACCCCAGCTATTTTTGAAAGGAGATGAAAATGTCTGAACTAAAAGGAAAAATCCTGGCAAAAATTGATCGCCCGACCCTGTCCGTGCTTGCAACCATCACGGAAGACGGAAAACCGTGGGCCCGTTATGTCACCCCCATGGCGGATGAAAACCTGACCTTCTGGATGGCCACCTTTGTTCAATCGAGAAAAGTGGCACAGATCCAAAAGAACCCTGAAGTCCATCTGACAACCGGTGTCACCGATTTTGAAACGGCGGAGTCTTACCTTCAGGTCCAGGGCAAGGCTGAAATCCTCACCGATGAAGAAACCAAGAAAGCGGTCTGGAATGACCAGCTGAAAGCCATATTTTCCGGTCCTGATGACCCCAATTACTGTGTCTTAAAAATCGTCCCCTACCGTATTGAGTACCAGGGGATGGGAATGGTCCCGCCCGAAGTATGGGAAGGGTGAATGCAAAAAAAAGCATCCATAAAGGAGGGTTTGATCATGAAACTGGAGGACCACCCCACTGTCGTGAACTACAGAAGAAAACGTGAAAAAGACCCTCCTTTGGCCTCCCGGAAAATCCTTGATGCAGCGTGGCTCAAGAAAACGGCCCTTTTGGCGGGTGCCGACGATGTGGGCCTGGTGGAAATCGGTCGTCCGGAAATCCAAGACCATGTGGCGGACATCCCCGCACTGTTTCCGGTAACCCGCAGCCTCATGAGTTTTGTGTGCCGGATGAACCCGGACAACATTCGATGCCATTCCCGGGATGTATCGGATCTGGAGTTTGTGCAGACCTTTGAACAAACCAACGCCGTGTCCCGAAAAATTGTGACGGCCTTGAATGAAAAGGGGATCAGAGCAATGACCCCTTCCGCCGGTTTCCCCATGAACCTTGCCAAATGGCCGGGCAAGATGTGGCCGGTTTCCCACAAAACCATTGCCATTGCCGCCGGTTTGGGCATGATGGGTCACCACCGCCTCCTCATCCATCCCGTATTCGGAAACTTCGTTGTCCTTGGCACCATTTTTCTGGACAAGGAGGTGACCGTTTACGATGGGCCACTGGATTACAACCCGTGCATTGAATGCAGGCTCTGTGTCTCTGTCTGCCCGGTGGGAGCCATCTGCCCCGACGGCCATTTCAATTTCACCGCCTGCATCACCCACAATTACAGGGATCGTCTGGGCGGCTTTTCAGACTGGGTCGAAAATGTCGTAAAAAGCGATTCCGTCAAAAGCTACCGCAAAAGGGTCAGTGACCCTGAGACTGTTTCCATGTGGCAGTCCCTGAGCTATGGGATCTCTAACAAGTCCTCATACTGTATGGCCGCCTGTCCCGCCGGGGAAAGGGTCATCGGCACCTATCTGGACGACCGTCGGGCCTTTATCCGGGAAGTGGTAAAGCCCCTTCGAGAGAAAAGCGAAACCGTCTATGTGGTGCCCGGCTCAGATGCCGAAAATCATGTGAGAAAGCACTTCCCCCACAAGACCGCCAAACATGTGGGCAATGGCCTCAGGCCTCATTCCGCGGCAGGGTTCCTGGAAAGCCTCCCCATCGCTTTTCAACGGGACCAATCAGAAGGCCTGAACGCCATTTACCATTTTACCTTTACCGGGAAGGAGGAATGCCAGGGGACCGTCACCATTGGAAATAAGACCATCCATGTCCAAAATGGTCTTGTGGACAAAGCGGACATGCATGTCACCGCCGATGCTGAAACCTGGCTTGATTTTTTGGCCGGTCAAAAGAACCTTTTGTGGGCATTGGCGCAACGAAAGCTTCGGATGAAGGGATCACCCCGTCTCATGAAGGCCTTTGCCCGCTGTTTTCCCTGAAGTCGAAGGCCGGTTCAAAAGGGGCTCAAGCGTCCCGGTCGACCGAAGAAGTCTTCTCATTCGCATACTGCCGGTGGGCCTGGAAAAAGGAGCGGACCTCGGCGGGGAGTGCCGTGAATCGCACCGTGTGGGAAAGAGTGTCCGGGTCCATCCGGCCGATGATCTTTCCGTAGAAATCCTTGGCGCTCAACTCGTGATCCACTTCCAGGAAACTCATTTTCAGATTGTTCAGGAGTTTGACCGGTTCCTGAAGGGTCATCTCAGCGCATTTTCTGGAAAGGCTGGTAATATGGCCTTCGGCCGCTTTCTTCCCCACGTGCTTTCCTTCCAGTACCGTATACTTTAAAGGAATGTGACGGGTCAAAAGAACCATGCCAGCCTCTTTTTCTTCCAGGGCCAGATTGAAACGCCCCGCAATACCGCCCACTTCATAGATCCTTAGCGGCGTTTCAGCCCCTTTGGGAAGCACCTCCCGTTGTCCGTCGATCCGCAGGAGTTCACCTGCCTCTTTTAGGACAGACTCGGAAATGAGAATCTGTCCCCCCACCGTATACGATTCAATGCGGCTGGCCATATTGACGCCGCTTCCGACCACGGCATATTTGCTCCGTTTGCTGGACCCGATGTTTCCGACGATGACTTCCGCTTCGTTTAAACCGATGCCCATTTCCAGCTCGGGAAGACCGTTGTCGCGGTTTTCGGCATTCACACGCCCCATGGCATTCTGCATGGCAATGGCGCATGCGATCGCCTGCTCCGCACGATCCGGCATGTCCTGGGGAGCGCCGAATATGACAAGGAGCGCATCGCCGATAATTTCGTTGATGGTACCGTTGTACTTCAGGACCTCCTCCACCATGACCTCAAAATAGCAATTGAGCAATTGCACCACCCGTTCCGGTTCGAGCCGTTCCGAAAGGGCGGTAAATCCCCTCAGATCCGTCATCATGATGGTCACACTCCGCCGCTCCCCGCCCATTTCAAGGGCGAGCGGATTTTCGATCATTGAATTCATCACTTCAGTGGAAAGGTAACGCCCGAACATTTTCTTTAAAAGAACCGTCATTTCAGAGACTTTGCTCTCCCGATCTCGCCACCTTGCAAAGATATAGGCCATGAGTACGAGCATGAGAAGAAAGACCATCATCACTAAAAGTGTGTTCCCCACGAAATAAAAAGGTTCGATTTTTCCGCCCGTAAAGGGTGACGACATAAATAGGGGGGCATAGGGAATCATGCCCGCCCAGGTGGCGATGGACAGTCCAACCGTTATGAAAGTGAATGTAACCATCCACGGCAGGGCCAATTTCAGTTCAAAAAGGAGAAAATTGAGGGTTCCAAGCGCCATGCCCAGCAGAAAAGGGCCGGGGTGGGTCACCGGTCCGAAGGTATAACAGATAAAAGAGACATGGAATGCACTGTATTGAATGCTCAGGTGGGCAAACACACGGCTTTCGGGAAAACGTTTCCTCAGACAGAATCCCAGCACCAGCAGCAATAGCCAGATAATCCCCGAACTGCGGGTGATCTGATAATAGACTCGTGCAAAGTCCCAATCGATCCAGGGGAGTTGTTCAAAATAGAGAGCGACGGCTGTACCCATGACGATGTTGCTCGCCCCTCCCACAAAACAGAACAGGGCGATCATCAACAGACAGCGATCCACAAGGTTCCATTCCATCGGGTTCCGTTTTTCTCGGTTGTTCCGAAGGAGCAGAAACACGGATACCGCCGTCGTCGCCCAGGGAAACAGAATCGATAAGATCTGCTCAGACCATGTGCCGTCCAAGGATATCCCTCCCAAACCTTACGCTTTGGACCAGAAAACCGGCAAGGGTTATTACAACACCAGGCTCACCCATCCACTTTTCCTTCTTTTTCCAGAAACTTTTCTATTTCCTGAACCCCCAGGACCTTTCCCTTGGATACGATTATTCCGTCAATGCCGAGCGCCGGAGTGACATTGATCCCCCTTTTTCCAAACGTCTGAATATCGGTGACTTTGATGATTCTGGCCCGTCCATCAAGGCCCAAGCGAGCCACCGCCTCAAAAGTGTTTTGATAGACCTTTTCACAGTTGGCGCATCCGGGCCCGAAAACTTCAACGGTTAATGGGTCTCCATTGCTTCCCGTGTCACCCTTTCGGTAAGTTTCCATGAGCCAGGTTCTGATCTGATCTCGTAGGGGAACGCTTCCCTGGTGTCTGATGCGTCCGGATAGGACCAGCACCGGCGTCATCATGATGCCCAAGTTCTTCGCTTCAATTTCACAGGGCCTCAGCAATTGGTCCAGTTCGGGAGTCCATTGGGCCACCTGAGGGCAACAGACGTCATCGTTTTTCTCCTCCTTCATAGGGGTCCCGGGATTCACAAGCGCCCCGATCTGTTGCCAATCCATTTGAATACCCCCCTTCTGGGCCACATTCTTTGCAGTGCCCGGTTCCAGACCCTCTTTTGCCGCCAGTTCACGAGATTCGTCGTCCGTATAGGCCAGATGCCGAACCCGAACCGATAGCCCCAATTCACTCAGCAGTTCATGCACCATCTCATTTAAATGATGGCACCTCGGACATGGCGGTTCAGTTCCGATAATCCAGATTTCATCCTTTCTTTCCATTTCGGTGCACCTCTGTTTGAAGATTCTTCTGTCGGTACCGGCTTTTCAGCCTTCTTCCCTCTAGCTTTACGCGACACTTCCAAAGAAGCTCCATTATGCCTAAAATTGCGCATCAGTCAAAAATTTTATAACGCATTTGGATTTTTAAACAGATGTGAACATCGAGTATGCCCATTTTTGTCGCGCTTTCTTCAAAAAGAAATGATCATATCCCCCATCCGGGCGATGGATTTTCGTAGAATCCCTTTAGGGTCGAAGGGTATGATTCTTTACACTTTTTAAGTCAACAACAGTCCGGAAATCCGGCCTTGTGGGAAGGAGATGGAAAATGTTCAAAAACTCGGAGATATTTGAAGAACACTATAGGGACTATATCCGCCAGATTTCGGATATTGATCTCAATGACCTGACGGATGTTTTGGCAATCGATGGTACCGGTGATCAGGTAACCATCCCGTTTTTCGACAGAAAGTACACGGTTTCAGAAGAAGGTATTTTCAACGGGACTGGGGAACGACCCCATTACATGGTGTGTGTCATACTGGCCAAATACATTCTTCTTGCGCCAACCCAGACCCAGGATGACCCCACATGGGTCTCCTTTAGGGATTTTAAGGAAACCTCCCATTTCTTAAACGTTAATTACTTCAGCAGTGATACGGAGCAGGCCATCGTAAAAACCTTTTCAGGGAAGAAAGAACAGTTGTACCAGGCTGCCCTGAACCTGGGAGGCCATCTGCAAAACGGTCAGTTTAGATATGATGTTTCCATGGTCTTTAAGGCTCTTCCCCGCATCTCCCTTTTGATGCTATACAATGATCAGGACGATGAATTTCCCGCCCAGTGCAGCGTGCTTTTTCAAAAGCATTCGGAGTTCTATCTTGATCCTGAATCCCTTGCCATGACCGGTACGTACCTTTCAAAACGCCTTCAAGGGGTGGAACTTTGATGATTCAGGCCGACATTTCACTGAGGCCTGCTTCCCCATCCTCCCTTTACCATGCTATAATGCATCATTTGAAACTCCGGGGTCCGGCCCATCGTGCGGATCCCGGATCTCATGGGAATGCCGGTTTTCGTTCAGAAACCAAGGGAGGGAGCCATGAAAACCGTTTTTAACGATGCCTTTTACGGCGTCTATGCCAGTGATCCCGCGGCCGCGCCGGGGCGAATGGAATCCATCATGAGCGTTATTGAGCCTGTGGCCCAAGTGATTCAGGCGATCCCCGCCACAGCGGATCAGATCCTGGCGGTACACACGGATTCCCACATTAAGAGGGTCCGTGCCCAGGGGGTCTATGATATGGCGGCACTGGCGGCAGGAGGGGCCGTTCAGACGGCAACCATCGGACTTCATGAACCGTGCATGGGCGTCATCCGGCCGCCGGGTCATCACGCCTCCGCCGATTCCGCCTGGGGGTTCTGCTATTTCAACAACATGGCCATTTCACTTCAGTATCTGTTGGATCAACAGAAAATCAAGACCGCTTATGTCCTTGATTTCGATCTTCATTTCGGCGATGGAAACGTCAATATCTTGGGCGGGAAAGACTGGGTGACGGTTCATAATGTGAAAGCCGGAGACAGGGATGACTACCTTGCTGAGGTGGCAAAGGAGATGAGTGCGTGTCAAGCGGACCTCATCGGCATTTCCGCGGGCTTTGATGATCACGAAGAGGATTGGGGAAGCACCCTCAAAACCGAAGACTACAGAGAAATCGGCGGGCTGGTGAAGGCTGCCGCCATGAGAATTGGGGGCGGATGTTTCGCCATCCTCGAAGGGGGATACAACCACGACATTCTGGGGCAGAATGTGCTGGCCCTGATGGAGGGATTTTCGGTCTAGCCTTTTTACACGAAAGAAAACCGGAACGACTTACCACAAGCATTCAGCGCAATAGGATCAGCACCGAATCAATTCCCCATGTTACTGAGTGAATGTCACTGACGAACCGCTTTCCGCATGAAAGCCGCCGCCAACCTCTATCAGCGGGGCCTTGAATGTCACCGTGGCCCCGTTTTCAACGGTAACCCCGGTTCCCATGGTGATCGAAGTGGTACCGACGCATTCACAGGTGGTGCCGGCGGAAAATGTCACATTGCTTAGGACAACCGCATTTCCGGAGCAGTCCGGGCATTCTAATACAGTGGAAACCACTCTATCCAGCCATCCCGCATCACTACCGCCGGACAGGCTGTAATCTTTTGTATAGGTCCATTTGAGCGTGTGGCTTCCGGACGAAATGGCATAGGATTTTTGCTGCCAGTCCACATTCCCGCTGATTTTGTTCTTTTCAACACTATCGATATAGAACCTAAGATAGTCATAATCGGCTTCGGAAGAAACCTTCCAATAGAAGCTGAGTGTTCCGGGTCCGGTCACCGTCGTTTGAAGCCAGGTGCTCTCATCATTGGTAATGCTACCGCTTTGTGCCGCATCACCCCCGTAATGGGAAACCGCTGATTGAGCGCTCCAGTTACCATTCCCACCGGTGGTCCAGCTCAATGCAGTATTATCCACCGCCTCACCGATGGAACTGGCACCCGCCGTTGCAAAAGTGAGATCCGAGCCATATCCGGTACCGGTATTTGTGGCGTATGCCCTCACGTGATAGGTTGATCCGGGACTGAGACCCGTTATGGTGCTTGAAAAAGTGCCGGTGCCGGTGCCGTTTGAAGTGCAGGTATCAGCAGTCGTTGGATTGGCGGAGGTGCTCCAGCAAACCCCCCTTGCCGTGACAGGGGTGCCTCCGTCAGAAGTGACATTGCCACCACTTACGGCACTGTTGGAGGTGATGGAAGTTACGGCCGCTGTCGTGACGGTCGGCGTATTTGTTCCGGAAATCTGCCAGCCAATGTCTTTTAGAAGGCCTTCCGTAACGGCACCCGGGTCATGAATGGCTTCTCCTGCGCTGATGGCATAAACCATCAGCTGGTTCGAGGTATTGTTGAATGTATTGTAATCAAGGTGGGAGTAGCTTGATCCCGGGGTCCATGTGGCCGGAGCGTACATTTTTACACGCTGATTGCCATTGGCTGACATGGCATTGGTGCCGTGAAACCAGATGTTGTCGGAGGTCAGGGCATTGCCAAGGGATGTGGAGCCATTGGCATAAGTACTGGTATTGATGAGTTGCGTGCCGCTCCCATCCCGCATAAACACGTCATAGATGTTCGGATAACCGGTGCCGTAGCCCCAGCTCCCTTTGCCGGCCGCATAACTCATGGACCCTGAGAAATTTAGCCCGTGACATATCTCATGCAACACCACCGACATCAAATCCATCTGGGCAGCCGGCGTGTTTCCGTCCGTCCCGTAGTACCAGGTGAAATTGCGGTTGTAGGTAATATGCATATCAAATTGTGTTGGATCCAGATCCGATCCATTCAAGGCGTTGGCCAGAGAGCCGGCGTACCAGGTGTTTGATTGCGTGGCGCCCGAAAAATCCCTGCGTAACGGCTGACCCCCGGAATAGCCCAATGTCGATGAAGATCCCAGGTCGGCCCAGCAGGCGTTAATGGTGATGGGAACATTGGAGGTGATGGTATTTGCCCAAATATTGGCCGCCGCATTGAAAGCGTCTTTGGCCGCTTCAGGAAATGTTTCACAGGTTACACCCCAGGCATCGGTACTACCATTGGTAATGTAGGTGATGGAAAAGCTGGCGGTCGCCCTTTCCGTCTGGTCGGAAACCCGGTCGGGGGCGGGGACACGCCTCAAGGTCGAAGGCTTCGGATCAGCCACAACAACCAGTATTGATCCCCCGTCATACAGGGTGTTCCCATCGGCGGAGAGCTTGGGTGTCAACGGTTCCGGCAGAAATACCCGAAGAGGAACATCTTCCCCGTCATCTGCCGTTGCCGGAACTGTTAGAGAAAACAGAGAAAAGGTGATAAAGATGGAGAAAAGTAGCGCTTTGGCCTTTCCCATAAAAAATCCTTTTAAAAAGGGACTGAGCTCCACTCAAAGTGGAATGCCATCTAACAATCTAAAAACAAGCGTGCCCAAGATGTCTCAGGTAAAACAAAAGCTGCAGGATGAATGAAGATCGCAGGCATAAGGAATCAACAGGAAAACCAACAGCGATTTAGAAAAGGTAAATTCTATTATTTTGCAGTGAACACTCTGATGTCAAGCGTTTTTCGAGAAGGAGGAAGAAGGGAACATTTCCCAATACGAAGCCATGATACATGGGCGTTCCCACGCCCGAAGCGTGGGAACGCGAAGTGTTAATAACCTGCAACAAGCCTATTTCTTTTTGAGGTCTTTCAGCAGCTCTTTCAGGTAGTTCTCCCTTTCCTGCCACATTTTGATGACCTGGTCCCGTGTCATCACGCGAACGGGGCTGCCGCTGCTCTTCATCTTCTTGAGGGTCTTCTTGTTGTCGAACATCTTGGGGAAGATGTCAGCGCATTTATTGACGATGTCGTCGGATACGCCCGCCGGAAAAGCGACGCCTCTGAAGTTTACGCTGGAATCGTCGACATCGATGCCCATCTCCTTAAAGGTCTTCACATCCGGCAGAAAGCTGTTCCGTTCCAGGTCCGCAACACCTAAGATTTTCAAACGGTCCTGATTCCTGTAGGCATCGGAAAGGTTGTTGAAACCGGCTTTTACCTTGCCGGCAATCACGGACTGCATGGCCGGTACGCCGCCCTTTTCAGGGATATAGGTCATTTTGACGCCCGTAGCCTTGGAGAACTGCAAAAAGGCGATGTGGTGTCCCACGTAGAGCCCCGCGCCGCTCACCGTTACCTTTCCGGGGTTCTTCTTGGCGTAATCCACCAGTTCCTGGACCGTGTTGAAGGGGCTCTCCTTCCCCACGATGAGCACCGCCGGGTCCGCTCCCCAGTTGGCCACGGGGGCGAACTTTTGGATATTGTATTTGGTCCTGAAAACGATGGACTGGGCAATGAAATGGGGCACGTTGTAGCTCAGCATGGTGTATCCGTCCTTGGGAGCCTTCTGGGCACACCAGTTCCACCCCACCTGGCCGCCGGCGCCGGGCTTGTTGATGATGACAATGGGCTGCCCCAGATACTTCTTATCGCCAGCCATCATGGTAACGATTCGGGCCTGGAAGTCTGTGGCGCCACCCGGTGAATAGGGGACGATCATGCTGATGGGTGATTCCGGATACTCCGCAAAAACCGCCGGGCTCATGCCGAAAACCACTGCCAACGCCAGAAAGAAAACCATTGCCAATGAACCTGAACTTCTCTTTTTCATCATTTCTCCTCCCTATCTCAAAAAGTGTTTTGATGAGGCCTAATCCCCATCCGAAAAAGCCGGAAAGCCTTTGGCCCGCCAGCATGATAAACTTCATGAAAACGTCAAAAAATCTACAACAGCAAACCTTTGGGTGTTTGAACGGCCAGAAGCACGTTGAACAAGAGAAACAGAATCCCGGTAAAAACAGCCCCCACGATGGCCCGGGCCATGGCGTTTTTGACGGTCAGGTCGGCACTGCCCAGAATGAAGGTTATTGCCACAAAAAAGAGAAAGGCCGAAATGTAGAATCCCAAAGACTCCATAAAAATAAAATAAAGGATGATCAGAAAAAAACATATCAAAAAGCGCCCGAAGGGAAAACCGGCACCTTTGGACGTTTCGGCTTGTTTAAGGACCACGGATTGAATCAAGAGCAACGCCGAGAGGATCCCCATAATAATGATGATCACCTGGGGAAAAGTCACGGCCCTGGGGTCATCCATCAAGCCGAGGCTGAGATAGAGTGCGATAACCCCCGCCAGTAGCACCAGTGATACGATAATATCCTTTTTCAAACCAACGCCTCCTTTGCCTTCCGGTAAGATCTGATTTCGCCATAAACGCTGTAACCGATGGACGCAGCGCAGAGCAGAATAATGATAATGTTCATGTATCCCGTGAAGAAATAGGAAAACACGCCCACATCCGTATCCGCAATCAGTTTCCCTTTGAGATAATTATCCTCGGCAATGGGGCCCAGAATAATCCCCAGCACCACCGGCGCCGGCGAAAAACCGAATTTGCGACCGATGTACATGAGCGTCCCCAGGGAAAACATGACGATGACATCATCGAAACTGTTTTGAACGCTGTAGGTGCCGTAAACAGCCAGTATGGTGACGGCGGCAATCATGAACAGGTTGGGAACGCTCATGACCATGTAGGAATATCGTGACAGCAGGATACCGAATATGCACATGGCGATCTGGGCCAGAACCAGACTGGCGATAAAGGTATAGGTAACCTCCGCGTTGTTCAGAAACAGATCCGGCCCGGGAAAGAGCCCGTGGATGAGTAGCCCTCCCAGCAAAACCGCCGCGGTTGGGCTGCCCGGAATGCTCAGGGTCAAAAGGGGAATCAGGCTGGGACCCACCATGGCATTGTTGGCGGATTCCGCCGCGGCAACCCCTTCCGGGTTTCCGGTGCCGAAGGATTCCGGTTTTCTGGAGAATTTCCTCGTTTGATCGTAGGCAATAAGACCTGCCACCTGGCCCCCGGCACCCGGGATAACGCCGATCAGGGACCCGACCACCGATCCGATTCCCAGTGCCTTCACCATCTTGAGGTTCTCAACAATGGTCTTGAACAGAACCCCTTTTTCCGGTTTGAAATCCGGCCGTTCCATCTTTTTGCCCAGCCCTTCCACCAGTGAGAATACCTGAGGGATGGCAAACAGGCCGATGAGGGCGGGCACAATGGCCACACCACCGGTCAACACGTCGTGGAATACGAATCGGGGGGAGCCCAAAAGTGGACTGTACCCGATGGTGCTGATCAAGAGCCCGAACATGCCGCCGAGCAGTCCTTTCAGGATGGAGCCGGAGGAAAGGCCCGCCATGACACTGATACCGAAAATGGCGATCCAGAACATCTCGGACGGTCCGAATTTCATGGCGATCCTGGCCAGTGGCGGGGTAAACAAAACCATGATCACCATACCGATGAGGCCGCCCACCAAAGAGCTGATGAAACAGTAATAGAGCGCCGTTTGGGAGCGCCCCTGCTGGGCCATGGGGTGGCCGTCCAGAAGCGTCGCGATGTTGGCGGGGGCGCCTGGGATGTTGATGAGGATGGCGGAAATGGCGCCACCTGCCACCGTGGCCGTGTAGACCGCGCCAAGAAGGATCAGTCCCGTGGCGGGATCCATGTGAAATGTGAAGGGAACCAGCAGGGCCACGGCCATGGTCGGGCTAAGACCGGGAGTGGCCCCCAGAACGAGCCCCCCGATAACCCCCAGAACAAGTGTTAACAGGTTGGTAAAACTGAGCGCTTGTGGAAAATATTGCAAAAATTCTGACATATGAAAACCTCGTCTCTAAAAACCCATGGACCTGAAGCGGTTGCCCGCAAGATAGACCGAGCATTTTGAAACAGCAAAAGGCCCAAGGCCTATTTGCGAAAAAATACCCTCGCAAAATGCCTTACGCCTTTTACCGCATCGTTTACCGCCTCTGTTTACCATATGCATCCTGAAAAACAATCTCTATGGGACATTGAAGTTCAGGACCAAACAGGACAACACCTGAAGGAGAATCATTGGCTCTCCTCAAGTTTCTTAATCAAATCAGGCAATTTCAGACGCTGTATTTTTCCAGAGGGTCCTTTCGGCAGTTCCTCCATCACTTTGATGGTCTTGGGGGTTTTGAATTTGCCCAAAAGTTTCAGGCAATGGTCCAGTAGTTCCTGTTCCGTCACGCTGGAACCGGGCTGTAGTGTTACGCAGGCCAGAATTTCCTCACCATAGGCATCATCCGGAATGCCCACCGCCGCCGCATCCAATATGTCGGCGTGCTGGTATAGGGCCTCATCAATCTCCTTGGGCGCGATGTTCTCTCCACCCTTGATAATAAGCTCTTTGATACGGCCCGTGACGAAGACGAACCCGTCTTCATCCATATAACCCAGATCTCCGGTATGAAGCCAGCCATCCGGTTCAATGGTACTCGCCGTAATATCGGGCGCCTTGTAATATTCTTTCATCACGTTGTCGCCCTTGATCATGATCTCGCCCTGCTCACCTCGCGGCAGTTCCTCGCCCTTTTCATTGATAATCTTGGCAGTGTTCCCCACGGCTTGCCCAGGCGATCCGTATTTGCGCAACTTCGGATCCATGGGGTTCGAAAATACGGGTGCCGCCGTCTCCGTAAGGCCCATGGTCTCCACAATGGATATGCCGAATTTTTCTTCAAATGCGTGATGCAGCGACGGCGGCAGGGCTGAGGAAGCGGACCGGCCGAAACGGACCTGATCCACATTGTAATTCATCCCTTCCAGATCCGTGGCGCTACACAGATATGAAATCATGGTGGGCACCACGCTGAACCAAGTGCATCGGTATTCGGATATCAATTCCCAGAAATTGCTGGTGCTGAATTTGTTGGGAATGACGACGCTGCCCCCGCTCACGAGCGGTGTCACGGACGTCACCACTTCACCATTAATGTGATAAAGAGGCAGTGAACAAAGCGCCCGATCATCGGGTGTCAGTTCATGGGCCAGGGTGGTGTATTCACCGCCGGCGACCATGTTCTTGTTGCACAATATCACCCCTTTCGGCACACCGGTGGTTCCTGAGGTGTACAACAGCAGGGCGTCATCCCCCTCTTCCACTTCCGGAAGTGATATGCCCGAAGCATCTTCATTTTCAGGAATAATGCTCTCCGCGTTATTATCAATCTCGATCAGTTTGATGTCCCGGTCCAATTTGGCCGCAGCGGCATTCACACGATCTTTCTGGTCTTCGCTAAAAAATACAACCTTGGCATCCGAATGTTCCAGCACATACGCCAACTGGGAAGGTTGGGCCATCAAATTGAGGGGTGCTACCACGAACCCTCCATACATGGTTCCTTGAAATATTTTATTGGCTTGGTAGCCGTTTGCCAACATGAAGGAGACCTTGTCCCCCTTTTTTAACCCCATCTTTGCCAGATATTTTGCAAACCGGATTGAGTCTTCCTTCAATTGGCCGTAGGAAAGACTCAATGCAGGCTCAGGGGCTATCATATAGGTCTTATCCGGCTCATTCTTGGCCCGCTTATCGATAAAATACCTGATAGTCCGCATTAACTCGTTACCCCTTTCTTTAGACTGAGGGTTTCGCATTGACAACCGTTACATCAGTTGCCGTAATCATACCCAATCTGGTAGGCCTGACGATTCCGGTCGTGGAACTTTGGAATTACCATCAGGATGCTTTCCAAGACCACATCCTTTTCAAGGCCGTCAATCACCTTTGCCATATGGCCCAGTACCAGCGTGTTGGCAAAAAGCGGGTTGTTGAAATGCTCCATGGATAGGTCCTTTGCCGGAAACGCTTTCTGGGTGCACGGAAGACTTTCGTCAATATCTTCCACGAACGCCGGGTCATAGATGATCAACCCGTCTTCGGGCACCGTGTCCTTGAACCGGTCATAGGCCCCTTTGGAAAGCGCTACAAAATAGTCCGGAGACTCACACATAGGGCTGTCGATAATATTCTTGGACAGGACCACCTGACTTCTCACATAGCCGCCGCGCATTTCCGTACCGTGACTTTTGAGCATGGTCACGTGCAGATCCTGCTTGACCCCGGCTTCTCCTACAATCTGCCCGAGTCTGACGACGCCCTGTCCGCCAAAACCGCTTGCCACAATTTCGATTCTGTTTTTCATATGCTTCCGGTCCTCCTGATCTTTTCGAGGGTCTCGTGCACAAATTCGGAAAACTCGGGCCTGGAGTTACTGGCATCATGCCATATGCCGGTGGCCCACACTGTGTCTTCCTTTTCCTGACCCAGGGGCGCCGCCTGTCGTTCAATCCACTTGTAGATATTGACCTGATTTCTGGAACCCAGTTCCCGGGATCCAAAATTGGTGGGACAGGGATATGGCATGTGAACCAGGGAAAAGCCCTTGTTTTCAATTGCCTTTTTGACTGTCTGAACCGCCCTGGCCCCATCCATGGCCACATGGCGGGCCAGGAAAGTGGCGCCGGCGCCTTTCAGGATGTGCATGACGTCCATGCCGTCACTCATGAGGTTGTGTTCAAACATTCCGTATGGGCTGCTGTCCGTGTGGCTCCCCTGGGGCGTGGTCCATCCGTATTGACCACCGGTGGACTGGTATCCCAGGTTGTCATTGACGATGACGGTCATGTCCGCATTGGAGCGTGCCGCATGCACCAGATGCATGAGCCCGATGCCAAAGGCATCTCCGTCACCCACCGTGATGATGATCTTTTTCTCTGGCGGCAGCGCTATGCGCAATCCCCGGGCAATGGCGTATACCCTGCCGTGGGTCCCGGCAAACCCGTCCCCTTTCCAGGTGGCAAAGGTCTGGCGACCGGCACATCCGATGGAGGTTCCCCACACCACATCCGCCACTTCCAGATCCAGTTCGCTAATGGCCTGAACCAGAATCTTATGGTTCATTCCCAGGCCGCACCCGGAGCACGCCGTGCTGGGAATCTTCCTGGAACGCAAATACTTGGCCGTAATCTCGCTTGCTCTATATTCCATCTACCATTCCTCCAGTACCCAACCTTTTCGGCTAAGGGGCTCATCTTTAAGAAGTTTTTCAAAGGTTTCAATCAGATCCGGTGTTGTTGGCAGATCACCGCAAGTCCCCAGGAAATTGATCTGGGAATCTTTGGGGGCGGCCCGTTTCACTTCTCGAACCAATTGACCGTCCCAGTTGAGCTCCACTGACAGATATTTCGTTTTTCGGTCGAAATGTTCATCGGGAAAGGGCCAGATGTTAATGAGACGAAGGGAACCGACCTTCAAACCCATGCCCCGGGCTTTTTCCACGGCCGTGTTCACCACCCGCGAAGGACTGCCGTAAGATACCACCACCAGATCCGGATCATCATCCATGAATTTCTTCTCGTAATGATGGCTGAAGAGATCCCGATTGTTGCGCACCTTATAGATCAGCCGGTAGGCGTGCTTGTGATGGGCCTCCACCTCTTCGATGTCATATCCTTCTTCGGTGGGGGTCCAGTCGGAGCAAAGGGCTCCGGTGTTGTGGCCCAGCACTACCGGAGGGATATCCAATGCATCGGATGCCGGGTAAAATTCGGGCCCCTCACAGATCTTTCGGGGCCAGGTGCGAAAGCCCATCTCTTTCATTTCATCGTCATTTTCAGGGACGCTGATATCTTCGAATCCATCGGTGATCAACTGGTCCGCCAGCACCGATACGGGCATACGGAACCGCTCGGACAGGTAGAAGGCTTCTACGGTCATTGCCATGCATTCCTGTGCCGTGTTGGGCGCCAGGCAGATGGCCTCAAAGTTCCCCCCCTGGGTGGGGTACCGCATGAGATAGAACTCTCCCTGACCGGGAGCACCGGTAATACCGCTGACCGGCCCAACCCGCCCTGAATTGAGCACCACCACAGGGGTCTCACAGCCCAGTGCCCATCCGTAGGGATCCGCATATAGAATAAATCCGGGACCTGATGTGGCCGTCATGGCTTTCATGCCACCCAGTGCCGCGCCGATGCACATGTGCATGGCCGCGCATTCATCCTCGGCCTGAAGGTATACGCCGTTCACCTGGGGCAATCTTTGACTCATGGCTTCAGCCAGTTCCGTGGCCGGCGTGATGGGATAGCCTGAGAAGAACCGGCATCCCGCCAGTATGGCCCCTTCGGTAATCGCGAAGTTTCCTGTTTCCAAATACCTTTTCATATGATTAACCTCCCTCTGGTTCAGGCTTTCACTTCAACAACATCGATGGCAAAGTCAGGGCAGGAGAAATAGCACTTGAAGCATCCGACGCACCAGTCCGAAGACTTGACCTCAGCCGGCCTGTACCCTTTGGTGTTGAAAATACTGGCAGGACCAAATGTATCGACCCCGCATGCCTCGACGCAGTATCCACACTCTTTGCAGCTCTCCATATTTAAAATGACTTCGAACTTACGGGCATCGCAATTGAGGCAACGGCCCGCTTCGGCGGCGATGGCCTCATCGGTAAGCCCCTTTTCCACCTGGTCAAAGCCCTCGAGACGTTCCCATGACTTCAGAATACCCATTTCATTTCTGGGTTTCACCTCCATGAAAAATGGCGGCAGGGTGATTTCGTTTTCAGGCGTTGCCAGCACTTCCTGGATATTGCCGTCGCCGCCCAGATAGGCATCCATGGCTTCCGCGGCGCTTCGGCCCTGTGCAATGGCGCCGATGATGGAATCGGGGCCACTCACCGCATCCCCGCCGGCAAACACGGCGGCATCTCCGGTGACCTGGGTTTCGGATACACCGATGCGTCCCTTATCCGTGTTGATGCCGATCTCTCCTTCCAGAAAGTCTAAATCAGCGGTCTGCCCCACCGCCAGAATAATGGACGATGCATCTGCCTTTTCGGTGGTCTCTGCATCAAATTCGGGCGCAAAGTTACCTTCCCCATCAAATACCGATGTGCATTTCTGAAATTTAAGGCCCGCGGCAGCGGACTCTCCCAGCACTTCCACGGGACCCCATCCGTTATGGATGACCACGCCTTCCTCCTCGGCCCGGGCAATTTCCCAAGCATGGGCCGGCATTTCCTCTCTGGACTCCAGGCAGTACAATCCCACGTTTTTGGCACCCAGACGACTTGCGGTGAGTGCCACATCGATGGCCACATTGCCGCCGCCCACAACGACCACATCACCTTTCAGATCGAAGGTTTCACCCAATACCACGTCTTTCAAGAAATCCCAGCCCCAGAGAACCCTTTCTTTGTCGGACCCCTCTAAAGGAATGTGGGTGCTGCCATTGGCGCCTGAGCCCAGAAAAATGGCATCAAAACCCTTCTTGAGGTCACCCATGGTAACATCTTTTCCAATGACCGTTTCCCCTTTGAAGGTAACACCCTGCTCCAAAATATCGTCGATGTCCTTGTCTAGGCGTTCCTGAGGGAGGCGATAGTCGGGAATGCCGTATCGCATGGCACCCCCCGCTTTGGGAAAGGCATCAAACAGGGTTACTTCGTGGCCTTTTCCGGCCAGATAATAGGCAACCGTCAAGCCGGCGGGTCCGGCGCCCACAACGGCAGCCTTTTTGCCGGTTTTTGCGGCTGTTTTCCTGGCGCTTTTCCATGCATCACCGCCTTTGTCCACCGCCGCGCGTTTGATGGCGCGAATGGCAATGGGATCCCCGAACTGCTTGTAAGCGCAGACTTCTTCGCAAGGGGCGAAGCATGCATCAGCGCATACCGTCGGCAATGGGAGCTTCTCCCTCAATACGCCAACGGCTTCATCGTACCGGCCGTCTTTTACGGCGCGAATATACCGCGGCACATCTACGCCTGCCGGGCATGCGTCGGTACAACGGGGAACAATAAACTCACTCCGAACATATTTTCCGTCCATAATGAAATTTCCCTCCTCGAAATTAAACACTGTTGACCATCTCTATTCACCAGATATCTCCCGCCGCCAACACCATGACGGGAAATGGATTGTCCCTTTTATGTGAATTTACAGTACAAATCTTTAGCAATACTGGTGCCAAGAACCTTCAATCCGAACTCGCCATGGCCATTCGTTGGACTATCACACTGAAAATACTATAAAATTATTACAAAAGATAATTCTTGGACATGAATGCATGTCCCTAAAAAGAAAGGTTCAGTTGCAGACAAAATGTACGGATTTCCGGACACGTCCGATTTTCCGGACAGTTTCGACGGAAGAGAAAAGGGTATCCTTTAAAAAAAGACTACAGTTCGTGGACCCGGCATTTTTCGTACAGGGTGGAACGGGAAATGCCGAGCAATTTGGCGGTTTTGGTCATATTGCCCCGACTGAGGCGCAAAGCCTGGGACAACACCTTCTTTTCGTAGCGTTTCAGTTCGGATGAAAGGGACCCGATATCATCAGGGGAAGGATCAGATCCCTCTGACTGAAACCGAACGATTTCCATGGGCAGATGTTCCACATCAAAATGATGATCCTCAATGAGGCTGACGGCACGCATGACCACATTCCTCAATTCCCGAACATTGCCCGGCCAGGAATACCCCTTAAGCATCCGTAAAACGGCATCTGATACCTGTAATTGCGCATTTCCGGAGGACTTTAGAAAGAAATGCACCAGTGCCGGAATGTCGTCGGTTCTTTCCGAAAGGGCGGGGATTTCAATGGTCAGGGTATTGAGCCGATAGAAGACATCTTCGCGGAATTCATTTCGGTGAATCATTTCGCGAAGCCCCTTGTTGGTGGCGGCCACCAGCCTGAAATCCACTGAACTGGCTTTTACACCGCCGACCCGTTCGATCTTCTTTGTTTCCAGCACGCGAAGCAGCTTGGCCTGGGCATTCAGAGGCAGATCACCGATTTCATCCAGAAAGAGGGTACCGCCATGTGCCATCTCTATCTTGCCGGATTTACCCCCTTTTTTTGCGCCTGTAAATGCACCGGGGGCATATCCGAACAGCTCTGACTCCAGGAGTTCTCTGGGAATGGCCGCGCAATTGACACACACAAAGGGACGGTTTTTTCTGCCGCTGGCCCGGTGAACCGCATGGGCGAACAATTCCTTTCCCGTCCCCGTGGCACCCAGAATCAATACGGGAGAATCGGTCCTGGCATATTTTTCGGCGGTCTTTTTGGCTTCCACCAAACGACTGTTGGCACCGACGATGGAGTCAAAGGAATAGGTGGCCGAAAGGATGCTATCCAGTCCCTGCTTATAGTAATTAACCTCTTTTTCCAAGAGGTTAAGGCGGGTCATGACGTCATT
Source organism: Thermodesulfobacteriota bacterium (assembly GCA_028278625.1). The sequence continues at coordinate 101,398 of JANQDY010000085.1, forward strand.
GATTTCGGTGAAATCACGGAAGGAGGTTTGCAGGACCACACCAATGGTTTCGCCGTTCCGTTCCACGGGAACCCGGTTTACCAAAAGGGCCAGATTGGTGCGCAAACTGCATTTCTTTCCCAATTCGGCCTGACCCGTCTCAATGACCACCGGCAGACGGGATGCGGGAAAATACTCTCTGATGTGTTTTCCGATGGCTTTGTTGCGGTCCGTTTTCAGCAAACTGGCATAGAAACGGTTCATAAAAAGGATTTTGGAGTCTTTGTCACAGAAAATGATGCCTGAATAAACGCGATCCAGAATATGCTTGAAGGCCTCCACCAACGACACCATATCCAGGGGCAATTGGACGGGTGCGATGGTTTCCCCGTCGTAGTGGGCCTCTGATTTCAGGGAAGGTTCTTCTGGATTCATACCATTTGCTCCCAGTTGGGATGGGACCTTCGAAAGAACATCATTTGGCAACCCGTTTCTGATACCCCTTGAACCGGTCAGGAAGGTGGGCAAGGCTTTTGGCATCCGGATAATTCTGAAGTTCTTTCTGACAATTCCGAATCCGCTCCCCCAATGGGGGATGCGTGGAAAACCAAGAACCCTTCTGGGTGGAGCGGGATTGGATCTGTTTGAGTTCCCTCAGCACCTCAAGCAATCCGCTGGGGTCATAGCCGGTGCGGTAGGCGGTCTCAAGGGCCTTTGTATCGGCTTCAAACTCCATGTTCTGATCCAAACCCTTATCAAACAGGGTTTCTTGAAGCCCTCCGATCATGTCTTCAAACTCTTTCCCTTTTTCCCCTTCCATGGTGGCGGATGTAATCTTCCCGACGCCGTCAAAAAAGCGGGCCCGCTGGATGGATTTGAGGGCATGTTTGTATCCCACATGAGCCACTTCGTGAGCCAGGACTCCCGCCAGCTGATCTTCGCTTTCTATGGTTTTCAAAAGGCCCGAACTCACGAAAATGATGCCGCCGGGACAGGCGAAAGCATTTTGCAGGGGGCTCTCCACCACAACGAAGTTATAGAGGATATTGGGCCTGTCAGAATTTCGCGCCACCGCATTTCCCACCAAGTTCACATACCTCTGAAGGGCCTTGTCTTGAACCGGCAATCCGTAGCGATGAAACCCTTCCAACGCCAGACTCTCGCCGATGGTTCTTTCGGATTTATAATCGATCTCTGAAGCGGAACCCAGTATGGAGACCGCGCCGGACAGCAGTTTGCTCTCCTTGCTATCGGGATCCATCAATTTGTCCAAGAGGCCCGCCAATCGCAAGGGCTCTGCCCCACTCCCTTTTGGTGTGGGACGATTCAGATCGGCGGAAGCGGATCCGGCAATTACGAGAAATGCCGACAGCAAAATGAAGGCAAAGATACGTTTTTTGTGCATGGCCAAACTCCGTTCAATAAATGGAAGGACTGTTTTTTGCATTACCCGCTTTATGGCGCGTACTCGCCGATTTTTCCCTTTCTCAGAAAAACATCCACTTCCTTGTCTGTGATGTGGATGGCCAGGACCCGGTCCAGGGCTTTCTTGTAGGTCTCAGGTGTCCCCCGCTTTTTTGCATACTGCTCCGTCTCCTTGCTCAAACCGCGAATGCTTCTGGAGGTCTGAGCTTCATCGGCGCTAATGCTGCTGCTCCCCATTGCGGCAAACAGATCACCGGATTCTTCCGTTTCCTTTGAAGGGGGCGTATCGGAGAGCTTACCCCGGTACATCCAGCCTTCTTCGCCCGACGCGGTTCTTATACGATACCAGCGTTTTTGGGATTCCAATACGGATACTTTGGATCCTATGGCGACGGTGGATACGGTTTTTGCAGATGCTTTGGGTTGAGACTTGAGCCGGGCTTTCTCTGATGTGACCCACATGCTGCCGGCCGCAAAAACGGGGATAACAAAAAACACCAAGACTGCGGCGGATGCCACGAGAAAAGAACGGTTTTTCATGATTTAAACCCTTTCAAATGGAATCGGTTTACGGAACATTCGCTCCTTATCCATCACGTTCTACATAATAGGAATTTGAAACCGATTTTTCAACCCATTCCGAAATCTGGCGAAGCATCCCCCTTTCCTTTATGGATTCCATGAAAATCTGTTGAAATGCTTTCCCGTTTGTGACATCTTTTTTAGGGAATTAATGGCAATCAAGGAAGAGGAGCGACCGAAGAGAGAAGAAGCATCATAAAGGTGTTCGCCATGCTGGGACTGGTTCTGGAAGGTGGCGCCATGAGGGCCGGGTTTGTTGCGGGGGCGTTGATGGCCCTTATGGACAAAAACCTTGCTGATTTCGATTTTGCAGCTGCCGTATCGGCCAGCGTTCCGACACTGGCCTATTGTGCCGCAGGCCAGCGGAGGGAGATGGAAGAGGTCTGGCGGAACGAACTGACCTGTACCAAGCTGGTCTGCTATCAAAACATCCCGGCCGCATCAATTACCCTTTCCGAAAAAAGACCCATCCTGAATATCGACTACCTTGTCTACGACGTTTTCAAGAAGAGATACCCTCTGAACCAGGACACCCTGCTTGGCAGTAGAATGACCTGTCATTTTTCAGCGGCGATGGTGCCCCATGGGAAAGAGGTGTTTTTGAGCCCCATTGAAATTGATATCTATGATCTGTTCAAGGCATGTCTGGCTGTTCCGGGTTGTTATCCTGCAACCGTTTCCATCAATGACTGCCGATATGTGGATGGCGGCACCGTAAACCCCCTTCCCTTTCAGGGACTTCCAAATGAGAATGTGTCGAAGTTTCTGGTAATCCTCACGAAACCCACCCACTGCGAAAACGAACCCCCCAATTTTCTCAAAAGAGCCCTTTTCTGGCGATATTTCAGAAGATACGACTGGATGATTGAAAAACTCTGGGAGGGAGCGC